>NZ_JAAAFU010000058.1:17821-75877 GCF_019352905.1 Pseudomonas sp. Xaverov 83 | reverse complement strand
GCGGGCCGCCGCGACGGGCCATCCATGGCCCGGCGCGGGTAAACCGGCGTCCTGCCGGTTTACCCGCTCCGCAATACCTGCGTTCGGCCTCGGGCTTATCGGGGCAGTCAGATCAAGATCAAAAGCAACAGCACAGCGGCCTACCGGCCGGCTTGAGTGTGGTGAAGCAAAAGCCAAATCAAAAGTGGGCACGGTCAAATGTGGGAGCTGGCTTGCCTGCGATGGCATCGCCTCGGTGTATCTGAAAAACCGAGGTGTCTGCATCGCAGGCAAGCCAGCTCCCACAGAAAAGCAGCTCTGCTTTCGCTGTAGCTTTTGATCTGGCTTTTAACACTCAAGCCGGCCGGTAGGCCGCTGTGCTGTTGATCTGTTTTTGATCTTGATCTTGATCTTAGGCGCCCCATTAAACCACGCTGGCCGAACGCAGGCTTTGGAGCGTGGGTAACCCGGCAGGACGCCGGGTTAGCCGCGCTGGGCCAAGGATGGCCCATCGCGGCGGCCCACGGTCCAAAGCCGGAGTGAGGGCACACCGAGCCTGGGCGAGGTGCCGAGTGGTGGGGCAAGAGCGTTTTGCTTACTTTTGCGCTGTTCAAAAGTGAGCCGCTGTAAGAGCGGAACCAATAGTCGCCGTTACGAAAATTATGGATATGTACCCCGACCCACCCCCCGCAACTCCCTGGTGAAATACCGACTCGGCACCTCACCCAATACACGCTTGAATACCGTCGCAAACGCACTCGGGCTGCTATACCCCAAATCCAGCGCCACCCTGGTCACCGGTTCCCCATTGCCCAGCCGCACAATCCCCGCCAGCAGGCAGGCTTGCTGGCGCCACTGCAGATAACTGATACCCGTGGCCTGACGAAACTGCCGGGTAAACGTCCGGCGGCTCATCCCCGCGCCGAGCGCCATGGCATCAATGCTGACCTCCAACGAAGGCCCGGCCAGAAACCCCTCGCAAGCCTTCGCCAACCGCGGCTCGGCAGGCAACGGCGCACTGAGCGGCAGCACCGGCATCTGGGCGATCTCGTGCAGCAGCAAGCCCATCAAATAGCTATCGCGGCCACCCATCGCGTAACGCGCAGGCACCTCCACGGCCTTCTCCAGTAACTGCCCGAGCAGCGGCGAGACGTCCAACACCTGGCACGCTTGCGGCAACTCCAGCCGCCGCGCCGCCTGCGGGCGGATGTAGGTGTTGAGCATCGTCACCGGCCCGCGCATCAGCATGGCGTGGGACACATGCGGCGGCACCCAGATCGCGCGGCGGGGCGGCACGACCCAGTTACCGGTAGCGGTGTAGACCGTGATGACACCCCGGCTGGCATACGCAAACTGGCCGCGCGGGTGCGCGTGGTCAGGGAACAGCTGGCCGTCGGCATAGTCGATAGCGGTCACGACCACGTCGCGAGGGGTGTTTTCGTAGGGATGAATATCGGGCATGGCCTGATTCTAGCCTTTGTTGACCCACAATCGCAGGCGGGCCATCACGATTTGCGAAAAAATCTGCCGGATGCACGGCCTCTTATCGTGCCAACCAGCAAATGGACCCCGTCACCATGAAGCACAAACACCTGTTATTGGCCGTCCTGGTGACGGCCATGTGGGGATTCAACTTCCCCATCACCAAGCTGGGCCTGGCCGAGATCAACCCATTGTTGCTGACGGCCCTGCGTTTCACCCTGGCGGCATTGCCCTGGGTGTTTCTGGTAAAACGACCCCAGGTGGCGGTGAAGTGGCTGGCGGCCTACGGCTTGATCTTCGGGGTGGCGATGTGGGCCTTGATCAACCTCGGGATCGCCATGGGCGTACCCCCCGGCAGCGCGTCGCTATTGATCCAGTTCAGCGCATTTTTCACCCTGGGCTGGGGCGTGCTGCTGTTTCGTGAAAGCCTGTCCCTGCCGCAATTGATCAGCGTGGCGCTGGCGGCCATGGGCTTGGTGCTGTTGGGTGTGCAGGGGACGGCGACGATGCTGGGGTTTGCCCTGGTGCTGTTCAGCGCGTTGGCCTGGAGCATCGGCAATATCATCATCAAGGTTTCCGGGGTGCGGGAGATCTTTGCCTTCGTGGTCTGGGCCAGCCTGTTTGCACCGTTGCCGCTGGTGCTGTTGACGTGGCTGCTGGACGGCCCGCAAGCCTTTATCGCGTTGCCGGGGCAGTTGAACGGCGTGGCGTTGTTCTCGCTGGCGTTCCAGGTATATGGCGCGACGCACTTCTGCTATTGGGGCTGGAACCTGTTGTTGCGCGAGTACCCGGTTTCCCGGGTGGCACCCCTGTCACTGCTGATCCCGGTGTTTGGTATCGTCAGCTCGATGCTGATTCTGGGGGAGCGCCCCGGGGTTTCGCAGTGGCAGGCCATGGGCTTGATTCTGTTGGCCTTGATCGTGGGAATGAAGAAGGGACGCCCGTTGTGGGTCAGGCAGGGCGGTCACGCTTGAGCAGGCCATACAGCGCGCTGTCCGAGATCTCATCGCCGACCACCCAGCGCTCGCGCAGCAGGCCTTCGCGCACAAAACCCAGGCGCTCGAGCAATCTTGCGGAGCCCAGGTTGCGTGGGTCGATATCGGCTTCAAGGCGGCGCAGCCCAACGGTGTTGAAGCCGTGGTCGATCACGGCGCGGGCCGCCTCGCTCATGTAGCCCTTGCCCCAATGCTGGCGGTTCAGGGTAAAGCCGATTTCGGCACGACCGCATTGCTCATCCACATTGAACAGGTCGCAACTGCCGATCACCTCGCCGGTGGCCAGCAACTCCACCATGCACACCAGGTCTTCACCGGCAATCGAGGCTTCCATCAGTTGGCCGAAGCGTTCAACGGCCTGCTCGGCGCGGGTCATGGTGGGAAAGGAAAAGTAGCGCATGGCCTCGGGATCGGACCAGATGGCAAACAGCGCGCGCCAATCATCCTGATGGGGAGGACGCAGGCCCAGGCGTTCAGTGGTGAGGAGAAAGGGGGCGAAAAAGGGCAGGGTCATAAGGTGCTCGTCCGTGAAAGTCACGGGCGAATGCTGCCGGGATTGGGCGGGTTGCACAAGGGTCAAGGAAAGAGGACGACGGGAAGCAATTGCTCCACTTAATAGGAAGCATTACTATTCACGCCCCGCCTCCCCAGTGCACCCAGATGACTCCTCAGCCGCCCCGCAGAACAGGCTTTTTCGAGCACTATGAAGAGTTGATCGGGACCTGGACGCGCCGCCTGAGAAACCGTCAGCAGGCCGAAGACCTGGCCCACGACACTTTTGTGCGGGTGCTTGAGTCAAAATCCAGCGCAGTTGAGCAACCTCGTGCCTATCTGCATCAAACGGCGCGCAATATCGCAGTTGACGCCTATCGTCGCGAAGACCGTCGGGAGGCGATGACGCTGGAGGCCTTTGATCAGCGTTCTCCCCACAGTGGCGACCCGGAGCATTTCATGCACGCGATCCAGCTGGCGGATTCCATCGAGCGAGCCTTGGCCGAGTTGCCGCTTAATTGCCGCAAGATTTTCATCTGGCAAAAGATCGAAGGCCTGACCCAGCAGGAAATCGCCGAGCGCCTGGGCCTGTCTAAAAACATGGTGGAAAAGTATATGATCCGCACCCTGCGGCATCTACGTGACCGCCTGGACGCTATGGCCCCATGACCAATGCCCGCTTTGAAACAGGATCTTCCATGATGGATACCCGTGAGTGTGCCTGCGGCAGTGCGACGGCCCGCGATGAGGCAGCGCAGTGGTTTGTGCGTGTGCAGGACAGCCCGTTGAGCGTCGAAGAACGCGAGCGTTTTGATGCCTGGCGTGCGGAGCATGCCGAGCACCAGTACGAATTTGATGTGCTGCAGGGTTTGTGGAGCGCCACTGACCTGGTGCCAAAGGCACGCTTGCAGGCGTTGTGCGATGCCCCAGAACCGCGTGCGAAGCGCCGGCCAGTGCTGCGCTATGGGGTGGCGGCGAGTGTGCTGGCGGTGGCCCTGGGCCTTGGGTTGTTCAGTGGCCTGGATCATCCGGCGACGTACAACGCCGAATTCAGCACCGCGCTGGGGGAGCGCCGGCAGGTGGCGCTGCCCGACGGTTCGCTGATGGATTTGAACAGCCGCAGCGTGGTGGCGGTGCATTACGTAAAAGGTCAGCGCGGCATCGAACTCAAGCAGGGCGAGGCGATGTTCAGTGTCGAACACGACACCAGCCGGCCCTTTGTGGTGTCGGCGGGGGCAGGGCAGGTGACGGTCACCGGTACACGTTTCGACGTGCGTCGCGATGACGACCAGACCCGCGTGGTGGTCGAGGCCGGTACGGTCAAGGTACAAGGACGCACATCCGATGCCGTCGTGATGCTCACGGCCGGCCGGGGCACCCATGTGGACGACCGGGGCCAGGTGGCGGCTGCCTACGCCGTCAACCCAGAAGAACTGACGGCCTGGCGCACCGGCAAGCTGGTGTTCAACAACGCTACCCTCGGCGAAGTCGCCCGGGAAGTCTCGCGTTACCGCGAGCAACCGTTGCGGGTCAGTACGCCTGCGGTGAGCAACCTGCGCTTGACCAGTGTGTTCAAATCCACCGACACCGACGCCTTGCTCAAGGCCTTGCCGCACATTCTTCCGGTGGCCTTGCGCACCTTGCCGGACGGTAGCCAGGAAATAATTTCACGATAGATTCAGGTTTTTTCCGAGTTCTTCGTCTTCTTGTGCAACTGCAACTGGTTTGCATTAACAGCCGCACTCTCTTGCGATCACAGGACTCCGTTCGACGTGAAAAAACTCGCCGTGAAAAACAATAAATCATCCCGTTGGGCACCCCTCGCCCTGGCACTGGCCGTCAGCGCCGCACTGCCGGCGGCCTATGCTGACGACGCGATTCATATTCAGGCCCAGTCCCTGGGATCGGCCTTGAGCCAGTTGGGCCAGCAGACGTCGCTGCAAGTGTTCTTCAGCCCCGACATGGTGGCCGGCAAACAAGCCCCGGCCGTCGACGGCAAGCTGTCGCCAGAACAAGCCCTACGCCAATTGTTGCAAGGCAGCGGCCTGGATTATCAAATCGACGCCGGCTCCGTGACCCTGCGCCCGCTGGGCAAAGGCACCGGCGAAGCCGGTTCGCCGCTGGAGCTGGGTGCCACCGACATCAAGGTCGTCGGCGACTGGCTGGGTGATGCGAATGCCGAAGTGGTGCAGAACCACCCCGGCGCGCGCACCGTGGTCCGTCGTGAGGCCATGGTGGAGCAGGGCGCGATGAGCGTCGGCGACGTGCTGCGCCGCATTCCCGGGGTGCAGGTGCAGGAGGCCAACGGTACCGGCGGCAGTGATATTTCCCTCAACGTCGGCGTGCGCGGCCTGACCTCGCGTCTGTCGCCACGCTCCACGGTATTGATCGACGGCGTACCGGCGGCATTTGCCCCTTACGGTCAACCGCAGTTGTCGATGGCGCCGATTTCCTCGGGCAACCTCGACAGCATCGACGTGGTGCGCGGCGCGGGCTCCGTGCGTTATGGGCCACAGAACGTCGGTGGCGTGATCAACTTCGTGACCCGCGCCATTCCGGAAAAATTCTCCGGTGAAGTCGGCACCACCCTGGAAACGGCAGCCCACGGCGGCTGGAAGCATATTGAAAACGCTTTCATCGGCGGCACCGCCGACAACGGTATCGGCGCTGCGTTGTTGTATTCCGGGACCAAGGGCGATGGTTACCGCGACCGCAACAACTCCAACGACATCGACGACGTGATCTTCAAGACCCATTGGGCGCCGACTGATCAAGACGATTTCTCGCTGAATTTCCACTACTACGACGCCAGCGCCGACATGCCCGGCGGCCTGACCCAGAAGCAGTACGATGCCAACCCGTATCAATCGGTGCGTGACTGGGACAACTTCAATGGCCGGCGCAAGGATATGTCCTTCAAGTACATCCGGCAGATCGACGACCGCACCCAGGCTGAAGTGCTGACGTACTACTCCGACAGTTTCCGCGGCAGCAACATCGCCAACCGCGACCTGAAAACCCTGGGTTCCTACCCGCGCACCTACTACACCTTCGGCATCGAGCCGCGGGTGTCCCACGTGTTTGACCTGGGACCGAGTACCCAGGAAGTCAGCGTCGGCTATCGCTACCTCAAGGAGGGCATGCACGAGCAGGCCACCAGCCTGGCGCTGGTCAACAACGTGCCGACGCCGGTAGGCCAGAATGACGGCCACGTGTACCAGGACCGGACCGGCGGCACCGAGGCCAACTCGTTCTACATCGATAACAAGATTGATATCGGCAAGTGGACCGTTACCCCGGGCGTTCGCTTTGAGCAGATTCGCACCGAATGGCACGACCGTCCGGTAGTCGCCCTGAATGGCACCACGGTCCAGGAGAAACGTCGCGAGATCCACAACAACGAACCGCTGCCGGCCCTGAGCGTGATGTACCACGTCTCCGATGCCTGGAAGCTGTTCGCCAACTACGAAACGTCCTTCGGCAGCCTGCAGTACTTTCAGCTGGGCCAGGGCGGTAACGGTGATCAGACCGCGAACGGCCTGAACCCGGAAAAAGCCAAGACCTACGAGATCGGTACCCGTTACAACGACAACGTCTGGGGCGGTGAAGTGACGTTGTTCTACATCGACTTCTCGGACGAGTTGCAATACGTCAGCAACGATGTGGGCTGGACCAACCTCGGCGCCACCAAGCACGAAGGCATCGAAGCGTCGGCCCATTACGACTTGTCGAACCTGGACCCGCGGCTGGACGGCCTGACCGCCAACGCCGGCTTCACTTACACCAAGGCCACCTCTGAAGGCGACGTTGCCTTCAAGGGGCGCGACTTGCCGCTGTACTCCCGTGAAGTGGCCACCCTGGGGCTGCGTTACGACATCAACCACTGGACCCACAACCTGGACGTCTACGCGCAGTCCGGCCAGCGTGCGCCGGGTACCGGCACGACTTACATCACTCAGCCGACCGCCGATGGCCAGTACGGGGACATTCCCGGCTATGTCTCGGTGAACGTGCGCAGCGGTTATGACTTCGGCGCGCAGCTGTCGAACCTGAAGCTGGGCGTCGGGGTTAAAAACGTCTTCAACCAGGAGCACTACACCCGCTCCAGCGACAACAACTCCGGGATCTACCTGGGCCAGCCGCGCACGTTCTTTGTGCAGGCCAGCGTCGGGTTTTGACCCGCAGTTGATTCAGAGGTCGCAGCCTGTGCCGGCATTGTCGGCACGGGCTGCGACCTTTCCTCGCTTTCACCGGAACTGAATCCGACCGTTCGGCCACACAGGTTTGCCCGCTTTTCATACAGTGCCTGGACGATCACTTCGTCGTGGTGCTCTGGAGGAGGAGGCGCTCCCTGAAAACCCGCCGAACAGGAGATGCCTATGTCGGTATCCGCGTCCAATCAGACCACTGCCTCAATTCACAACCACACTGCGCCCCCGTGCCGCCCCTGTATCGTCAAACCGCCAAAGCCGAACCCAGGCGCTTGCCGGCCAGGTATCGGCAAGCCACCGACGCCGGACCCGGAGCCGTGCCGCCCAGGTATCGTTAAACCGCCAAAGCCGAACCCAGGAGCCTGCCGGCCAGGTATCGGCAAGCCACCGATGCCGGACCCGGAGCCGTGCCGCCCGGGTATCGGCAAACCGCCAAAGCCGGACCCAGGGGCATGCCGGCCAGGCATCGGCAAGCCACCGATGCCGGACCCGGAGCCGTGCCGGCCATGTATCGGCAAGCCGCCGAAGCCGAATCCAGGGTATTGCGGCCCGGTTTCCGGCAGGCCGGATCCGCTGTATTCAGGTAAGACTAACGAAGCGTTGGCCAAGCATCTGCTGGATAATTTCGATAGTTTCGGCGGACGGGGGGCGCAATACGTCACGCCGGAAAACCTGGCAAGCATGGCGAGCAGACCGTTGACCGGTCACGCCGCCACCGACCATAACATCCGCGCGGCCAGGGAAATCCTGAAACGGCCGGGACTGGTAGAAGCCCTTGACCGTCACAGCTCCACGGGGCACTTGGATGGGTTGATCGACAGGTTGAAAATTACCATGATCATCAACTCGACAAACCCTTTCAAATATCACGACGACAAGGAGCTTGCCCAAGCCATGCTTGAACGGTTTGGCGATTTGAAAAGTGGCTTTTGGAACCCCGCGATAGAAATCAAAGAGCTGCGCCAACTTGCTGCGAAGCCTCTGACCGGTCGCCCGCGGACGGATGCACTCATTCAACTGGCGAAGGAAGTCACTCAGCGTTCCCATTTGCTCCAACAAATGGAAAACACTGGCAATCGTCCCCACGACGGCAAGATCCACAAGGACGCGTTGCGCTGGTTGTCGCGCTAAACCCCGTCACGGCCTTGATCGCGCTGCGTATGCTTCGTGGCGTGATGACCTGTTCTGATCAATCCGCTGCTTTTACATTCCCAGCGAGGGCTTAGACATGACGTCAACGTCGTTTGGGTCACGCCATCCCGGGCCCCCGCCAGCCTCCAACCCGCCGGCGGGTCATGATGTTTTGCCGCAGGGTATAAATCGCGAGCAGGGTGCAGAGGCCCTGCGAGTGAAGAACTTCACCGGGCAGCACAAGTTTCAGGCTCCGGCTGCCGACGACTTCATCAAGGGTATGCTGCCCAACGGGCAGTTGCCTGCCGCTGAAGCTTCTGTGTTACGCCAGTTTTGCGCAGCGATGGGATCGATGGTCGGCGCGATCAAAGGCGTTTGGCAGGAGACGAAACCGGCTTCGCCGAGCGAACCAAAAGACCACTGATTTTTCGCTTTTTACATGTTGTCATTGGAACGCTTCGCTACGGCGGAACCATTGCCTGCAGGGCACCACACACCTTTGGCTTGTTAATCGCGCGAGCGATACGGCCGTTACCGGGGTGATGTCCAGGCAAGCGTGGATCTAAAATTGGTGGAGATGAATCATGAGAATTGATCGCGGATCAGGCTACCTGCAGCCCGGTGGTACAGGCCCATTTGATGTGACAGCGGGTGAGGGAGGGCGTACCGCTCAGGTGGCTTCAATTGAGCCTGGTGATGCTGGCCGGCAAGCCCATCCTGGCGCTACGGCTGTTCGGTCTTCCGGTTACAGGCCACCTTTGCGGTCGGCCAGGCCCTATGAGGTGGTGCCGCATCATCGTACGCTTCAAAACGGTGTTGCCCCTCGCGCCGGGTCACCGAATCCCAACCTCCAGTTGCCAGACAGCGAGTTGGTGAAAGCGCTGAAAGTCAGTTTTCCCACGCTGAAAGAACTCCATGAAAAGTGACGGACTGACGCTGTCTTCGCTGCAACGAATCGCCGGCAAAACAATCGGCGATAACCAGAAATTCGACAGTGCGATTTTGCTGGCCAAGGCACTGGTCCAGCGCCCGCGCCTGATCGATGCGATTACCGATCAGGACGGCTACATCACCCGGGAAAGCCTTTCAAAGGCTGAAAGTGTGGTGTTCGGCAACAGCGATCCCAGTGCCTTCAGCCCAGACCCTTTCCACGCCAAGAGCAACGCTGAGCTTGTCCAGGTATTCAAGGCGATGTTTACCGAGTTGCGTGACAGGTCCCGGGACCGTAAGGGCTTCTTTGAATGCATCGGCTACGTCAACATCGAGTTGCTGGTTGCCATGAGCAAGGACCCGGACGAACTCGACAGCCAGGGTGAACCCGTCCTGGACCCCATCACGGGGTTGGCGCGAAAAAAATACGATGAACAGCAGGTGTATATGGCGAAGAATATTGTGGATCGCCCCGGGCTATTGCAGTCCCTGGAAAACGCCCACGGCACGGGTCGGCGTATTTTTGGCAGCCATCACCAAGAGGGTTGGCTCAGTAACAAAACCCTTGATCGTTGGCTCGAGCACAATAAAACCCGATAAGCCCGGGTAACGCCTCAACGAATGAGGCGTTATGGGGTTACCCGTCAAACCCGCAATATTTTCCCACTGATCGCCACACCGATCAGCAGCACGGCAATCAGCACAAAGGCCGTGCTCAGGCTGCTGCCATGGGCGATAAAGCCAATCACCGCAGGGCCGGCGAGAATGCCGGTGTAACCCAGGGTGGTGATGGCGGGCACGGCAATGTGTTCCGGCATGACGGTCTGCTTGCCGACGGCGGTGTACAGCACCGGTACGATGTTCGAACACCCGGCACCTACCAGGGCATACCCCAGCAAGGCGGTTTCCCACGCAGGAAACAGCGTCGCCAGCAACATACCGGCCGCAGCAAGAGCACCACCGAACACGATCACCCGGGTTGCCCCCAGACGGCGAACAATCCTGTCACCGGTAAGGCGCCCGACGGTCATCGTCAAGGCAAAAGCTGCGTAGCCAAGGCCTGCATAGGCTTCGTCAAGGCCGCGCTCGGCGCTCAAGAATACTGCGCTCCAGTCCAGCACGGCGCCTTCGGCGAGAAACACGATGCAGCACAGGCAGCCGATAAACAGCACCACCCCGTGGGGAACGGCAAAGGCGGGCCCGGAGCTTTCGCTGCCATAGGGCAGCAAGTGTGGCCCGGCCTTGAGCAAGGCCACCGCGATGACAACGATCACGGCGAGGGTGGCCTGCAACGGCGATAACCCCAAACCCAGCAACCCGCTGACCCCCGCCGCACCGACAATTCCGCCCAGGCTGAACAGCCCGTGAAAGCCCGACATCATGGTCTTGCCGCTGGCCCGTTCGACCATCACCGCTTGCAGGTTGACCGTGGAGTCCACCGTGCCGAGGCCGGCGCCGAATACAAACAGCGCAGCCATCAGCAGCGGAACCGAGGTGACGGTGGCGAGCATCGGCAGGCCAAGGCAGATCAGGATGGTCCCGCCGGTGGCCACTCGCCGGATGCCAAAGCGAGAGGCCAGGGCCCCTGCGACCGGCATTGCGATCATCGACCCTACGCCGAGGCACAGCAGCAACAGGCCGAGGGTGCCCTCATTGAGTTGGGCGCGGGCCTTGGCATAAGGCACCAGCGGTGCCCAGGCGGCGATGCCGAAACCGGCGATAAAAAACGCGATGCGGGTGGACATTTGTTCCAGCCGCCCGGGTACCACGGGCGCTGGGGTGCTGATGGCGGTCATGACAAATCCTTGGTTTTGCGTTCAACGAACGATGTGCAGCGCAACATCCTTGCACATCAGGCCGTATCGAGCGAGCCGGGTTCCTTTGACATGCCTGAACACAGCGCCAACAATTTTTCCAGGAGCATGGAACGCGATTGGCTTTTCCAACCACTATCAGCGTGTAGGACGAGTGATCGTCTGCTGTGCGAGGTGGTCTGGAAGGTGCGTAATCCCCGCGAGAACTGGCGAACCCCGGGATTCTTGCGGTGGATTACCACCTTCCAGGCCGATCCTCTCACTTCAGCAGCCGGGCCAACTCGGCATCCCGCACCTGCAACACCTCAAACAAACCCAGGGCTTGCAATGCGGGGAGGGCTTCCAGCATGTCCTGTTCGGCCAGCAGTCGCTGTTCGCCCGGGGTGGCTGGGTTGCACCAGGTTCTGGCGTTGGCGAGGAACGCCCCCACCGTGCCTTTGCGCACGATCACGCCATTGAATTGGCCTTGGTCGAGATGATCGGGAAGCAAGTCTTCTGCACGCATGACAGTGTCCTCAATGAATGAATCCACAGTCTAGGCGCGTACATGTGGCTACACTGCCTTATTCGGGTCATTCAATACGGTAAAGCTGCCATATGTCGCCCACCCTCGTTTCACCTCAACTTGCCAATGCAATCGGCGGTCCCTTGCTGGTGGCAACGTTGCGTAGCAGCCCCGTCGAGCGCGCCACCGCGCCCCATCAGCATGCCCGGGGCCAACTGCTAGGGGCCCAGCGCGGTTTGCTCTCGGTACAGGCGGCGCATCAGCACTGGGTGGTGCCGGCCACTCACGCGGTGTGGATCGTGCCTGATTGCTCCCACTCCCTGCGTTCCCACGGGCCGTTTGATGGATGGAGTGTGTATGTCGACCCTCAGGCGTGTGCCGGTCTGCCGCAACAGACGTGTGTTATCGCCACGTCGGCCTTGTTACTGGAGGCTGTCAGGCGCGCGGCAACCTGGGCCGAGCCGCAGCTGGAGCCGCCACAGGCGCGAATTGCCCAGGTGATCCTTGATGAAATCGCCGGCTTGCCCCAGGAACCATTTGGCTTGCCGCTGCCCCAGGACCCGCGGCTGTTGCGCATCGCCCAGGCGCTGGCTGACGACCCGAGCGACAACCGCCTGCTGGAGCAATGGGCACAGTTGGCCAGCGTATCCCCGCGTACGCTGGCCCGGCGGTTTGTCGCCGAGACCGGGTTCACCTTCAGCCAATGGCGTCAGCGTGCGCGGTTGTTGCGCGCCTTGGAGTTACTGGCGGCGCACGTACCGGTCACCCGGGTTGCGCTGGACTTGGGTTATGAAAACGTCAGTGCCTTTATTGCCATGTTCCGGCGCACGTTTGGGACGACGCCGGGGCGATACTTCATGGATGGCGCAACCGACTACGGGCATACACCGCCACAACCACGAAACAGCCCATAGGCAACAAATAAGCCAGCGCCACCGTGCTGTTATCCGCCACCTTGCCCATCAAGTACGGCATCAACGCGCCGCCGACAATCGCCATGATCATGAACGAACTGCCGCGCTTGGTGTGCGGCCCGAGGTTTTTCACGCCCATGGCAAACAGCGTCGGGAACATGATCGACATGAAGAAGAACACTGCAATCAACGCGATCACCGAGATGCCTTCCAGGCCAATCACCACCAGCGCACACAACGCGATATTGATCAGCGCATAGATCAGCAGCAGCTTTTGCGCGCTGACCCGTCCCATCAACCAGGTGCTGAAAAAGCGCCCGAACATGAAAGCCAGCATCGCGATCGACAGCAGGTAGGCTGCGTGCTGGCTGCCCATCTGTGCCCAATGCTCGGTGACGTAGTTGATGAAAAATGCGCCGACTCCGACCTGGGCCGCCACGTAGAAAAACTGCGTGATCACCCCACCAACGAACTCCGGATACTGCCACAGCCCCTTGCCGGCCACCGGTTGCAGTGCTTGCTCCTGGGCGCGCAGATCCGGCAGCGGTGTGCGGGCGATCAACAGCGCCACCAGCAATACCAGAACCGCGATCACCACATAGGTGGTTTGCAGCGAACTCATGTCCGAGACCGGCGTACTGCCGGTGCTGAAGAACATCGCGCCGCCAATCAGCGGGCCGAAGAACTGGCCAAGGCCGTTGAAGGATTGCGCCAGGTTCAACCGCCGCTCGGCGCCCTGGGGTTCGCCCAGCACCGTGGCATACGGGTTGGCGGCAGTCTCCAGGCAGCCCAGGCCGCAGGCAATGACGAACAGCGCGAACAGGAAAAACGGAAAACTTGCTGCAGCCGCCGCCGGCATGAACAGCAAGGCGCCTGCTGCATACAGGCACAAGCCCAAGAGGATCCCGGCTTTGTAGCCGTGACGGTCCATCAGCAGCCCCGCCGGCAGGGCGATCAGGAAATACGCGCCGAAATATGCACCTTGCAACAGCCCGGACTGTGCCTTGCTGACGTGCAGGACTTCCTGGAAATGCTTGTTCAGGACGTCCAGCAAACCGTAGGACAAGCCCCAGAGGAAGAACAGACTGGTCACCAGCATCAGCGCCCAGCGATAGGTCGGCACCGCGCGGGTGCCAGGCAGGTGTGTGTCTTTGCTTAACATGACGCTTCTCCTGTTGTTTTTATGGGATCAAGGCGTGCGATGCAGCGGGTACTACGGTTGGTCGGTGAGGCTGAAAATCTGCGTCAGCGGCTGCCATTTGCCACTAGGGTCAGTCCACGGCGTGGGCACTTGGAAACGCCACATCATGGTTTCCCAGGCTTGCACTTCAGGGTTGGCGCGTGCGGCGTGGTCCAACCCGTCGAAGCTGAACCCGGCCGCAGTGTCCATGACCATGAACAGCCGTGTGCCCAGGCGCCAGATCTGCATCTCCAGGATGTGCTGGCTGCGCAGATGTTCGGCCACGGCGGGCCAGATGCGTTGATGCAACTGCTGGTACTCGACGATCAATGCCTCGTCGTCGACCAGGTCCAGCGCCAGGCAGTAACGTTGGCCGCTCATGTCAGCGCCCGGTCCAAATGGGTGTAGCCACCGTCCACCACCAGCCATTGCCCAGTGGTGTGAGACGCGCGAGGTGAGAGCAGGAACAACACGCTGTCGGCAATTTCCTCGGGGGTGGTCATCCGCTTGCCCAAGGGGATTTTTTCGACGATGGCGGCGAGCTTGGCTTCGGGGTTGTCGAAGCCATCGATCCAGCGTTGGTACAACGGTGTCAGCACCTCGGCAGGCACCACCGCATTGACCCGGATGCCGAACTCCAGCAAGGACGCCGCCCATTCCCGGGTCAGCGACAGCTGCGCACCTTTGGCGGCGGTATAACCGCTGGTGCCACCCTGGCCGGTGAGGGCCGTCTTGGAGCTGATATTCACGATCGCCCCGCGACTGGCCTTGAGGGCGTCGAGGCACAGGTGGGTCATGAGGTAGTAGTGAATCAGGTTCTTTTCCAGGGACTCGACGAAGGCGGCACGCCCGGCGTCCAGCCCCACACCGTCGTTGACCCCGGCATTGTTCACCAGGCCGTCGATGCGCCCGAAGCGTTGCAACACTTCGTTGACGGCCGCGCGGCAGGCGTCTTCATCACGCAACTCGACGCGGATGAAGTGGCTTTGGCCTTGCTGTTCCAGCTCGGCCGCGAAGGCTGGCGACAACGGTTGATGACCGAAAATCACCGGGATCGCGCCTTCGGCAATCAGTCCCAGGGAGATGGCGGCGCCTATCCCCGAGCCACCGCCAGTGACGATGATCACGCGGTCCTGCAAATGCAGATTCATGGGCAGTTTCCTTCAAGGTGATAGACCCGCTGGGCGGTGCCGCCCCAGATCGCCTGCTGTTCATTGGGCGACAGCTGGCCGAGGGTCTGTTGCAGCAATTGGCAGGTGCCCTGGTATTCGCCTGCCAGCAGGCACACCGGCCAGTCCGAGCCGAACATCAAGCGCTCGGCGCCGAACAGTTCCAGTGCCAGTTCGATGTAAGGGCGCAAGGCACGAGCGTTGCGCTGGTCGGGCCCGGCTTCGGTGAGCAGGCCCGACAACTTGCAACTGACGTGGGGCAGGGCGGCGAGCGGCGCCAGGTGTTCTGCCCAACCGGCCGGGCCGTTGGTGATGTCGGGCTTGCCCAGGTGATCCAGCACCAGATGATGCCGGTCGTGGCGTTGGCACAGGGCGGTGGCGGCGTCGAGGTCGGCGCAGCGGATCAACACCTCATAGACGTAGCCTTGTTGCTGCAGGTGGTGCAGGCTACGGGAGAATCCCGGGTCAGCCATGAAACTGGCAGGCGTCGGTTCGTCCTGAATCTGATGCCGAAAGCCCTTGAGTCTCGGAGCGTCGCGCCACTGTTCCAGGTGATATTCCAGGGCTGGGTCGCACAGGTCGACCCAGCCGACGACGCCGAGTATCCACGGGTGCTGGCGCGCCATTTCCAGCAACGCGTCGGTTTCCTGCTCACCCGCGCGGGCCTGCACGGCAATGCAGCCATCCAGGCCGGCAGCGTCGAGCAGCGGCCGCAAATCCTGTGGGAGAAAGTCCCGCCGCAGGTCAGCCTCAGACGCACCGATCCACGGATAATCAGCGGCCCGGTAGCGCCAGAAATGCTGGTGCGCATCGAGCCTCAGAGGTGATGGGGACGACATTATTATTGTGCTCCGTCCAATCAAAGGTGTGCTTCAGGTCACGGCCGGTGGCGATATTGCTCCCGGGACGCGGCTTTCATCTGGATCGAGAACCCTGGCGCCTTGGGCGGCATATAGGCCGCGCCGCGCACCACGCAAGGCTCCTCGAAATGCTCATGCAAGTGGTCGACATACTCGATCACCCGGCCGTCGTGGGTGCCGGCGATGCACAGGTAATCGATCATCGACAAATGCTGCACGTACTCGCAAAGCCCAACGCCGCCAGCATGGGGGCAAACCGGCAGGCCATATTTGGCCGCCATCAGCATCACTGCCAGCACCTCGTTCACCCCACCCAGGCGGCAGGCGTCAATCTGCACCACATCGATGGCTTCGCGCATGATCAACTGTTTGAACATGATCCGGTTCTGACACATCTCGCCGGTGGCGACCTTGACCGGCGCCACACCCAGGCGAATCTTGCGATGGCCTTCGATATCGTCGGGGCTGGTGGGCTCTTCGATAAACCACGGCTTGGCAAACGCCAATTCGCGCACCCAATCAATGGCGGTGTCGACTTCCCACACCTGGTTGGCGTCGATCATCAGTTGGCGGTCCGGCCCCAGCACTTCGCGGGCGATGCGCACGCGGCGCAGGTCGTCCTGCAAGTCATGGCCGACCTTGAGCTTGACGTGGTTGAACCCGGCATCCACCGCTTCCTGGCACAGCCTGCGCAGCTTTTCGTCGCCATAACCGAGCCAGCCGGCGGAGGTGGTGTAGCAGGGGTAGCCATTGGCTTGCAGGTCGGCCATGCGTTCAGCCTTGCCTTCGGCGCGTTGGCGCAGCAAGGCCAGGGCTTCGCTGGAGGTGATGCAGTCGGTGATGTAGCGGAAGTCGATGCACCGCACCAACTGTTCCGGACTCATGTCGGCCACCAGGCGCCACAAGGGTTTTCCTTCGGCCTTGGCCCACAAATCCCACGCGGCGTTGACGATCGCGCCGGTGGCCAGGTGAATGGCGCCCTTGTCCGGGCCAATCCAGCGCAACTGGCTGTCGCTGGTGACATGCCGCCAGAAACGGCCCATGTCTTCGGCGATCCATTCCAGGGTCAAGCCTATCAACAGCGGCTGCATGGCCTGGATCGCCGCACAGCAAATCTCGTTGCCACGGCCGATGGTGAAGGTCAGGCCATGGCCTTCAAGGGCCGGGTTGTCGGTCTGCAAAATCACATAGGCGGCCGAGTAGTCCGGGTCCGGGTTCATGGCGTCGGAACCGTCCAGGGACTGGGACGTAGGAAAGCGGATATCTTCGACGCGAATCGCGGTAATGGTGGTCATGAACGGCTCCTTGGTTCTTGTCAGGCGTCGACCGTGGTCTGGTTCTGTTCGCCAAGGCCTTCGATGCCCAGGCGAATCTTTTGCCCTGGCTTGAGGTAGACCGGCGTGGGCTTGATCCCCAGGCCAACACCGGGCGGGGTGCCGGTGGAAATCACATCCCCCGGTTGCAGGCTCATGAATTGGCTGAGGTAGCTGATCAATTTGGGAATCTGGAAAATCATCGTGCGGGTGTTGCCGTTCTGGTAGCGATGACCGTCGACTTCCAGCCAGATCGACAGTTGGTGCGGGTCGGCGATTTCATCGCGGCTGACCAGCCACGGGCCCAACGGGCCGAAGGTGTCGCAGCCTTTGCCCTTGTCCCAGGTGCCGCCGCGTTCCAGCTGGAATTCGCGTTCGGAGACGTCGTTGATCACGCAGTAACCGGCCACGTGCTGCATGGCCTGGCTTTCGTCGATGTAACGACCGCCCTGGCCGATCACCACCCCCAACTCGACTTCCCAGTCGGTCTTGGTGGAGTGGCGGGGGATTTCGATGTTGTCGTTGGGGCCGACGATGGCGCTGGTCCATTTGTTGAAGATGATCGGTTCTTCAGGGATCGGTGCGCCGGTTTCGGCGGCGTGATCGGCGTAGTTCAGGCCGATGCAGATGAATTTTCCTACCTGGCCGACACAGGCACCCAAACGCGGATTGCCCGGCACCAGAGGCAGGCTCGCGGGGTCGAGTTCTTGCAGGCGAGCGAGGTTTTGCGGGAGCAGGACGTCACCGGCGACATCGCTGATGTGAGCGGACAAATCACGCAGACGTCCATCAGCGTCCAGCAGGGCCGGGCGTTCCTGACCTTTTTCACCATAGCGCAGCAGTTTCATGAGCAGTCCTCTTATTGGAAGTGGGCGGTCAGTTGCTCCAGCCGCCGTCAATGATCTGGGTGGTGCCGGTGGTAAAGGCGCTGGCATCGGAGCCAAGGTACAGCGCCAACTGGGCGATTTCCTGGGGCGTGCCCAAGCGGCCCATCGGCTGGCGGGCGGTGAAGGCGGCGTACACCTCATCCTGCTGGCGACCTTCATGGCGGGCTTGTTCGATGATGCGTTGCTGCAGCGAAGGCGACTCTACGGTGCCGGGGCAAATGGCGTTGCAGCGGATGCGTTGGGTGACGAAATCGGCCGCGACGGATTTGGTCAGGCCGATGACGGCGGCCTTGCTGGCGCAGTAGGCAAAGCGGTTGGGCACGCCCTTGAGGCTGGAGGCCACCGAAGACATATTGATGATCGAACCGCCGCCCGCCGCCAGCATCCCCGGCAGAAATGCACGGATCATGCGATACATGGCGGTGACGTTCAGGTCCAGGGCAAACGTCCAGTCGCTTTCCGGGCATTCGAGGATATTGCCGGCGTGCACCACGCCTGCGCAGTTGAACAGCACGTCGAGCGTTCCGATCTCGGCAGCAAGGCGCTGAATAGCACTGGCGTCGGTGACGTCGAGCAAGACCGTTTGCGCCCCTGACAAGTCAGCGAGCGCCCGTTGATTGATGTCGGCTGCAATCACTTCGGCGCCGGCCGCCAGATAGGCTTCGACGCTGGCGCGGCCAATGCCCTGGGCGGCAGCGGTGATCAGCACGCGTTTACCGGTGAGGTCCATGACAGACTCCCTTGATTGTTATTATTGGCTCAATAGTCAGGCCATTGAGGGCGTAAAACGCCTGCATCTGCGGCATAGCGAACTGTGGTGGGTTTGCTATGATCAGCACACTGGAAACGATCCAATGGTCAGGCCATTGATCCAATTTTTAGCATGGGTCTTCCCGGTCAACAAGCGGCTTTTTCGCGGGTTGATCACCTGGACCGTGCCGTGCATGAATCGAGCTGAGCCTAGATGCCATTTCAAGTGATTGATAACCAACGTCTTTATCGACAGATTGCCGACCAGTTGCGGGCGTTGATCGACAGCGGAGAATTTCCGCCGGGCAGCCGTCTGCCGGCTGAACGCGAGCTGGCCAAACTGCTGGGCGTGAGTCGCGCCTCCGTTCGCGAAGCGATGATTGCCCTGGAGGTGATCGGCCTGGTGGACGTGCGAGTGGGTAACGGCGTGCTGGTGTGTGAACCGGTGCAACCGAAAGTCAGCCAGGAACCGGTAATGGCCCAGGCTACCCGGGATCAATGGAAAGAGTTCGATCCGGAACTCAACCTGCACGTCGATTTCAACGCTGAGATTCCGCCGTTTTCCCTGCTCCAGGCCCGGCGCCTGATTGAGCCGGAGGCCGCCGCCCTGGCAGCCAAACACGCCACTGACGAGGAACTCGCGGGTATCCGCGAGGCGTTCGAGCGCAACGTGCAGGACAACCGCGAAGGCTCCCATACTCACCCGGGCGATCGCCTGTTTCACATCCGCATCGCCCAGGCCTCGGGCAATCCGGCCTATGCGCTGATGATTGCGCACCTGCTCGGGCATCGGTACGGCAGCATGTTCCAGCGGTTACAGGCGCATTACACCTCGGACGACATGCCCCATCGCTCGGAAGACGAGCACCGCAAGATCCTTGATGCACTGGAACAACGAGACGCGGAAGGTGCACGACAGGCCATGCGCAAGCACCTGGAAGAGGTGGTACGGATCTTTATGCGGACTGCGCAATGACCGTGTTCTACGACGCCCGCGGAAATATCTACGGGGTGGTAAGCCCGGCGCAGTTACGCAGCAAGGGTATCGGCGTGCCGGACCGTGCCGACTTGGCCGCTGGCACTCGGGGTGTCTGGGCATTGGCGGCCATTGCTGCGGAGTGCGGTTGGGGTGAGTTGCCGCGCCCGGCAGAGGCCAAGGCGCATCGTTGTGACGGTTTGTTGGTGGGGCCGTTTCAGGCAGCGCCGCCCTTTGACCTGTTGATCGTCAACACGGATGGCTCCCTGGCGGAACGCAGTGGCAATGGCCTGACGATTTTTGCGCAGTCGTTGACCGATCAGGGATTGATGGCGCAGGGCTGTGACCTGCGGGTGCATCACGACAAGACGGATGCACTGTCTCCAGTGGTTACGCGGGTTGAGCCTGCGGAGTATGAACAGGTGCAGGGCTTCTGGCTGGCGCTGGGGCGACCCGAATTCGGGCCTTTGGCGGTAGGGGCGGTTGGTGTGGCAGTCGTCTCGCTTGAAGGAACCGAGGTGAGCCAGGTTTTGCCACTGGCTGCGCTCAACCCTGAGTGGAATCACAGCCAGTTTGTGCGTGTGGGCAATCCTCACTGTGTGACGCTGGTACAGGACGCGTCAGTGTTGCCGGACAACGCGCAGATGCATCGGCCAGCGTTGTTTGATCCGCTGAGAGCGATTGCTTTTGCACCACCTGCCGGGGCCGGCCAGCCTTGTATTTCCGGGGTCAACCTGCAATGGGTCGCCCGGGATTCAGGCAACCGCGTGATCGCACGGGTGTTTGAGCGTGGTGAGGGACCGACGGCGTCCTCCGGGACCAGCGCCAGTGCCGTGGCATGCGCCGCGTGGTCTGTAGGATGGGTGACGGCGGGTGAGGTGGCAGTGGTGATGCCGGGCGGTACGGCGCCCGTGCGGTTGCAAGCAGGGGCGGGTGAGTTGCTGAGCGTTAGCCTGTTCGGGACTGCGCGGCTGCAGGAAGTTTGAAGAAGGATGTGGCTGGCTTAATTATCTTTGTCAGCCGCTTCTCTATAAATAAGCGGTCTTGGTGAATGGCGGCGTAAGAGTATTCCTGTTAGTGAGTACTGGCTGTTTAACTGCATTTCTGTAATTGATAAAAGACCCTTCCAATATCGATGTACGAATCTTCTTTTTTATTTTGAAGCGGCCGAATTTCGCCTGAAATCGCTAGTATTCCTGGGGTTCAGGCACTTTTTATCGGCTTCGAACTGAGTGGCTTTTTCTGCGTTTTGTGAAGGGGCCATTTCAGCTCGACAATGAATGGCGGGTAACAACGGATGTTCAACACGCTTGTTTCGTCACGCTTCAAACTGATCGTCGCAGGAATAAAACAGGAACTTCAGGTACTGGCGTTTAAAGGCAGCGAAAGTATCGATCAGCCTTTTTTCATTGAAGTGCAGTGGGTCAGTGAAAACCCCGGCCTTGATCTGGAGAAGCTGCTTCATCAACCGGCCTATCTGGATTTTGGTGAACCAGGTGAAGGCCTTCACGGGCAGATCTATGCCATTGGCCGGGAAGACCCGGGCCGGCGGCTGACCCGCTACCACCTGACCCTTGCTCCGCGTCTGGCCTATCTGGCCCATCGTTGCGACCAGCGGATTTTCCAGCAGCGCAGCGTGCCGCAGATCATCGCGGCGGTGCTTGAGCAGCACGGTATTTTCGCCGATGCCTATGCCTTTGAATTGGGGCCGGTGGTGTACCTGCCACGTACGTTCTGTGTGCAATACGCGGAAACCGATCTGCATTTTATCCAGCGGCTGTGCGAGGAAGAGGGCATCCACTACCACTTTCGCCACAGTACGGACGGCCATGTACTGGTGTTTGGTGATGATCAGACAGTGTTCCGTCGTTTGCCGGTGCAGCACTATTGTGCGGCCGGTGGCCCAGCGGCCGAAGTATTGGTGATCCAGCGTTTTGATGTGCGCCTGGCCACGCGCAGCACTCAGGTTGTCCGGCGTGACTATGACTTTGAACATCCGTCATTGCGTCTGCAGGAGCAAGCCGGATCTTCCCCTGCACTTGAGGACTATCAATATCCAGCGGGGTTTACGGGCCACCTGCGAGGTTCGCAGGTGGCCCGACGGAGCCTGGAACGTCATCAGCGGGACCGTCATCGGGCGTTGGGTCGCAGTGATCAGCCAGCTTTGCGCAGTGGGCATTTCCTGGAACTGCGCGACCACCCGGACCTCTCCTGCAATGACTTGTGGTTGATCACCAGCGTGCGCCACGAAGGCTATCAACCGCAGGTGCTGGAGGAGGCGGTAGTGGATGTCGAGGCATTCCAAGGCTATCGCAATCGATTTACCGCCACGCCTTGGCGCGCCGCTTACCGCCCACCGATCACGCACTCCAAACCGCGCATCAGCGGCTGTCAGACCGCAACGGTCACCGGCCCCGTGGGTGAGGACGTGCATTGCGACGCACACGGGCGGGTAAAAATTCGCTTTCACTGGGACCGGCTGGACAAGAACGACGACAAGAGCAGCTGTTGGGTGCGGGTGGCAACCGGTTGGGCGGGCGACAGCTTTGGCGCGGTGATGATCCCGCGCGTGGGCATGGAGGTCTTGGTGACGTTCCTGGAAGGTGATCCGGACCGGCCAGTGATCAATGGTTGCCTGCCTAACACGTTGCAACCGGTTGCCTATCCGTTGCCGCAACACAAGACCCGTAGCGTTCTGCGCAGCCGCAGTTCGCCAGGCGGGGCGGGGGCCAACGAATTGCACCTCGAGGACCGTAGCGGCCAGGAACTCATCTACCTGCGCGCCCAACGCGACCTGGAACAGCAGGTAGGCCACGACAGTCGGCTGGAAGTCGTGGGCGAACGTCGGGAAACCATCCAAGGCTTGAGTACGACCACCCTGGGAGACGAGGACCACCGCAGCATCGCCGGCGACCGCAAGGTTCGGCTTGGGGCTGATGATCACTTGCACGTGCAGGGCAACAGCCAGACGCATGTCGGCCAGACCCTGGTGATCGAAGCGGGGCAACAGGTCCATCTCAAAGCGGGCGCCAACCTGGTTATCGATGCCGGTGCGCAGTTGAGCTTCAAGGCGGGTGGTGAGCATTTGCTGATACAGGCCGGAGGGATTTTCAGCAGTCGGCCGATCACGTTGGGCGGTGTACCTGCTGGGACTCGTACAGCCAACCCAGTTGGACCGGGTGACGTGGCTGCTTCGTCCGCACTTGTAGCGGATGGGCCGAAGGTTTCGGTTATCCAAGGCGCAGTCATGGAGCTGGCCAGAAGACTGGATGCGGACTTCTGTCCAGTGTGCGAGCGCTGCCGTGAAGGCCTGTGCGAATTCACGGGGAGGGCGGCTTGATGGAGATCGCGCCTGGCCAGTGGATGGCTGAACAGCAGCAGGCAGGGCGCCGGCTTTGCCTGGTTCTACAGGGTGAAAGCGATGCGCGGGGGCTACTGCTGGCGACACGCACGGTGGCTGAGTATTGCAGCCTCTATGGTGAAACCGTCGCATCGGAAATGTCTGCGGATGGCCCGATGCTCCTGTTGCTCGACCATGTCAACGAACCCGGATTGGTGGGTTTGTTACAAAACCCTCAGCGTAACTGGGGATGGTTGGGCAGCCTGCCTGGTGATGATTTATCGGGTGTTACCCGGCACTGGCGCGAGAGGTTGGTGGTGGGGGCGATGGGCAGTCAGGCGCTGTACCGCTTCCACGATAACCGCACCTTGGCGCGGGCCTTGGTTCACCTGCCTGATCAGGACTGGCCTGTTTTTCTCGGGCCGCTGATCAGCGTGTGTTACTGGCAGGGTGAGCGTTGGTGCTGTGTCGATAACCCGGCTCCGGGGGCGTATCCGGTGCCCGATCCTGCGCCGTGGCTGGAGGTGCCGAACCCACAGGCGGCAGCGATTCTGCAGGCCAATATCCTGCGTTATCTGCTGGCTGAGTACAGCGAGGCGCTCAGTCAACTGGCTGAATTTCAGAACCCGAGAATCTGGCTGGAACAGGTGCTGGAGCAAGCGCGGGCTTGGCAATGGGAGAGACCGGAACAGCTGGAGTTTTTGGTGGTGCGGCGGTTGGTGGAAGCCACTGGGGACGTGCTTATTCGATGGCAGCCGATGCGGGGGGAAGTGGCTGAGGATCATTTTCAGCGGGTGGTTGGGGAGTGGCGTCGGGTGGAGCGGGAGAAGCAGGATGCGTAGGGGATTTATGTTGAGCGTGTGGCGAGGGGGATTCGTTTGCAGCGTGATGGCTGCTTCCGGTTGTGCGATGAAACCAGTGGATAGTTTCACACTGGAAGTCGACCTGCCGGCGAATTTTCGCTTCAAGAGTGATGCGGCTTATCGACCGGCAACAGGTGAGATCTGCACCTTACCCAAGCGCCGGGGCAAGCAGCCGGAGGACAAGGTTTTTGACACCCTTGGGAAGCCGGTCGCCAATCGGGTGAGCTTTGAAGTACCGCTGACGGAGGTGGTGGATGGGTGCCCGTTGGTGTTGCGCAGTATTACGTTTGATATGTATGCGAAGTGGGGAGAGCGGTCGGCGGATGTTGGGGGGGATTTTGCGTTCGTGAATGTGTTGGATCGGTTGGAAGAAGGTAGGGCCGGGATGCCTGAGTCGGGTGTTCAGGAGTTACTGGGGCGGTGTCAGTGGTTTTTCAGGACGATCGGACCGCTGCATGCGATCAGGAAAATCCTTATGTGTAATTCGTTGGACGCCATTGGACAACCGAGTAAGTCGCGAGCAGGAGGCTTTGTACAACGGGATCAGTTAGAGGGGAAAACACTGAGGATGGTGCTGGCAGTGGCAAACGAGGAACTACCCGCTGTAGACGACAACTGGGTTGCCGTTCCGGGAGGCTGGAGACGCTGTATGGGGGAAAGCTTGGACGATGTGTTTGCGTATTGCCGTGGGAATACTACTGATTTCAAAGCTATCAAAATGCCGGATGGACGCGTATGCGACGTCTATCCAACGTGTACAGAATAGGGAGCTTATTCATGAAACAGGATGCACGGAAGCAACCGTTTTTTAGTGACAAGGCACCTGCTTGTTCGTTACGAGGACATTGGGCAAGTTTCTGCCTAGTAGATGAGTCTGGGGACGGAAAGGCCTACGGCGGTCTGCCTTACACTTGTTATGACAGCGCGGGGCGTGAGTACTTCGGTCGTCTGGATGGTGAGGGCTTTGCCAGGCGAGATGATTTTTACTGTGGTCCGCTCGTCATTAAGTTGGATGAACGCTACTCCGGTTCAGAAAAGCCATATACCGATTTGATGACGCGTCTGGCTTACAAGCTACCCATCACCGAGCTCCAGGTTCGTGCGGAACAAACCCGGTTTCTCCGTGCCGATGGCCAGCGTGTCGAACGAAGCCTTTCGAAGAATCAGACGGACCTGTTCTATCAGGTCGAAGTACGTGATCTGGTCCGATACGCCGCTCACTTGCCACGCGTGATGTCCCGTACTCATCGGCCCCCCCGACATGCACTAAAAATGATGGCCGACCTTGGATTCGGGCCACCCCAGCCGACGTTGGTTGGTGTCGTTTTATTTCCCAACCGGCATACAGTACTTGAGGTTCGCCCATTGCGAGCACTGCGCCCTATGCTGTCCACCGAGGATCAATTCTGTGCCTTGAACCTCTATCAATTGGCACTGATGTCCACGTTGAGCTATTGCGATTTTGGACAGGAGCCTCCAACAAAACCCATCGATCAAGTCAGCTTTCCAATGGACCCCAGCGTTGGTCAATTCTTTGCCGACAGGCTATCGGGGTATCAGGAACCCTGGAAAGTCGATGTTGAGCTAGTGCAACACTTTTACCCGGTTTATGAAGACGTACCGTATTCCCGGCGTTTCGAAATTTTGCCCTTCGACCCTGATTTGTATCAGCAAAATCGCACTGAGTTGGGGACAGAGCAGGAACATCCGGCACGCGTGCATTTTTTTGACGATAAAAAGCACGGCACTGACACTCAGGCATATATCTGCCATCACGATGAAGTGATCCTTGTTGCTATAAGGGGCACGGCCAGTGGCGCCGATAAACTGCGGGATGCAAATGCCCATCAAGTGTCGTTTGTCGATGGTGTAGGCAAGGCTCATGAAGGCTTTCATCAGGCTTATCAGGCCATGCGTGATTTTGTAAGGCGCTACCTTGACCAATTTTATACAGGGCAGCGCATCGTGATTTGCGGGCACAGCCTTGGTGGTGCTATTGCCTTGTTACTGGCTGAGGGATTACGTCGAACTGAACATGCCCACTACAACATCCTCCTATATACCTACGGAGCCCCCCGAGCTGCCGACTCCGAATTCACCGACGGTGCCTCCGCTCTGGTGCACCACCGCATCGTCAATCACAATGACCCTGTCCCGAGTGTGCCTGCGCCCTGGATGAACACCACTGCCAAACTCTGGATCCCTGGCGCCGTGTTGCTATTCAGCAACCCTGCGCCCGGCGGTCTGCTGTTTGCCTTGGGCTTGGTCCGGCTGACCGGCAATCCTTACCAACACCATGGCGCGCAGCAACACTTCATGCCGGTCCTGCTACCGGACGGTACAGAGTCCTCGATCTTGTGGACCCCTGGCTGTGAATCCATCGAGGACGCGGCTTGCAAACGCGCATTGCGGCTCAATGGCGACATGCCGGATCGCGCCAACTTGATCAAACAGCTTGTTCAGAGTGCCCATCACTCCATGATCGTCAGCTATATCCCCGCCGCCTGGGCCACGTTGCGCCGTTGGCAGCAAACCCTCGATACCCATGGCACCCTCGTGACCTCCCGTGAATTTGAACTGATCGACAAAGCCCTGTTCACCATGCAGCACCAGTTACGGGAACAACGAAAAAAACTGGACCTACACCGTCCAGCCAACCAGCGTGGCTACGAACACCACGAGCCGTTGAGTCAGGAAGTCGATCGGCTGAAAGACAGTCGCGATCGTTTGGAAACCCTCCGCTGGCGCCGCCTCCAGGCCCGCGACGTCTATGGCAGCCACGCTTCATCCCCAACCCTGCAATCCAGCCTGAAGCGCTGGTTCGCCCACCCGCAAAACCGTGAGTTCACCCAAGTGGCGAGCATCCCGCCACAACCGGATGACGGCTGGGGAAAGCCGCAAACCCTCGATATCGACTCAATCGTATGAGCCTACAAAAACTCCACCTGCGCCGGCTGGCGCTTCATCAGCACTTTGCCTGCGCGAATCGAATACAGCGGCAATCCCTGGCTGCGAATCACTTCATAGTCGCTGTCCGCAGACAGGATCAACAGGTTCGCTGGACGTCCCGGTTCCAGGCCATAACGATCCCCCAAGGCCATGGCCTTGGCGCTGTTGTCGGTCACCAGGTCCAGTGCGCTTTGCAGGTTGCGGTAGCCGAGCATGTGGCAGATATGCAGCCCGGCTTCCAGCACCCGCAAAATATTGCCGTTACCCAGTGGATACCAAGGGTCGACGATGGAGTCCTGGCCGAAGCAGACGTTCATGCCGGCCTCCAGCAGTTCGTTGACCCGGGTCACGCCGCGGCGTTTGGGGAAGGTGTCGAAGCGGCCCTGCAGGTGGATGCTTTCGGTGGGGCAGGAGACAAAGCTGATGCCCGAATGCCCCAGCAGGCGGAAGAGCTTGGCGCAGTAGGCATTGTCGTAAGAGCCCATGGCCGTGGTGTGGCTGGCGGTCACGCGAGCGCCCATGTCGCGGCTGCGGGCTTCTTCTGCCAGCACTTCGAGGAAGCGCGAGTGCGGGTCGTCTGTTTCGTCGCAGTGCACGTCTACCAGGCAACCGGTGCGCTCGGCCAGGTCCATCAGGAACTTCACCGAACTCACTCCCTGGTCGCGGGTGTATTCAAAGTGCGGGATGCCGCCGATCACGTCGGCACCCAGGCGAATGGCCTCTTCCATCAACTCGCGGCCATTGCGGTAGGACTCGATGCCCTCCTGGGGGAAGGCGACGATTTGCAGGTCGATCAGGTGGCCGGTTTCCTCGCGCACTTCGAGCATGGCCTTGAGCGCGGTGAGGTCCGGGTCGGTGACGTCGACATGGGTGCGCACATGCTGGATGCCATGGGCGGCCAGGGTCTGGATGGTTTTTTTTGCGCGGGTCTTTGTGTCTTCCAGGGTGATGGTGGCCTTGCGTTCGCCCCAGCACTCGATGCCTTCAAACAGTGTGCCGCTCATGTTCCAGCGCGGCTCGCCAGCGGTCAGGGTGGCGTCGAGGTGGATGTGCGGCTCGACAAAGGGAGGTACCACCAGGTTGCCGGCGGCGTCCAGATCGTCGGGGCCGGCTATGGGAGCAGCGCCTTGTTGGGTGATGCTGGCGATCCGGCCGTGTTCCAGGTGCAGATCATGCAGGCCTTCACGGTTGCGCAGGCGGGCGTTGATGATGTGCATGGGCAAGTTCCTCTTGGCAAAAAACAGTCAGGCAGACAGCCGCCAGATCATCAGCGCGATGCCGATGTCCAGTCGGTCATAAGCATTGTCCAGGCTCAGGCCGCACAGGGCTTCGATGCGCTGGACGCGGTGCGTCAGGGTGTTGCGGTGAACCGCCAGCCGCTGGGCGGCGGCCACAAGGTTACCATTCTCGTGGAACCAGGCTTCCAGGGTTGGCATCAGGCTTGGGCCGTGGTGCACGTCGTGCCGCAGCAGCGGCCCCAGGCGTTCGTTGAGAAACTGGTCGAGCAGGGCGCGATCACGCACGCCGCTGAGCAACTTGAGTACCCCCAACTCATCGTAGACGCACAGCCCGGCGCGCTCACTGAACCGTCGCGCGGCGGCCAACGCCTGGCGCGCCTCATCCAGGGCCTGGACCAGGCGCGCGGGTGGGTGAGCGGCAGCACTCAGGCCAATAAACAGTTTCAACGGCGTCAGGCGCAGGTTCAGTGCTTTCAACCAGCCTGCCAACAACTGGCGGTTGGCCAATGCCGCACCGGCGTCCATCGCCGGCAACAGCAACGTCCATTGTCCGGCACGCCCCAGCACGGGCAAACGCGAAGGGTGCTGCGCCGAAAACTGGCGCAAACGCCGGGTAATGGCATCGTGCTGACGGGCAAGCTGTGCCTCCACCACCGGCGCCTCACCCTGGGCGAACAGTGCTTCGCTGCCGTCCAGTTGCAGCTGGACGAGCTGCCAATGTCCGGCCAACGGCATGTCCAGCTGCGCGGCGCGGTGCAACAGCAAATCCAGGGATTGGTAATCACCGGCCAGCAGGCGCTCCAGCACATCATGTCGCGAGCGCCCCAGCTGTTGCGACTGGATCAACGCCGACCCGATGGCCTGGGTCACCAGCACCATCTTCAACGAGTACGGCTGTTCGATCAGCGGCATGCACGCCTCTTGCGCCGCTTCCAGCAGACGCTGGGGAATCGCGTGGATATAGTCCGGCCCCGTGAGGATCACCAGGCCGGCGACCTGGCGCTGACAGGCTTCGTCCAGCAGCTCCAGCAGATTGGCCTCATCCCGTGGGTGGTTGATGCCGGTGACAAACACCAGTTCGCCCCCCAGCACCCATTCTGCGATGCCGCTGTTTTCCGCGACATAGGGCCAGCGCACCGTATTCTCCAGGCCGGCTTCCCCGGCCCGCAGGCACATCGACTCCAGCCCGGGCAAGGCCAGCACATCGGCTATCGTCAGGCTCATGCCCGCACGTCAGCCAAGGGCGCCCGCACCCGTAGCACACTGGTCAGCACGATATAGGTCAGCGACGCCGCCACAATCCCCACCAGTGGAGCAACCCACGGCGAATGAAAGGCCAGCACCGTGCCCACGGCATAGGCGATCAGTCCTGGCCAGTTGAAAGCCGGCAGGCGCGTATCGGCCAGGCGTGGATAGTGGCCACGGTAGCGATAGAAAAAGTCCGCCATGATCACGCCGCCAATCGGTGGAATCACCGTGCCCAGCAGGATCAGGTAGGGCACCAGCATGTCGTACATGCCCAGCAGTGCCAGCAGGGTGCCGATCACCGCGCCGGCCAGGGTCACCGTTTTGCGGCGCTTGGTGCGCAGCAGGTTGCAGCCGGCGACGGCGAAGTTGTAGATGGTGTTGTCCTGGGTGCTCCAGATATTCAGCAACAACATTGCCATGGCCGCCATGGCAAAGCCTTGCAGCAGCAACACCTCGACCACGTCGGGCTGCTGGTAGACGATGGCGCCGTAGGCACCGATCAACACCATCAAGCCATTGCCGATAAAGAAGCCGATCAGGCTGGCCAGCACCGCGACTTTGGCCGAGCGCGAGAACCGCGTCCAGTTGGTGGCCTGGGTCGCGCCGCTGACGAAGGTGCCGAACACCAGCGTGATGGCGGTGGACATATCCAGTTCACCGGTAGGTACCACGGCCAGCAGCCCGTCCAATCCGCCGACTTTTACCGTGGCGACCCACATCGACAGAAACAGCAAAATGCCCATGGCCGGCACGGCGATGTAGGACAGAATCTCCAACCCGCGATAGCCCACATAGGCCGTCGCGCAGAACACCATGCCAAACAGCACCATCAACCCCAGTACGCTGCCCTGGCTCAACTCGAAATACTTGCCCAGTACCACGGCAGCAGTGGCGGTGCCCCAGGCGTACCAGCCGATCTGGGTGAAACCGAGGATCAAGTCGCTCAACTTGCTGCCCACTTCACCGAAGCAGAAGCGCCCCATCAGCACCGAGTTCAAACCGCTCTTGAACGCGATGTAACCCAAGCCTGCGGCGTAGATACCCAACAGCAGGTTACCCAGGGCCACGACGCCGAGCATCTGGGTAAAGCTGAAGGCCACCCCCAACTTGCCGCCGGCGAACATGGTCGCGGTAAAAAAGGTAAAGCCCAGCAGCACCATGGCGGTGGAGGCCAGGCCTTTGCGGGCATGCATGGGCACCTCGCTGAGAGGGTAGTCATTGCCCGGTTCGTTCTGCGTCATGTGCCGTTCTCCCTGAATGAGTGACGCAGGCCTATTGCACCCGTCGTGCCAAGTGCAAGGCAGTGACAGGCGCACGGTCAGTACTGTGCAGGTTGCACAGTATTTATAGCCAAACAGGGGGTGTGCGCAGAGGGATTGGTCTTTCTGCCCAGTCAGGCGCGAAAGCGGTGCAGCGGTGATACAAATTGGATCACCGGTTATTCAATCGAACAGGGTGTGAGTGGTCTCGCCGCGATGAAATGCAAAGGCCGCTTCAAGGTCGCTTTCAATGGTGCGGCCACGGGACAACGGCGGCAGGTCGTCGAGGCTGAAGAACCCGACTTCCGTGGTTTCGAACCCCGCTGTTGGTGCCAGTTGATCAACCCGTTCGCACAGAAAATAGAGTTTGTAGAAGTCGCGGATATCCGGCCGGTACAAGCCTTTGGCCTTGTGGGTGACGCTGTACAACGCCCGGGCGGTGACCGTCAGCCCGGCTTCTTCGCGGATCTCCTTGATGATGTTTTCAGCAGCCGACAAACCAATATCCGCATAACCACCAGGCAACGCCCAGCAGCCATCCGTCAGCTCGCGCACCAACAGGATCCGGTCGCCCTCAATCACCGCGCCCCGCACATCAATCATGGGCGTTGAATAGCGCTTGGCAAAATCCGGCACCAGCCCGGTGATGCGCTCCAGCGGCACCTCGCCCAACTGCGCCAGCATGCTGTGGGCAATCTGGGCGATTTCCTCGAGGCGCTCGCGCTCGAAGTCATCGGTACAGAAGTGCAGCCCCGTGGAGGCCAACGCTTGCAAGCGCTTGGCCTGGGCCAGCCAGGTGTTTTCCATGGGAACTCCTTCAGTGCGAGGCGGTGAGCTCTTTTTGCATGTAAACCCGACGCAGGCCGTTTTCTTCGGCGCGATGGGTTTCCACATACCCTTTGCGGGCGTACAACGCGATATTTTCGGTCATCGCTTCATTGGTATAGAGGCGGATGGAACCGTGCCTGGCCTGGCGTTCGGTGAACTCCAGCAGCAGGCGCCCGTAACCTAAACCCTGGGCGCCGGGGTCGACGGCCAGGTTATCCAGCAGCAGGTACTCGTCGTGATGGATCAGTACGACAAAGCCATGCACCCGGCCCGCGCGCTCAAGCACGTGCACCCCTCCGGCTGCAACTTGGTGGCCATAGTCATCCAGCATCGGCCCTGGCTTGCGCCCGATTCGTTCGATGTAAGGGGAGTAGGCGGCGTAGACGATGGCCTCGATGGAGGCGATATCGTCAACGGTAGCGGGGCGGATAAGGGGTGGCATCGCAGCGTGCGCCTTCTGTGCAAGAGGCCCTGACTGTAAGGGACTTGCCGGCATAAAAAAACCACCGCAAGGGTGGTTTTTTACATCGCCGGCTTACTCGCCGCGATAGATGCAGCCGCTGGTGCAGGTCTCATGGATGCGAATCGCGCTGAGTTCCGGCAACAACGGTTTCAACTCATTCCAGATCCACTTGGCCAGCACTTCGCTGGTGGGGTTTTCAAGGCCCGGAATGTCATTGAGGTAGTTGTGATCGAGGCGTTCGTAGAGCGGCTTGAAAATCGCCTTGATCTCCGAGAAGTCACGGATCCAGCCGGTATGCGGGTCGAGGTCGCCGCTGAGGTGGATCGCCACCTTGAACGAATGGCCATGCAGGCGCCCGCATTTGTGGCCTTCCGGAACGTGGGGCAGGCGGTGGGCGGACTCGAAGGTAAACTCTTTGAAGATTTCCACAGGGTTTTTCAGCTCGGTGAGGTGTCTGGCAGGCGGCGAGTTTAACAGTTTGTCGCGGCCGCGCGCATACCGCGTAGCAGCTGTCGAGCCTTGGCGAGGCTGCGTTGACGGTTTGTCTGGCAAACCGAGGTGCTGTCGACGCAGCCTCGCTTGGGCTCGACAGCTGCTACGGAGAGGGCGCTAGAGGGCCAGCAGGCGTTCGCCCAATTGCCCGTTGTCGGCCAGTTGCAGAAACTCGTCCCCCAGCCGCTGGCTTTCGCTCATCGCGGTTTGCCAATATTTGTTGCGGCCCGGGTCATCGCCCATGAAGCGCTTGAAGTCACTGCGGTCCGGCAGTTTGCCGTGGGGCAGGCGGGCCAGGTATTCCTTCGACGGTGCCAGCAGTAATACATCCTGCAGTCCCTGTTGATTGGCGCGGCGCCACGGCAGGCCCTTGTCGAACCAGCCGGGAATGACCCGGTCGGTGAAGTGCGGGTACAGCACAATGTCATCGCCGTGGTAGGGCAGGTCGAGGTGATAGTCCAGCAGGCCGCCATCGCGATAGGTGCCAGCACCGGCGCCCGGCAGGTCGCGCACGCCTTGCATCACCATGGGGATCGAGCCTGACGCCAGCAACGCCTGGCGCAGGTTGCCCAGTTCCAGATTCAGGAACCTCGAGGGGAAATCCTCCAGCGCATGCAGTGGTGGCGCCTGGCGTGGGTCGTGGACGATCAGCCGTTCGAAGTGCCGGGACAACCGTGCGCGGCCCCGCAGGTTGTCGGCGATTACCGAGGACAGCCCCAAACCGAGGCGACCGCGATGATCGTCGGCGAGCAGGCCATGGCTTTTGACCACCATGATGTTCAGCCGGTAGTTCGGGTTGTCGAGCACGCGGGCATCGCGGCCGGCCAGCAGGTCATCGAGCATGCGCACGCAACTCTGGCTGACTTCAGCCATGGTCACGCCTTTGGCAAAACTCTGTTCGTTGTACAGCCGGCCCAGGTCGAGCAGGCCTTGCACCGGGTCGGGCAGGCACGCACTGGCAAACCGCCAGGAACCAATCGAGGCGCCGATCAGTGCACGTTCACGTGGCGCGCGGGGCAGCCAGTCGCCGAACAGCGCCAGGTCCAGACCCTGGATGCCGAGGGCCTTGGGGCCGCCGGCGGCGCCGGGAAGGATGCCGACGTCCGCAGGCGCAAGCCCCTGCTCACGAATGCGTGTGAAGGCGCGTTTACCGGCCTTGAGGGTCAGGGCGGGGAACTTCATGTGGATAGCAGTCATACCGGTCTCATCGACAGCGAGCGGGGCAGTATAGGAAATCTTGCGCGGTTGCAGGCAAAGGTATTACGCAGAATTGCCATGGTGGCAATTCAGTTTCAGTTAAGTTGGATCCAGTACCGTGAGCCCCGTAGGCAAAATATCCTGAAACGGAGACTCACCATGAAATCCCTCACAGCCTTGATCGCCAGCAGTATCATCGTCCTCACCGCAGGCGTCGCCCAGGCTCGCGACCTGGGGCCGGACGAAGCACTGAAGTTGCGCGACGCTGGTACCATTGTGTCTTTCGAGAAGCTCAACGCCATCGCACTGGCCAAACATCCCGGCGCCACCGTGCATGAAACCGAGCTTGAAGAGGAATACGGCAAGTACCTTTATCAGGTGGAACTGCGCGACGCCCAGGGCGTTGAGTGGGACCTGGAATTGGACGCTGTGACCGGGACCGTCCTCAAGGATCATCAGGATACGTAATGAAGGTAAATCTACGCACCAGCGTCCAGGTGGCGCTGGTGCTCCTGGCATTTTGCTCAGGCCTGGCCGCTCGGGACCTGGGCCAGGACGAAGCGCTGCGCCTGCGCCAGAAGGGCGTCATTGCGCCGCTTGAACACCTGCTGGGCCCGGCTTTCGAGCGCTACCCGGGCGCCAAGTTGCTGGACGCCGAGCTTGAAGAGCACAAGGATCGACCTGTGCGCTATATCTATGAAATCGAACTGTTGACGGTGGAAGGCGTGGTGCGCGAGATCGAACTTGATGCCAACACCGGTGAACTGCTCAAAGACAAGGAAGACGACTGATGCGCCTGCTCCTGGTGGAAGACCACGTCCCCCTGGCCGATGAGCTGATGGCTGGGCTAAACCGTCAGGGCTATGCCGTGGACTGGCTGGCGGATGGGCGTGATGCGGTGTATCAGGGGCGCAGCGAGCCCTACGACCTGATCATCCTTGACCTCGGCCTGCCGGGTTTGCCCGGGCTTGAAGTGTTGACGCAGTGGCGTGCCGCCGGCCTGGCCACGCCGGTGCTGATCCTCACTGCCCGCGACTCCTGGGCTGAGCGCATCGAAGGGCTCAAGGCGGGCGCCGACGATTACCTGAGCAAACCGTTCCATCCCGAAGAACTGCACCTGCGTATCCAGGCCTTACTGCGCCGTTCCCATGGCCAGGCTAATCAGCCGACCTTGCAGGCCGCCGGCTTGCATTTGGATGAGGGCCGCCAGTGTGTGATGCGTGATGGCGAGGAGATCCAACTGACCGCCGCCGAATTTCGGCTGTTGCGTTACTTCATGCTGCACCCCGAGCAAATCCTTTCAAAAAGCCACTTGGCCGAACATTTGTACGATGGCGAGACCGAACGTGATTCCAATGTGCTGGAGGTCCACGTCAATCACCTGCGCCGCAAGTTGGGCCGCAGCGTGATCGAGACCCGGCGCGGGCAGGGTTACCGTTTCGGCGCCAGCCCTGCATGAAGTCGATCCAGCGGCGCCTGAGCCTGGGGCTGATCAGCGTCATGGTGATCGTCGGCCTGGTGCTGGCGCAAACCAGCCTGTGGCTGTTCGAAATGGGTCTGCAACGCTACCTGGAATCGGGCTTGCGCAACGACAGTGAAAACCTGCTGGTGGCATTGGTGCGTGGGCCTGCGGGGGTGCAACTGGATGAACAGCGGTTGTCTCCTGCGTACCAGCGTCCGTTTTCCGGGCACTATTTCCGTATTGATTTTGCCGACACCCATTGGCGTTCCCGTTCGCTATGGGACCAGGAATTGCCGCAACTGCCTCACGCCGGGCTCAAGGGCAACCTGCAGTTGGGGCCGGAAGGCCAGCAGTTGCTGGTACTGCGTTCGGACTACAAGCGCTTTGGCCAATCGATTTCCATCAGCGTGGCCCAGGACTACACCCCGGTCAGGGAAAGCTTTCGCCTGATGCGCCAGATCGGGCTGGTGCTGGGGCTGGCGGCGCTGTTGCTGATCCTGATCCTGCAACGGGTCACCGTGCGCCGCGCCTTGCGCCCGCTGGAGACCGCGCGCAACCAGATCGCGCAACTGCAACAAGGCCAGCGCTCGCAACTGGACACCCAGGTGCCGGTGGAACTGGAGCCGCTGGTGGCGCAGATCAACCATTTGCTGGCCCACACCGAAGACAGCCTCAAGCGCTCGCGCAATGCCCTGGGCAATCTTGGCCATGCCTTGAAGACCCCATTGGCAGTGTTGCTGAGTGTGGCATCCAGTGAGCAGCTCAAGGACCAACCACAACTGAGCAAGCTGCTGCGCGAACAGTTGGAGCAGGTGCAACAACGGCTTAATCGCGAACTCAATCGTGCGCGCCTGGCCGGCGAGACGCTGCCGGGTGCCTTGTTTGATTGCGATGGTGAATTGCCAGGGTTGCTGGCGACCCTGAACATGATCCATGGCGAACACCTGGATTTGAGTTACCGCGTCCCCCCCGGTTTGCATTTGCCGTGGGACCGTGAAGACCTGCTGGAACTGTTGGGTAACCTGCTGGACAACGCCTGCAAATGGGCGGACGCGGAAATTGTATTGAGCATCAGTGAAACCCCGGAAGGCTTTCGGCTGGTGCTGGAAGATGATGGGCCGGGGATTCCCGAGCATCAGCGCGACCAGGTGTTCAGCCGAGGCACGCGGCTGGATGAGCAGACTGACGGGCATGGTCTGGGGCTGGGTATTGTGCGGGATATCGTAGAGGTGTGGGGCGGGGTACTGCGGCTTGAAGAAAGCGAACTTGGTGGTTTAACGGTAGTAATCGACTTGCCACGTCGCCACTAGCAGGGTGGTGAAGAAGCAAGCTTCTTCACCACCGGCGTGTCATCAAACCCTGAACTGGTCCATCAGGCTCTGCTGTTGATTCGCCAAGCTGTTCAACGCCTGGCTGACCCGCGCCGACTCATTCGCCTGCTCGGACAACGACTCCGTCACATCGCGAATCGTCGCTACGTTGTTGTTGATCTCCTCGGCCACCGCGCTTTGCTCTTCGGCGGCGCTGGCGATCTGCAGGTTCATGTCGCTGATCACCGTCACCGCATCGCCGATCTGGCGCAAGGCGGTCACGGCCTGGCCCACCTGTTCGACGCTGCCCTGGGCCTGGCGATGGCTGTTGCTCATGGAACCGACCACTTCCTGGGTACCGCTTTGCAGTTGCTCGATCACCAGGCGGGTTTCTTCAACCGACTCCTGGGTACGTCGCGCCAGGTTGCGCACTTCATCGGCGACCACCGCAAAACCGCGACCGGCTTCACCCGCACGGGCTGCTTCGATGGCGGCGTTCAGTGCCAGCAGGTTGGTTTGCTCGGCGATTGCACGAATCACTTCCAATACCGAGCCGATCTTCTCGCTGTTGGCGGCCAGCCCTTCAACCTGGGTCATCGCGGTGCTCATGTCCGCCGCCAAGTGGCCGATGCTGGTGGTGGTGCGGTCGATCACGGTCAAGCCTTCACGGGTGGCCTGGTCGGCATCGCGGGCGGCCTGGGCGGCTTGCGCTGCGCTGCGGGCAACGTCCTGGGCGGTGGCGCTCATTTCATGGGAGGCGGTGGCCACCTGGTCGACCTGGCGGTATTGCTGCTCCATGCCGGCACTGGTTTCAGTGGCAATCGCCGCCGACTGGTCGGCGGTGCCACGGGCGTCCTGCACCGAGCGTTTGACCTGGGCAATGATCGGCTGCAGCTTGTCGAGGAAGCGGTTGAACCAGCCAGCCAACTCGCCGAGTTCATCGTGCTTGTTGTAGGCCAGGCGCCGGGTCAGATCGCCTTCGCCACTGGCAATGTCTTCCAGCATGCGCGCCACGCCGAGGATCGGCCGGGTTACGCTGCGGGCCATCAGCCACACCAGCAACAGGCCGACGATTGCTGCCAGCAGGCCCAGGCTCAGTTCCAGCAGGGTGCCTTTGGCATTGTCGGCATCCAGTTTGGACTTGAGGGTCTCAGCCGGGGCGACCAGGACTTTTTCCGGTACATCCAGCAGAACGCCCCACGGTTTGCCATCGGGGATCGGCTGGAACGGCGCGAGCACCTTGAGTTGATGGTCGGTGCGCACGCTGCGGGTCTGGGTGCTGGTGGAAAGCGAACTGACCAGCTGCGCGCCGTTGGCCGTGTCGACGGCGTCCAGGCGCTGGGCGAGTTTGCCGGCGTCCGGGCTGTAGCCGGCCAGCAGGCCCACCGGGCTGATGATGCTGACGCTGGTCTGGCCGTCATAGAGTTTCTGGCTGGCGCCCTGGCTGACGGCTTGCAGGCTGTTGAGGTTGATGTCCACCGACAGCGAGGCGATGACTTTGCCGTTGACCATCAGCGGGAAGACGATGCTGGTCATCAGCACCTTTTGTCCGTCGATCACGTAGAAGTAGGGTTCGATCACGCACGGCTTGAGGGTGGTACGCGGGCACGTGAACCAGGCGTTGGCTTTTTCGCCGCTGGGTCCGACGCTGGTGTCGGACATGTCGCTTTCGGGCAGCGACATTGAAGTCAGTTTGCCCGCAGTCGGCTGGGACCAGTACAGCGCAAAACGGCCTTTATCGTTGCTGCCCAGCTCTTGCTGGTTGGCGAACAACTCGTCCTTGCCATCCAGTGCGTTGGCCTCGAACACCAAGGACAGGCCCAGCAGTTCCGGATTGGCCTGCAGTGCGGCCTTGACCTGGCGGGTGAGGTCTTCGCGCAGGTCGAAGGCATCCAGGAAGCGTTTCTCGGCCTGTTCGCGCAGGAACAGCACCTGCCGGGAAAAACCGTGGCCGTATTGATAGGCGTCCATGAACTGCTGGCGAATGCCCAATGCCTGCACTTCACCCTGGGCTTCAATGCGGGCCTGGGCGGCTTCGTCGAGCATTTCCATACTGGAAGCCTTGACCAGTTCGGAGCTCTGCGCCATGCGGTACAGCGAGAGACCTACCAGCAAGGTCACGATGCCCAGCAGGCAAAGACCGGCCAGCAGGGTAATTTTCCATTGAATGGACAGCTGTCTGAGCGACATGGAGCCTTCCTTAACTTTCGATACGACAGAGACGATCTGCCTGTATCGGCAGCACAGGATTTTTCTTTATTCAAACGATCAATTTAAACTCGTTTGCGACGCCGTTCTTTGACATGCCCGCCCACCTGCTGCAAAGTGCGCGCCCTCTAATAAAACTCCTTTAAAACCTGGTTTGCGGCAGCCGTTCCCGACAGCAGCCCGGGCAGGTGCGTGCTTTTTTTAGTTTTTCTGTCTTGAGGTAACGATGATTAATGCAGTAATCGCCGCGGTCGGCACGATGCTGGTGCTCAGCCTGTCCCGCGTGCATGTGGTGATCGCGATCATTGTCGGCGCCCTGGTGGGTGGCCTGACCGGCGGCCTGGGCATCGATGCAACGCTCAAGGCGTTCAACAGCGGGCTGGGTGGCGGTGCGACGGTGGCGTTGTCCTACGCGTTGCTTGGCGCGTTCGCCGTGGCGATTGCCAAATCCGGCCTGGCCCATGCGCTGGCGGACAAAGCCCTGCTGCTGGTGGATCGCCAGGAAGCCACGGGCGGCAGTCACGTCAAATGGTTGTTGATCGGCCTGCTCTGGGTGGTGGCCATCGCCTCACAGAACATCCTGCCGATCCACATCGCGTTTATCCCGCTGCTGGTACCGCCGCTTTTATACGTGCTGACCAAGCTGCAGCTGGACCGTCGGCTGATCGCCTGCGTCATGACCTTCGGCCTGATCACGCCCTACATGTTTCTGCCGGTGGGCTTCGGCAATATCTTCCTGAATCAGATCCTGCTGGCCAACGTGGCCAAGAGCGGCGTCGACATCAGCCACGTCAACGTCACCCACGCCATGGGCCTCCCGGCGCTGGGCATGGTGGTCGGCCTGCTGGTGGCGGTGTTTATCAGCTACCGCAAAAAGCGTGTGTACGACCTGGAGAAAATCGAGCGGGTCGAGCAGGTGGCGGTGCAGTACAACCCGCTGACCCTGCTGGTGGCCGGCCTGGCGATTGCGGCGGCGTTCATTATCCAACTGTGGCTGGACTCGATGATCATCGGCGCCCTGGCCGGGTTCCTGATCTTTTCGGTGTCGGGGATTGTGCGCTGGCGCGATACGGATGACCTGTTCACCGAAGGCATGAAGATGATGGCGATGATCGGCTTCATCATGATCGCCTCGTCCGGCTTTGCCGAAGTGCTCAAGGCCACCGGTGAAGTACAGACACTCGTGCAAGCCTCCGCGGCTTTCATCGGCCATAGCCGTGGTGTGGGCGCGCTGCTGATGCTGCTGGTGGGGTTGCTGGTGACCATGGGTATCGGCTCGTCGTTTTCCACGGTGCCGATCCTCGCAGCGATCTTTGTGCCGTTGTGCGTGCAGTTGGGCTTCAGCCCGCTGGCCATCGTGTGCATCGTCGGCACGGCCGGGGCATTGGGTGATGCCGGCTCACCGGCGTCGGACTCCACCCTGGGCCCGACTTCGGGTTTGAACATCGACGGCCAGCATCACCATATCTGGGACACCGTGGTGCCGACCTTCCTGCACTACAACATTCCGCTGCTGGCGTTTGGCTGGTTTGCCGCGATGACGCTCTGACGGGATTGTCCTACAGATTTATTGTAACTAGCCGTTAACCTCTTAAGTTGTCCCTTAAGAGAGAAGAGCCATGCGTCTGAGTCTAAAGGCCAAAGTACTGTCCCTTGCTGTCCTGCCCGTGTTGTTGTTTGCCGTGATCATCAGCCTGACCACGGTCTGGATCCTCCGGGAGCAGGCTCGTAACGAGGTTGAAGAAACCCGTCAGAACCTGCTCAACGACGCCAAGACCACCTTGCGCGGTTACGTCGAGGTGGCCATGACCACCATCAAGCCGCTGTACGACGCTGCCGCCCAGGGCGACACGGCGGCGCGGGCACAGGTGGTCAAGCTGCTGTCCAACACCAGCTACGGCAAGGACGGTTATTTCTTCGGCTACGACTCCGAGACCATTCGCCTGTTCAAGGGCAACAGCCCGGACGGCGTCGGCAAAAGCTTCAAGGACAACCGCGACCCGAATGGCGTCTACGTCAACCGTGACCTGGTGAAAGTCGGCAAGGACGGCACCCACTATCTGCAATACAGCTCGACGCAGCCCGGCCAGACCGAACTGGTGCCCAAGCTCGGCTACACCGAATACCTGCCCAAGTGGGACATGGTGATCGGTACGTCGGTGAACCTGGACGGTATCGATGCACAAGTTGCCGAGGTTCAGGCCAAGGTCGAGAAGCGCATGGAAGGCGTGGTGCTGAGTATTATCGGGATTGCCGTGGTAGTGCTGTTGGTGATCGCCGCCGTGGGCATGCTGGTGGCCAATACCATCCTGCGACCGCTGCACTTGATGAAGATCAACCTCGACGACATCGCGGCCGGTGAGGGTGACCTGACCCGCCGCCTGGCCATCACCAGCCAGGACGAACTGGGGGAACTGGCCGGTTCGTTCAACCGCTTTGTCGACAAGATCCACGGCTTGGTGCGCCAGATCACTGAAATGACTTCCCAGCTTACCGGCCTGGTGAGCCAGGTCGCCGAGCAAGCCAATCGCTCGGAAAAAGCCATGGAACGCCAGCGTCACGAGACGGACCAGGTGGCTACTGCGATCAACGAAATGTCCTCCGCGGCCCATGAAGTAGCCCGCAGTGCCCAAGGCGCGGCGGTTGCGGCGCAGCAGACTGACGCCGAAGGCCAGGCCGCGAAAAAAGTCGTGGATGGCAGCATCGCGCAGATTCACGCGCTGGTGAACGACATCCGCACCAGCGGCGTATCTCTGGACAGCTTGCAGCAGGACGTTTCCTCGATTGTCAGTGTGCTGGGGGTGATCCGCTCGATTGCCGAGCAGACCAACTTGCTTGCCCTCAACGCCGCGATTGAAGCCGCGCGGGCAGGGGAGGCCGGCCGTGGGTTTGCCGTGGTCGCCGACGAAGTTCGGGCGCTGGCCAGCCGCACCCAGCAGAGCACCCAGGAAATCCAGGGCATGATCGACCGCCTGCAAAAAGGCACCGAAGCCGCCGTGGAATCCATGCGCCGCTCCAGCGACGCCGGCGACGGGACTTCGGCCAAGGCTAACGAAGCCGGTGCGTCCCTGGACACCATGTCGCAACTGATTGGCACCATCAACTCAATGAACGCGCAGATCGCCAGCGCGGCGGAAGAACAAACCGCCGTGGCCGAAGAGATCAACCGCAGCGTGCATCAGATCGCGGTGGCGGTGGACAGCGTGGCCGATGAAACCCAACAGGGTGCCCAGACCTCCCGCAGCCTGGCGGACCTGGGGCAGCGGTTGGGGCAGTTGGTGGGGCAGTTCAGGATTTGATTGCAGGCTTGAGCCATCGGCAACGTCCTGTTGCCGATGGGGCCGGCTAGATTGATCGATCAGGTCAACAGCGCCAAACGTTCCACCGTCTCCGGAAACTTCGCCACCAGCCGAATTAAGGTCGCCGCTTGAGCATTGGGTGTGGCCCGGCCTTGCTCCCAATTTTCCAGGGTCCGGGTGTTGGTGCGCAGGTACATCGCAAACACCGAGCGCGACAGATTGAGTTGTTGACGCACAGCGACTACTTCGTCGGCAGTGAGCGGTGCCAGCTTGCTCAACTGCACCTTGTGGCTGCGCAGCGTTACCTTGCCTTCTCGTTCATCTGCCAGCGCGTCGAGGCCTTCGACCAGTTCGGAAAAGATGTCACGTTTCATGGGTATGCCTACGTAGATTGCGTATAGGCCGGCAACTCTACGGTGGCGCTTGAGAGGGCGATATCAGTAGAGATTGTGTGTGGGGTCAGACAACTCCGCCGTTTCTGTAGGAGCGAGCTTGCTCGCGAAAAACTGAAAAGCGCTGCGTTGTTTCAGATACCCCGCGTCATCGTTAACGACCATCGCGAGCAAGCTTGCTCCTACAGTGGAAAGCAAAACGGCGCCCGAAGGCGCCGTTTTGTTTACTGCATCTAACTAAGCGATCAACCCGCCATCACCGCATGCTGCACCAAGGTGAGCAACGGTTGTGGGTACACACCCAGGAAGAACGCCAGCAGGGCGATTGCCAGCAGCATCACGCCGCCTGCTTTCTGTTCCCAGTGCAACTCGGCGTCCACACGGCGCAGGTTTGGCTCGATCAGGTACAAGGTCACCATCACGCGCAGGTAGTAGAAAACGCCGATGGCACTGCCCAGTACCAGGGAGGCTACCAACCACCATTCGTGGGCTTCAACACCGGTCGCCACGATGTAGAACTTGCCGATGAAGCCAGCGGTCAGCGGGATACCGGCCAGGGACAGCATCATCACGGTCAGTACGGCAGTCAGGTACGGACGGCGCCAGAACAGGCCGCGGTATTCGTACAGGGCGTCTGCGTCACGGCCTTTGTAAGGCGAGGACATCAGGGTGATCACACCGAAGGCACCGAGGCTGGTGATCACGTAGGTGACCAGGTACACGCCGATGGCTTCCATCGCCAGGCCCTTGCTCGCCACCAGGGCGATCAGCAGGTAACCGAAGTGCGCGATGGACGAATAACCCAGCAGACGCTTGAGGTTGTTCTGGGTCAGCGCCAGCAGGTTACCGAACAGGATCGAGGCGATGGCGATGATGGTCAGCACGTTGCTGAGTACACCGGTGTTGGCCGCAGGGGAGATCTGGAACAGACGCACCATCACCGCAAACACGGCGACTTTCGACGCAGTAGCCAGGAACGCAGCCACCGGCGCCGGGGCGCCTTCGTACACGTCCGGGGTCCACAGGTGGAATGGCACCAGCGACAGTTTGAACGCCAGGCCGATCAGCATCATGGCCAGGCCCAGTTGGGCGATGGGCGCAGGGCTGCCGGAGGCTGCCAGGGCGTGACCGATACCGCTGAAGCTCAGGCTGCCGGCTTCTGCGTAGAGCAGGGCCATACCGAACAACAGGAACGCGGAACCGGCGGCCGACAGCACCATGTACTTGATGCCGGCTTCCAGGGAACGCTTGTTGAAGAAGGCATACGCCACCAGGCCGTAGACCGGAATCGACAGCAGTTCCAGGCCGATGAACAAGCCGGCCAGATGCTGCGCGCTGACCAGCACGATACCGCCGGTCGCAGCCAGCAGGATCAGCAGGTACAGCTCTTCGCGGTTGCCCGGGTAACCCGTGCCGCCTTCGCCGAGGTAGGCGTGGGCGAGGGTGACGCAGGCCAGGGTGGCCACGAGGATCAACGCGATATACAGCAGCGCGAAGTCATCGACCATCAACAGCGGCGTGACCGCCAGCGGTGCGACCTTGAGTGCCGGGATAATCGACAGCAAGGCCAGGTTCAAACCTGCCACGGAAATCAGGAAGGTCTGTGAGTGGTTGCGGCGCCATGCGATCGCCAGCATCACCACCACAACGGTGAGACTGGAAATCAGCAGCGGCGCAAGCGCGATAAAGTGTTGGATCGTGAATTCCATAGCGCTCTTACCGGGCCGAAGCGAGTTGAGTGAAGGCGGTGCTGAACCATTGCTGCACGCCATGCATCGTTGCGGCAGAGGTATCCAGGAACGGTTGCGGGTACACGCCGATGAACACCAGCAGTACCGCAAGGCCGAGCACCATGATCAGTTCGCGACCGTCCATGCCGTGCAGCACGGTGTCGGACTTGGCCGGACCGAAGTACGCGCGGTGGATCATGATCAGCGAGTAGACCGAACCGAACACCAGGCCGGAGGTAGCGATTGCGCTGATCCAAGGTGTATGCACGAAGGCACCCATCAGGATCAGGAACTCGCCGATGAAGTTACCGGTACCCGGCAAGCCCAGGGACGCGGCGGCGAAGAACAGGCTGATGGCCGGCAGGTAGGCGATACGCGACCACACGCCACCCATCTCACGCATGTCCCGGGTGTGCAGGCGCTCGTACAACTGACCACTGAGGATAAACAGTGCCGCTGCCGACACACCGTGCGCCAGCATCTGGATCACCGCACCTTGCAGCGCCAGTTGGCTGCCGGAGTAGATGCCGATCAGTACGAAGCCCATGTGGGAAACGGACGAGAAGGCAATCAGACGCTTGATGTCGGTTTGGGCGAAGGCCAGGAACGCACCGTAGAAGATCCCGATCAGACCGAGGGTCATGGCGATCGGCGCAAACTCGGCCGAGGCATTCGGGAACAGCGGCAGGGCGAAACGCAGCAGGCCGTAGGCCGCCGTCTTCAACAGGATACCGGCCAGGTCCACAGAACCTGCGGTCGGCGCCTGGGCGTGAGCATCAGGCAACCAGGAGTGGAACGGCACCACCGGCAGCTTCACCGCGAACGCGATGAAGAAGCCCAGCATCAGGATGTACTCGGTGGTCAGGGACATCTTGGTTTTCAACAGGTCGGCGTAGTTGAACGTGATCACGCCCGTGCTGTTGAAGTTGACCAGTACCAGACCCAGGATCGCCACCAACATGATCAGGCCGGAAGCCTGGGTGAAGATGAAGAACTTGGTCGCCGCGTAGATCCGGGTTTTCTTGCCGTCCGAAGAACTGTGACCCCAGAGCGCGATGAGGAAGTACATCGGCACCAGCATCATTTCCCAGAAGAAGAAGAACATGAACAGGTCGAGGGCGAGGAACACGCCGACAACACCGCCCAGGATCCACATCAGGTTCAGGTGGAAGAAGCCCACGTGACGCTGGATCTCTTTCCAGGAGCAGAGTACCGAAAGGATACCCAGCAGGCCGGTCAGCAGGATCATCAACAGTGACAGGCCGTCGAGGGCCAGGTGCACGTTGATGCCGAAGCGCTGGATCCACACGTGCTTGAATTCAAGCGCGAAGGTTGGATCGACACCCGGTGCCGGAGCAAATGAATAGTCACCATGGGCCCACAGCCAGAGGCCGAGAGCAAGTTCCAGGGACATGGTCAGCAACGCAATCCAGCGGGGGAGGGTGGCGCCGAAGCGTTCACCCATCCAGCAGAGCAGGCCGCCGATAAAAGGGATCAGGATTAGCCAGGGCAGAATCATGACGGGCTCGTTTCCTTTCGCAAGTTCGCAAAGTTCGCAATGTGCATAGTCAGACCGCGACCACGATGATGGCGCCGATCACCAGGACGGCACCGGCCGCCATGGAAGCTGCATACCAGCGCAATTGGCCAGTCTCGCTGCGGCTCAGGGCGGTGTGACCGGCCTTGGCGGCGCGCGGGATCAAACCGATGGTCTGGTCGAGCGGGTCTTTGCGCAGAACGTGGCTGATCGCAAGGTAAGGCTTGACGAACAGTTTGTCGTAGATCCAGTCGAAGCCCCAGGCAGCGAACCACCAGGCCGAAAGGAAGCGGCCAATGCCACTGTTGGCGATGGCGGTGACGAAGCGGCGCTTGCCGAGGAACAGCAGGGCGGCCAACAGGATACCGGCGATGGCGATGGCACCCGAGGCGATTTCCAGGCTGTGCTTGGCTGCACCACCGGCATGACCGGCACTTTCCGGCAGAACACCGGCCAGAGGCGGGGTGATCATGGCGCCGACGAAGGTCGACAGGATGATCAGCACCGACAGTGGCAACCAGTGGGAAATGCCGTGGCCTGCATGGGCTTCAGTCTTGGCTTCACCGTGGAAGGTGATGAAGATCAGGCGGAAGGTGTACAGCGAGGTCATGAATGCACCCACCAGGCCGGCGTACAGCAGGCCATGGTTACCGCTGGCAAAGGCTTCCCAGAGGATTTCGTCTTTCGAGTAGAAACCTGCGGTCACCAGTGGCAGGGCCGACAAGGCCGCACCGCCGACGATGAAGCTGGCGTAGGCCAACGGCAGTTTCTTCCACAGGCCACCCATCTTGAAGATGTTCTGCTCGTGGTGGCAGGCAACGATCACCGCACCGGAAGCAAGGAACAGCAGGGCCTTGAAGAAGGCGTGGGTCATCAGGTGGAAGATCGCGCCGTCCCAGGCACCGACGCCCAGGGCCAGGAACATGTAGCCGATCTGGCTCATGGTCGAGTAGGCGAGGATACGCTTGATGTCGGTCTGGACCAGGGCAGCAAAACCTGCAAGTACCAGGGTCACGCCACCTACCAGGCCCACCAGATGCAGAATCTCTGGCGCCAGGGTGAACAGGCCGTGGGTACGGGCAATCAGGTAGACACCGGCGGTCACCATGGTTGCGGCGTGGATCAGTGCCGAAACCGGGGTAGGACCGGCCATCGCATCCGCCAACCAGGTTTGCAACGGCAGTTGCGCGGATTTACCGACAGCGCCGCCCAGCAGCATCAGGGTTGCCAGGGTGATCCAGAAGTCGCCAACCTGGAATTTCTGCGGTGCCAGCACCAGCAGTTCCTGGATGTTCAGCGTGCCCACCTGTTGGAAAAGGATGAACAGGCCGATGGCCATGAACACGTCGCCGATCCGGGTCACGATAAAGGCTTTGAGTGCGGCGTTACCGTTGTTGCGGTTGCTGTAGTAGAAACCGATCAACAGGTACGAGCACAGGCCCACGCCTTCCCAGCCGAAGTACAGGAACAACAGGTTATCGCCCAGCACCAGGAACAGCATGCTCGCGATAAACAGGTTGGTGTAGGCGAAGAAGCGCGAGTAACCGGCTTCACCGCGCATGTACCACGACGCGAACAGGTGGATCAGGAAGCCCACACCCACCACCACGCCAAGCATGGTGATCGACAGGCCGTCGACGTAGAGGGCGAAGTTGGGCTTGAAGCCCTCCACCGACATCCACTGCCACAGCACCAGGGTGTAGTGACCGCCTTCAGGCGGCGCAACGTTGAATTGCCAGATGACGTAGGCGGCGACAATCGCCGACAGGCCGATGGAACCCACGCCCACCAAGGCCGAGAGGTTTTCCGACCAGCGTCCACGGGAGAACGACAGCAGCAGGAAACCAATCAGGGGAAATACGAAAGTCAGAAAGATCATGTTCATCCGCGCATCTCACTGGCAGCGTCGATATCAAGCGTGTGGAAGCGACGATACAGTTGCAGCAGGATCGCCAGGCCAATACTGGCCTCGGCGGCTGCCAGGCTGATCACCAGGATGAACATCACTTGTCCATCCGGCTGGCCCCAACGGCTACCGGCCACGATGAACGCGAGTGCCGCGGCGTTCATCATGATTTCCAGGCTCATCAACACGAACAGAATGTTGCGGCGGACCATCAGGCCGACCAGGCCAAGGCAGAACAGGATGCCGGCGACCGCCAGACCATGCTCCAAAGGGATAGCAGGCATCGTCATTGCTCCTTGGCTTCGTTGCGGCCCAAGTGGAAGGCGGTGATGGCTGCAGCGAGCAGCAGCATCGAAGCCAGTTCGACCACCAGCAGGTACGGGCCGAACAGGCTGATGCCCACGGCTTTCGCGTCTACGGTGGTGTGGCCGATGGCCTGGCCGCTCTGGTGAGCGAACAGCACATACAGCAGTTCAGCCAGCAGCAGGGCTGCCAGGATCACCGGGCCGAGCCAGATGCCGGGCTTGAGCCAGACGCGTTCCTGGGCGACCGAGGCCGGCCCCAGGTTGAGCATCATCACCACAAACACGAACAGCACCATGATGGCGCCGGCGTAGGCGATCACTTCCAGCACACCGGCGAACGGTGCGCCGAGGCTGAAGAAGGTCATGGCCACGGCGATCAGCGAAATGATCAGGTAGAGCAGGGCGTGCACGGGGTTAGTGTTGGTGATCACGCGAAGCGTGGACACCACTGCAATACCCGATGCGAAATAGAAAGCGAATTCCATCTTTCTTCCTTAAGGCAGCAAGCTCTTCACGTTGATCGGCTCGGCTTCGTTTTGTGCGGCGCCTTTCGGCTTACCGGCAACGGCCATACCTGCAACACGATAGAAGTTGTAATCAGGGTTTTTACCGGGACCAGAGATCAGCAGATCTTCTTTCTCGTACACCAGGTCCTGACGTTTGAACTCGGCCATCTCGAAATCCGGTGTCAGCTGGATCGCGGTGGTCGGGCAAGCTTCCTCGCAGAGGCCGCAGAAAATGCAGCGCGAGAAGTTGATGCGGAAGAAGTCCGGGTACCAGCGACCGTCTTCGGTTTCAGCTTTCTGCAGCGAGATGCAACCTACCGGGCACGCCACGGCGCACAGGTTGCAGGCCACGCAGCGCTCTTCGCCGTCGGGGTCGCGGGTCAGGACAATGCGGCCGCGATAACGCGGCGGCAGGTACACCGCCTCTTCCGGGTATTGCAGGGTGTCGCGTTTGCGAAAGCCGTGACCGAACACCATCACCAGGCTTCGCAACTGGGTACCGGTACCCTTAACGATGTCGCCAATATATTTGAACATGGGTCAAATCCTCACTGAACCGCGCCCGCTGGCGTGTTCAACAACACAACGGCAGCAGTCACCAGCAAATTGATCAGGGTCAGCGGCAGGCAGAATCGCCAGCTGAAATCCATCACCTGGTCATACCGTGGACGCGGGATGGAAGCGCGCAGCAGGATGAACAACATGATGAAGAACGCGGTCTTCAGGAAGAACCAGAAGAACGCCAGCTGCGGCAGGATGCCGAACGGACCGTGCCAGCCACCGAAGAACAGCGTGACCAGCAGGGCCGAGATCAAGATGATGCCGATGTACTCACCTACGAAGAACATGCCCCATTTCATGCCGGCGTATTCAATGTGGTAACCGTCGGCCAGTTCCTGTTCCGCTTCCGGCTGGTCGAACGGGTGACGGTGAGTCACGGCGACGCCAGCGATGAAGAAGGTGCAGAAGCCAAAGAACTGCGGAATGATGAACCACAGGTTCTGCGCCTGGTACTCGACGATGTCGCGCATGTTGAACGAGCCCACCTGCACCACGATGCCCATCAGCGCGAGGCCCATGAACACTTCGTAGGACACGGTCTGGGCCGAAGCCCGCAAGCTGCCCAGGAGGGCGAACTTGTTGTTGCTCGACCAACCGGCGAACAGCACCGCGTAGACCGACAAGCCGGCCATGGCGAAGAAGAACAGCAAGCCGATGTTCAGGTCCGCCACGCCCCAGGTCGGGGTGATCGGGATGATTGCGAAGGCAATCAGCAAGGCGCTCATGGCCACGACCGGTGCCAGGGTGAAGATCACCTTGTCGGCAAACGGCGGGGTCCAGTCTTCCTTGAAGAACATTTTCAGCATGTCGGCGGCGATCTGGAACATACCAAACGGGCCAACGCGGTTCGGACCGTAACGGTCCTGCCACCAGCCCAGCAGGCGACGTTCGACGAAGCTGAGCAAGGCGCCCGCCACGACCACGGCCAACAGGATCACGATGGCCTTGACCACCGCGATGATCACGTCGATCACTTCAGGGGTGAACCAGGTCATTGAGCTGCCTCCTGCAGACCGTCAACGGTGAGGCCGAAGATCGCCGGAGGAATCCCCGCGAGGCCTTTTGGCAATGCAACCAGGCCAGCACCCAACTCTTCGTTGATGCGCAGTGGCAGACGCAGGGTCTTGCCAGCAACGTTCAAACTGAGCAGGGCACCGTCGTTGACGCCCAGGCGGTCGGCTTCGGACTTGGCAACAGACACGTAGGCTTGTGGGATGCGCTCTTGTACCGGCGCGGCTTTGGAAGAGGTTTCTTCGCTGCCGAACAGGTGGAAGAACGGCACAACCTGCCAGGTGCCCTGGGCCGGATTGAACGGACGCGGAACGCTGGCGAACCAGTTCAGCGAGTCACCGGTGCTTTCGATCAGGCGGGTGCCCGGGTCGCCAGCACGGATGTGACCACCGACTTCGTCCTGGAACTTGTTCCAGGCTTGCGGCGAGTTCCAGCCCGGCGACCAGGCAAAAGGCACCTGCTGACGTGGCTCGACCGAACCCGAGTAACCTTCCATGGAGAAGGCGAACGCGGTGTCGTTGTCTTGTGGCGTACGTGGCTCATGCACGCTGATGTCAGCACGCATGGCGGTACGGCCGGAATAACGCAGCGGTTCACGGGCCAGTTTCATGCCCTTGATACGGAACGAGGCAGACGGTGCAGCGTCGACGATGCGTGCCAGTTGCGGTGCGGCTGCGGCTGTGGCGGCAGTCACGTGGTCGAGCTGGGTCCAGTCGATCGGCTGGTTCAGCAGGGTAGCGCGCAGGGCATGCAGCCAGCGCCAGCCTTCGTGAACCAGGATGCTGGCGTCCATGTACTTCGGATCGAACACCTGGAAGAAGCGCTGGGCGCGGCCTTCCTGGCTGACCAGGGTACCGTCGCCTTCAGCAAAGCTGGCGGCGGGCAGTACCAGGTGGGCGCGGTCGCTGGTGGCGGTTTTCTGGTGGTCGGCAACGATCACCACTTTGGCCGCGTTCAGCGCTGCGTCGACCTTGGCCGAATCAGTACGGGTGTACAGGTCGTTTTCCAGTACCACGATCGCATCGGCGCTGCCGTCGGTCACCGCTTGCAGGGCGGCGTCCAGGGACTCGCCACCGAGCATGGCCAGGCCAAGGCTGTTAGCCTCTGGCACGATCAGGCTGATGGACCCGTTCTTCTCGCGCAGCTTCAAGGCTTTGGCAATGTTGGCAGCGGCTTCGATCAGCGCCTTGGAACCCAGCGAGGTACCGGCAATGATCAATGGACGCTTGGCGGCCAGCAGGGCGTCAGCAATACGCTTGGCCAGTTCAACGGCTTCAGCGTCCAGGCCTTCAACGGCCGGCGCGCTGGCGTCGAGGGCGTGGGCCACGGCGAAACCGATGCGGGCCAGGTCGTCAGGCGCGGCGTGTACGCATTCTTCAGCGATGTCGTCGAGCTTGGTCTCAGCCAGGCTGGCGATAAACAGCGGGTTCAGCGCGTGCTGGCCGATGTTTTTCACCGCAGCGTCGAGCCAAGGCTGGACGCGCATGGCGTCGGCCATGTCTTCGGCCTTGCCTTTTACCGACTGGCGCAGGGACAGGGCCACGCGTGCAGCGGTTTGGGTCAGGTCTTCACCGAGGACGAAGATCGCATCGTGGTCTTCGATGTCGCGCATGTTCGGAACCGGCAGCGGGCTGTCGTTCAGAACTTGCAGCACCAGGCGGATACGCTCCAGCTCACCGGCTTCGATACCCGAGTAGAAGTGTTCGGCGCCTACCAGCTCGCGCAACGCATAGTTGCTTTCGAGGCTGGCGCGGGGCGAACCGATACCGACGATGTTGCGACCGCGCAGCAGGTCAGCGGCTTTATCCAATGCTTCGTCGAGGCTCAGCTTGGCGCCGTCGGCCAGCAGTGGCTGACGTGGGCGGTCTTCGCGGTTGACGTAGCCATAGCCGAAACGGCCACGGTCGCACAGGAAGTACTGGTTGACCGAACCGTTGAAGCGGTTTTCGATCCGACGCAGTTCGCCGTAGCGCTCGCCCGGGGAGATGTTGCAACCGCTGGAGCAGCCATGGCAGATGCTCGGCGAGAACTGCATGTCCCACTTACGGTTGTAGCGCTCGGAGTGAGTCTTGTCGGTGAACACACCGGTCGGGCAGACCTCGGTGAGGTTGCCGGAGAACTCGCTTTCCAGGGTGCCGTCTTCAACGCGACCGAAGTACACGTTGTCGTGGGCGCCGAACACACCGAGGTCGGTACCGCCAGCGTAGTCCTTATAGAAGCGCACGCAGCGGTAGCAAGCGATGCAGCGGTTCATCTCGTGGGAAATGAACGGGCCCAGTTGCTGGTTCTGGTGGGTGCGCTTGGTGAAGCGATACCGGCGCTCGTTGTGGCCGGTCATCACGGTCATGTCTTGCAGGTGGCAGTGGCCGCCTTCCTCACACACAGGGCAGTCGTGCGGGTGGTTGGTCATCAGCCATTCGACGACGCTGGCGCGAAACACTTTCGCTTCTTCGTCTTCGATGGAGATCCAGCTGCCGTCGGTGGCAGGGGTCATGCAGGACATCACGATACGACCACGGGTGTCGTTCTCGTCGGTGTACTGCTTGACCGCGCACTGGCGGCAAGCGCCAACGCTGCCAAGGGCGGGGTGCCAGCAGAAATATGGAATGTCGAGGCCTAGCGACAGACACGCCTGTAACAGGTTGTCTGCCCCATCGACTTCGAGCTCTTTGCCGTCTACGTGGATAGTGGCCATGGTTCAAAGTTCTTCGTTGGCCCGGTGTCAGCGGGCGTGGCTAATGGAATCTTGTTATTCATGTGCATCAACACAGCCTTGAAGGCGTCAGCACATGAGAAGGCGAAGGGCACGGACCCTTCGCCTTGTTAAGCGTTACGCGCCGACAACAATCGGCCTTGCCAGAGGCGGGACGGCGGCGCTGGTAGGCGCGATGCCGGCTTCGAACTCCGAGCGGAAGTATTTGATCGCGCTGCCCAATGGCTCCACGGCGCCCGGTGCGTGAGCACAGAAGGTCTTGCCTGGGCCGAGGAAACCGACCAGACCCAGCAGGGTCTCAATGTCACCCTCGCGGCCTTCGCCGTTTTCCAGGGCCATCAGCAGCTTGACGCTCCATGGCAAACCATCGCGGCACGGGGTGCAGAAGCCACAGGATTCACGGGAGAAGAACTGCTCCATGTTGCGCAGCAACGACACCATGTTCACGGTGTTGTCTACGGCCATGGCCAGGCCTGTACCCATACGGGTGCCCACCTTGCCGATGCCGCCGGCGTACATTTGTGCGTCCAGGTGCTCAGGCAACAGGAAGCCGGTACCGGCGCCGCCTGGCTGCCAGGCCTTGAGGGTATAGCCGTCGCGCATGCCGCCGGCGTAGTCCTCGAACAGCTCCCGTGCGGTCACGCCGAAAGGCAGTTCCCACAGGCCCGGGTTCTTGACCTTGCCGGAGAAGCCCATGAGCTTGGTGCCCATGTCTTCGCTGCCTGCGCGGGCCAACGACTTGTACCACTCCACGCCGTCGCCGATGATTGCCGGCACATTGCACAGGGTTTCAACGTTGTTCACGCAAGTCGGCTTGCCCCACACGCCCACGGCGGCAGGGAAGGGCGGCTTGGAACGCGGGTTGGCGCGGCGGCCTTCGAGGGAGTTGATCAGTGCGGTTTCTTCACCGCAGATGTAACGCCCGGCGCCGGTGTGCACGAACAGTTCGAAGTCGAAACCCGAACCGAGGATGTTTTTACCCAGCAGGCCGGCTGCCTTGGCTTCTTCCACGGCACGGGTGAGGTGCTTGGCGGCGGTGGTGTACTCGCCACGCAGGAAGATGTAGCCACGGTAGGTTTTCAGTGCGCGAGCACTGATCAGCATGCCTTCGATCAGCAGATGGGGCAGTTGCTCCATCAGCATGCGGTCTTTCCAGGTGTTCGGCTCCATTTCATCCGCGTTGCACAGCAGGTAGCGGATGTTGATGGATTCGTCTTTCGGCATCAGGCCCCACTTGACCCCGGTGGGGAAGCCTGCACCGCCGCGGCCCTTAAGGCCTGCGTCTTTCACGGTCTGGACGATGTCGTCCTGGGCCATGTCGGCAAAGGCTTTGCGCGCGGCCGCGTAACCGTTCTTGGCCTGGTACTCGTCGAGCCAAACGGCTTCGCCGTCGTCACGCAGGCGCCAGGTCAGCGGGTGAGTCTCAGCCGTGCGCTTGATGCGGTTGGCAGGACCGAAGGAAGTCAGGGTCATGGGTAGCCCTCGAGCAATTGGGTGACGCCAGCAGGCTGCACGTCACCGAATGTGTCGTCGTCGATCATCAACGCCGGCGCCTTGTCACAGTTGCCCAGGCAGCACACCGGCAGCAGCGTGAAGCGGCCGTCCGGAGTGGTTTGGCCCAGGCCGATGCCCAGCTTGCCCTGGATTTCGCTGACCACGGACTCGTGGCCACCGATGTAGCAGACCATGCTGTCGCACACGCGAATGATGTGGCGGCCAACCGGCTGGCGGAAGATCTGGCTGTAGAACGTCGCCACGCCTTCAACGTCGCTGGCGGGGATGCCGAGGATCTCGCCGATGGCGTAGAGGGCGCCGTCGGGCACCCAGCCACGTTCCTTCTGGACGATCTTCAAGGCTTCGATCGACGCCGCGCGCGGGTCTTCGTAGTGATGCAGCTCGTGCTCGATGGCCGAGCGCTCGGTTTCACTCAAGGTGAAACGGTCTGTCTGGATAAGCGTGCTATTCATGCTTAGCGGTCCACGTCGGCCATAACGAAATCGATACTACCCAGGTACGCAATCAAGTCCGCGACCATTTCACCTTTGATCACCGAAGGGATCTGCTGCAGGTGCGGGAAGCTTGGCGTACGAATCCGGGTGCGGTAGCTCATGGTGCCGCCATCGCTCGTCAGGTAATAACTGTTGATACCCTTGGTCGCTTCGATCATCTGGAAGGACTCGTTGGCCGGCATCACCGGGCCCCACGAAACTTGCAGGAAGTGCGTGATCAGGGTTTCGATGTGTTGCAGCGTGCGCTCTTTCGGCGGCGGCGTGGTCAGCGGGTGATCCGCCTTGTACGGGCCTTCCGGCATGTTGCGCATGCACTGTTCGATGATCTTCAGGCTCTGGCGCATTTCTTCGACGCGCACGATGCAGCGGTCGTAGGCATCGCCGTTGGCCGCCAGCGGGACTTCGAATTCGAAGTTCTGGTAGCCGGAGTACGGGCGCGCCTTGCGCAGGTCGAAATCGCAACCGGTGGAACGCAGGCCAGCACCGGTGACGCCCCATTCCAGGGCCTCTTTGGTGTTGTACTGGGCGACGCCGATGGTCCGGCCCTTGAGGATGCTGTTGTCCAGGGCGGCTTTCTGGTACTCGTCCAGGCGCTTGGGCATCCAGTCGATGAATTCCTTGACCAGACGTTCCCAGCCACGTGGCAGGTCGTGTGCGACACCGCCGATGCGGTACCAGGCCGGGTGCAGGCGGAAGCCGGTGATGGCTTCGATGACCTTGTAGGCGCGCTGACGGTCGGTGAAGGTGAAGAACACCGGGGTCATGGCGCCGACGTCCTGGATATAGGTACCCAGGAACAGCAGGTGGCTGGTGATCCGGAAGAACTCGGCCATCATGATGCGGATGGTGTCGACCTTGTCCGGCACCTTGATGCCGGCCAGCTTCTCGACCGAGAGCACGTACGGCAGGTTGTTCATCACGCCGCCGAGGTAGTCGATACGGTCGGTGTACGGGATGAAGCTGTGCCACGACTGACGCTCGGCCATTTTCTCGGCACCACGGTGGTGGTAGCCGATGTCCGGCACGCAGTCGACGATTTCTTCGCCGTCCAGTTGCAGGATGATGCGGAAGGCACCGTGAGCCGAAGGGTGGTTCGGGCCCAGGTTGAGGAACATGTAGTCTTCGTTGGTGCCGGAGCGCTTCATGCCCCAGTCTTCCGGACGGAAGCGTGCAGCCTCTTCTTCAAGCTGCTGCTTGGCGAGGGTCAGGCTGAAGGGATCGAATTCGGTGGCGCGGGCAGGGAAGTCCTTGCGCAGCGGGTGACCTTCCCAGGTCGGCGGCATCATGATGCGCGACAGGTGCGGGTGGCCCGGGAAGTCGATGCCGAACATGTCCCACACTTCACGCTCGTACCAGTTGGCGTTGGGCCAGATACCGGTCACGGTCGGGACGCTCAGGTCGCTCTCGGAGAGGGCCACCTTGATCATCACGTCGCTGTTACGTTCCAGCGACATCAGGTGGTAGAACACGGTGAAATCGGCGCCGCTCGGCAGTCCCTGGCGCTTGGTGCGCAGGCGCTCGTCCACGCCATGCAGGTCATAGAGCATGACGTACGGCTTGGGCAGGTTGCGCAGGAAGCTCAGGACTTCGACGAGCCTGGCACGCGCCACCCACAGCACCGGCATACCGGTGCGTGTGGCCTGGGCGGTGAAGGCGTCAGGGCCAAAACGGTTATTGAGTTCGACGACCACATCCTGGTCGTCTGCCTTATAAGGCGGGATGTACAGAGCACTGCCTGTAGTCATGGTTTTTTATCGCTTTCGGTCAACGTAAAGAATGAAGCCAGGTTTTCGTTCTATAAAAGAAGCGGTTCTGGATCAGACTTCGTCGGGGCTGCGCAGGTTGGTTACCTGAATACGCTGTTCGCGGCGCTGTTCCTTTTGTGACGGCATCTCGGCGCGGTATACGCCTTGATCTCCGACAACCCAGGAAAGTGGGCGACGCTCCTTGCCAATCGATTCCTGCAACAGCATCAAGCCTTGCAGAAATGCTTCAGGGCGGGGCGGGCAGCCAGGCACGTAGACGTCCACGGGCAGGAACTTGTCCACCCCCTGAACTACGGAGTAGATGTCGTACATGCCACCGGAGTTGGCGCACGAACCCATGGAGATAACCCACTTTGGCTCGAGCATTTGCTCGTAGAGACGCTGAATGATCGGCGCCATCTTGATAAAGCAGGTACCGGCGATAACCATGAAATCCGCCTGACGCGGCGATGCCCGGATAACTTCGGCGCCAAAGCGCGCGATGTCGTGGGGCGCCGTGAAGGCGGTGGTCATTTCCACGTAGCAGCAGGACAGACCGAAGTTGTACGGCCACAGGGAGTTCTTACGTCCCCAGTTGACCGCGCCACTCAGCACGTCTTCCAGCTTGCCCATGTAGATGTTTTTGTGGACTTGGTCTTCTAACGGATCGGAAACGGTTTCCCGTTCGCCGATGGGGTACTGCTCGTTAGGAGCATCCGGGTCGATCCTGGTGAGATTGTATTGCATCGCCAAAGCCTCATTGTTTCAGCTTCGCTTGCCGCTTACGACGAGCTTCCGGAGCCCAGTCAAGGGCGCCCACTCGGAATAGGTAGACAAGGCCTGCCAACAGAATTGCTATGAAAACGAGGGCTTCGACGAATCCGGTCCAGCCGCTTTCGCGGACGGACACAGACCAGGCAAAGAGAAAAAGGGCTTCGATATCGAAGATCACGAAGAGCATCGCGACCAGATAGAATTTGGCTGAGAGCCGCAAGCGGGCGCCACCTGTAGGCAGCATGCCGGACTCGAACGGTTCATTTTTGCTGCGGCCCCAGGCTTTTGACCCGAGGAGGCTGGAGACACCGAGCATGAAGGCGCAGAGGCCGACAACACCGAGGAGGAAAATGGCAAAGCCCCAGTTGTGGGCCATGAGTCCTGTCGCTTCGGTCATGCTGGAAATCCTTAACAGAGAGCAAAGGTCTCTGAGCTCGAAAAAGTAACGATGCAGTGACGATATGTCGCAGCGCAATCAATCGCGGTGATTTTATGGCTAAACACCGGGCAAGTAAAATTCCTATAGCGAAATTATTCGATGGAATAAGGACATAGTGCACCTTCTTGGGGCTGTAGCCCTTGTGGGGCGGGCATTAGCGGGCATTTCACCAATTATGTTTTGTTTAAGCTGTAAAGAAGTTTTCATGCTCTAAATGATAATGAATATTGTTTGCGTGGGTTTTAAACAGCTGTTCGGGGTTTAGCGGAGGAAGTTGCTGTTACTTGTGTGGGTGGTGTTAGTTGGTAAAGCGGATCTTTTAACTGACTTTGCGGGTGGGGATACCGCTCTGGATCAATGTTTTGGTCGAAATTTGGTGGTGAGGGGGGGGGCGTAGGGGGCTGTATACATATCCGTTGCTGCGGTAACGGAGCGGGTCACTTTTGGCAAACGCCCGGAATGCCGGCCCAGCCAAAATTAACCAAAAGGTCTTTGCCCCACCACTCGGTGCCTCGCCTAGGCTCGACAGCTGCTACGGGCGGGGTGGCTCTGCTTTTCTGTGGGAGCTGGCTTGCCTGCGATGCAGACAACTCGGTGGATCAGGTACACCCAGTTGATGCTATTGCAGGCAAGCCAGCTCCCACATTTGACCGTGCCCGCTTTAGCTTTTGATTTTGCTTCTAA
>NZ_JAAAFU010000058.1:0-17641 GCF_019352905.1 Pseudomonas sp. Xaverov 83 | reverse complement strand
TGGTGGGGCAAGAGCGTTTTGCTTACTTTTGCGCTTTTCAAAAGTGAGCCGCTGTAAGAGCGGAACCCTAGGCGGCCGTTACCGCAGCAACGGATATGTCCACCACCCCCGCCACCCCCGATCAAACACCCCTTGCGACCCCCGAATTTCTTTGCTAGTTTCTTACAAAATGTTAACGATAACATTTGCTCTAAAAATAAAAACAAAACAGAGATCCCTACCATGAAAATGCTTCCGAAAACCCTGTGTTTATTGGCTCTGAGCATCAGTCTTGGCACTTCTGGCCTGGCACTAGCCGACACCAAACCCGCCCCCATCCGCATCGGGGCGTCCTTCCAGGAAATCAACAACCCTTACTTCGTCACCATGAAAGACGCCCTGCAGGAAGCCGGGGCGACCATCGGTGCGCAGTTGATCATCACCGACGCCCGCCACGACGTGTCCAAACAGGTCAGCGACGTCGAAGACATGCTGCAAAAGGGCATCGACATCCTGCTGATCAACCCCACCGACTCGGTCGGCGTGCAATCAGCCGTCAAATCCGCCCACGCCGCCGGTGTAGTCGTGGTCGCCGTCGACGCCCAAGCCGAAGGCCCACTGGACTCCTTCGTCGGTTCGAAAAACTTCGACGCCGGCTTCCAGGCCTGCGAATACCTGGCCAAGAACATCGGTGACAAAGGCAATATCGCCATCCTCGACGGCATCGCCGTGGTGCCGATCCTGGAACGCGTCCGCGGTTGCAAAGAGGCCGTGGCCAAGCACCCCGACATCAAGATCGTGAGCATCCAGAACGGCAAGCAGGAACGTGACCAGGCGCTGACCGTCACCGAAAACATGCTGCAGGCCCAGCCCACCCTCAAGGGCATTTTCAGCGTCAACGACAACGGCTCCCTCGGCGCACTCTCGGCCATCGAAGCCAGTGGCCTGGACGTCAAACTGGTGAGCGTCGACGGCGCACCGGAAGCGATCAAGGCCATCCAGAAACCCGGCAGTAAATTCATCGCCACCTCCGCGCAATACCCCCGTGACCAGATCCGCCTGGCCCTGGGCATCGCCCTGGCCAAGAAGTGGGGCTCGCAAGTGCCCGCCACGATCCCGGTGGATATCACCCTGATCGACCAGGCCAAAGCCAAGGATTTCAGTTGGTAAAACACCCAGGCCCCACGCCAGGCGTGGGGCACAGGTCATCCATCTGAATGCGAGGTCGGCGGTATGAGCAGTCTTCTGAAGCTGGAAAACATCTGTAAGCGCTACCCGGGAGTGCAAGCTCTCAAGGCGATCAACCTGGAAGTGCAGCGGGGCGAGATTCATGCCTTGCTCGGGGAAAATGGCGCGGGCAAATCGACCCTGATGAAGATCCTTGGCGGGGTCGAGCACCAGGACGAAGGGCAGATCCTGATCGACGGCGAGGCCCGGAAGTTCGCGACGTACCGTGATGCGATTGCTGCTGGTATCGGTATCGTATTTCAGGAATTCAGCCTGATTCCCTACCTCACGGCAGTGGAAAATATCTTCCTCGGCCATGAGCTGAGCAACCGTTTTGGCCTGTTGCGCAAGCGCGAAATGGTCGAGGCCAGCGAGGCGTTGTTCAGGCGCCTCGGCGTCAGCATTGACCTGCAATGCGCGGTCAAGCACCTGAGTGTGGCCGAGCAGCAGTTCGTCGAGATCGCCAAGGCCCTGGCCCTGGATGCGCGGTTGCTGGTACTCGACGAACCCACCGCCACCCTTACGCCGAGCGAAGCCGAGCTGCTGTTCGAGATCATGCGTGAGCTCAAGCGCCAGGGTGTGGCGGTGATTTTTATCTCCCATCATCTGGAGGAGATTTTCCAGGTGTGCGACCGCATCAGCGTGCTGCGCGACGGCGGCAATGTGGGCGTCACCGATGTGGCCGACAGCGATATCGACCGCCTGGTGGAAATGATGGTCGGGCGGCGCCTGGAGTGCAGTTTTCCAGCCAAGCCCACCAGCGAACGCGGGCCGCTGTTGCTGGAGGTCAAGGACATCCAACTGGTGCGCAACGGCCCCCACAACCACTTTGAATTGCACAAGGGCGAGATTCTCGGCTTTGCCGGCCTGGTGGGTTCCGGGCGTACGGAATTGGCGCTGGGCATGATGGGCGCGCTGCCGTCGGTGAGCAAAGACGTGTGGCTGCGGGGTGAAAAAATCACCCTCGACGACCCGGCCCAGGCGTTGGCCCATGGTATCGGCCTGCTGCCGGAAAGCCGCAAGACCGAAGGGCTGATCACCGACTTCAGCATTCGCGAAAACATCTCCCTCAACAACCTGCCCAAATACCAGAACGCCAGCGGCCTGATCGACAAGGACAAGGAATGCGCCAGTGTCGAAGCCCTGATGCGCCAGCTGTCGATCAAGGCCCCCAGCGGCGAGAGCCGGGTGTTCAACCTCAGCGGCGGCAACCAGCAGAAAGTGGTGATTGCCCGCTGGATCAACCATCACTGCGACGTGCTGGTGTTCGACGAACCCACCCGTGGCATCGACGTCGGCGCCAAGGCACAGATCTACGCGCTGATGCGCAGCCTCACCGAACAAGGCTACGCAATCATCATGATTTCCTCGGAACTGCCGGAAGTCATCGGCATGTGCGACCGCGTCGCCGTGTTCCATAAGGGCGCCATCGTCAAGGTACTGGAAGCGTCTGCCGTCAATCCTCAAGAGGTCATGCGCCATGCAACAGGGGGCTCAAGTGAATACGTCCATTAATGCCGTGGGGCCGAGCCGGCTGCGCCTGAACCTGGCGCGGTTGATTCGCTCACCGGCGTTTTATCCCTTTGTCGGGCTGCTGGTGGTGACGTTGGTGATGATCTTCGCCAGCGACAATTTCCTCACCGCCAACAACCTGTCGAACATTGCGCGCCAGGTGTCGATCAACGCGATTATCGCGGTGGGCATGACCTGCGTGATTCTCACCGGCGGCATCGATTTGTCGGTGGGGCCGGTAATGGCCTTGTCCGGCACCCTGACCGCCGGCTTGATGGTCGCCGGGTTGCCGCCGGGCCTGGCGATTGGCGCCGGAATGCTGGTCGGCGTGGCCTTCGGCATCGGCAACGGCTTGTTTGTCGCCTACCTGCACATGCCGCCGATCATCGTCACCCTGGCGACCATGGGCATCGCCCGTGGGTTCGGCTTGATGTACACCGACGGCTACCCGATTTCCGGGTTGCCGGAGTGGTTTGGCTTCTTTGGCCGCGAAAGCCTGTTCGGCATTTCGGTGCCGATCCTGATCATGCTGGTGACGTACCTGGCGGCTTATGTGCTGCTGCAACACACCCGCATCGGCCGCTATATCTACGCGATTGGCGGCAACGAGGAAGCGGTGCGCCTGTCCGGTGTGCGGGCGGCGCGCTTCAAGTTGCTGGTGTATGGCATCAGCGGTTTCACCGCCGCGATTGCCGGGCTGGTGCTGACCTCGCGCTTGATGAGCGGCCAGCCGAATGCCGGGGTGTCGTTTGAACTCGACGCGATTGCCGCCGTGGTTCTGGGCGGCGCCTCGATTGCCGGCGGGCGCGGGGTAATTGTCGGCACCTTGCTCGGCGCCATGCTGCTGGGGGTGTTGAACAACGGCTTGAACATGCTCGGGGTCTCGCCCTACGTCCAGAGCGTGATCAAGGGCGGGATCATTTTGCTGGCGATCTTTATCAGCCGTCAGCGCCACAAGTAAGCCGGTTATCTCCACGCGGCCATGGGGCCGCGATGGGTTCTCTCATGCTCAAGAAAGGTCCGCACATCATGGAAAAGCACAACGAAATGCAAGCCGTCGTCTGCCACGGCCCGAAAGACTACCGCCTGGAACGCATCAGCAAACCCCAGGCGCGGGTCAATGAACTGGTGATCCGCATCGCCGCCTGCGGCATCTGCGCCAGTGACTGCAAATGCCACTCGGGCGCCGCGATGTTCTGGGGCGGCGACAACCCGTGGGTCAAGGCGCCGGTGGTGCCGGGGCATGAGTTTTTTGGCTACGTGGTGGAAGCGGGCGAGGGCGCCGAGGAGCACTTTGAAGTGAAGGTCGGCGACAAGGTGATCGCCGAGCAGATCGTACCGTGTGGCAAGTGCCGCTTCTGCAAGTCCGGCAAGTACTGGATGTGCGAGGTGCACAACATCTTCGGCTTCCAGCGTGAAGTGGCCGAAGGTGGCATGGCCCAGTACATGCGCATCCCGAAGACCGCCATCGTGCACAAGATTCCGGAGTCGGTGTCCCTGGAAGATTCGGCGCTGATCGAGCCGATGTCCTGTGCGATTCACACCGTCAACCGCGGTGAGATTCAGCTGGATGACGTGTTGGTCATCGCCGGTGCCGGCACCTTGGGCCTGTGCATGGTGCAAGTGGCCGCCCTTAAAACGCCGAAGAAACTGGTGGTGATCGACATGGTCGACGAGCGCCTGGAACTGGCGAAGAAATACGGTGCCGACGTGGTGATCAACCCGTCCCGGGACAATGCCCGGGAGATCATCAATGGCCTGACCGATAACTACGGCTGCGACGTGTACATCGAAACCACTGGCGTACCAGCGGGCGTTACCCAAGGCCTGGATCTGATTCGCAAGCTCGGGCGGTTTGTCGAGTTCAGCGTGTTTGGCGCTGAGACCAGCGCCGACTGGTCGATCATCGGTGACCGCAAGGAGCTGGACGTACGCGGCGCGCACCTGGGGCCTTACTGCTACCCGGTGGCGATCGACCTGTTCGAGCGCGGCCTGGTGACCTCCAAGGGTATCGTGACCCATGACTTCGGGCTGGATAACTGGGCCGAGGCGTTTGAGCTGGCCAACTCGACCAAGTCGATCAAGGTGCTGCTGAAGCCGGTGGTCTGAGATGAACTACGTAATGGGTGTGGACATCGGCACGCAGAGCACCAAGGCGCTGCTGGTGGATGCGGACGGCTTGATCATCGCCCAGCACAGCCAAGGGTATCGTGTGGATACCCCGAAAGTGCGCTGGGCCGAGCAGTGGCCGCAGGTCTGGCTGGATGCGGTCGAGACCTGCGTCGCCCAGTGCATGGCCAAGGCTGGCGTAGGGAAAGAGCAGGTCAAGGCGCTGTGCATCAGCAGCCTGTATGGCGGCTCCGGAATTGCCGTGGACGCGCAGATCACGCCGCTGCACCCGTGCCTGATCTGGATGGACCGGCGCGCGGGCGAGCAAGTGGCATGGGTGCGCGAGCATGTGGACCTGGAGCGGTTGTTTGCGGTCACCGGCAACTCGGTGGACAGCTACTACGGCTTCACCAAGATGCTCTGGCTCAAGCAACACCAGCCGCAGGTGTGGGCCAACACCCGTTACCTGCTGCCGCCCAACAGCTACATCAACTGGTGCCTGACCGGTGAGTTGGCGGTGGATCACAGCAGCGCTGGCAATATCGGTGGCGTCTACGATGTGGCCCGGCGTGGCTGGTCGGCCGAAATGCTGGCGGCGCTTGGGATTCCGTTGGCGATGATGCCGGAGCGCTTGCTGTATTCCGGTGAAGTGGTCGGCGGTTTGCTCGAGGAATGGGCCCGGCGATTGGGCTTGCAGGCGGGTACGCCGATCCTTGCCGGAGGCGTGGATGCGGCCATGGCCACATTGGCGGCAGGAGTGACGCGACCGGGCAATCACGTGGCGATGATTGGCACCAGCATGTGTTGGGGTTATCTCAATCAGCAGGTGGACGCGCGCCATGGCCTGGTGAGCATGCCCCACGTCTATAACGGCCATCAGGACCTGTACATCTTCGGCGGTGCGATTACCGCCGGGGCGTCGGTGAGCTGGTTTCGCGAGCAGTTCTGCCAGGCCGAAGAGCAGCAGGCCAGGGAGACCGGCCAGGACAGTTTGTGGCTGCTGGAGCAGAGCGCTGCGAAGATCCCGGCGGGCAGTGAGGGGCTGTTGTTCCTGCCGTACCTCATGGGCGAACGCAGCCCGGTGTGGGATGACCGCGCCAGCGGCAGCTTTGTCGGGCTGAACCTGTATCACAGCCGTATCCACCTGTACCGCGCGGTGCTCGAAGGGGTGAGTTTTGCCCTGCGACACAATATCGAAGCGGGCACCCGTGGGGCGCATTCCCTTGATCCACGGTTGATTGTGGTGGGTGGGGCGAGCCATTCGGATTTGTGGATGCAGATCATTGCGGACATCACCCACTACCCGGTCTACACCATCGTGCAAGAGGTGGAGGCAGCACTGGGCGCGGCGTTGCTGGCGGCCCACGCAGTGGGGTTGGTGGATGATCGGGAGATGGAGAAGGGCTGGGTGCAGCTGGAGCTGCGGGCGGAGCCGGAGGTTGGGAATGTCGGGGTGTATGACCGGGCATTTGCCGAGTATTTGAAACTGTATCCGGCGCTGAAACCGGTGATGCACAGCCTGCAGAACGCTTAAGCGAACACCGATCAAACGTGTGGGAGCTGGCTTGCCTGCGATGGCGCTGCATCAGTACCAAGTGGGCTAAATGACCCACCGCTATCGCAGGCAAGCCAGCTCCCACATTGGATCTCTATTGGTTTTGGAATAGTTGCCATGAACGCTACCTTCGACTTCACCCACCAGCGCATCCTCGTCACCGGCGCCAGCAGCGGTATCGGCCGGGAAATCGCCCTGCAATTGATCGCCAGCGGCGCCGAGGTTTTCGCGCTGGGCCGCGACGCCCAGTCCCTGGCCCAACTCGGCTGCGAAACCCTGTGCCTGGACATCGCCAACAGCACCGCCCTGGACCTGGCCCTGCAAGGCCTGCCGCCGATGCACGGCCTGGTCAACTGCGCCGGCATCTCTCGCCTGGAGCCGGCGGCTGCCATCAGCGCCGAAGCCTTCGATCAGGTGATGAACGTCAACGCCCGCGCCGCCGCCCAGGTCGCCAGCCGTATCGCCGCTGCAATGATTGAAGCCAAGATTCCCGGCAGCATCGTCAACGTCTCAAGCCAGGCCTCACTGGTAGCGCTGGACGATCACCTTGGCTACTGCGCCTCAAAGGCCGCACTGGACGCCGTCACCCGGGTGCAATGCGCGGAATGGGGCCGCTTCGGAATTCGCGTCAACAGCGTCAACCCCACCGTGACCCTGACGCCCATGGCGCAGATGGCCTGGTCGGCACCGGCCAAGCGCGACCCGGCATTGGCGGCGATTCCCCTCGGGAGGTTTGCCGAAACGGCGGAGGTGGCCCTGCCGGTGCTGTTCCTGCTGAGCGATGCCGCCAGCATGATCAGCGGCGTCAGCCTGCCGATCGATGGCGGCTATACCAGCCGCTAGCCGTTCTCCAGTTTGCCGGCGATTACCACTTTGTCCCGCGGTTTGTGCGGGTCTTCGAGGCGGTCCAGCAGCAGTCGCACTGCGCTGCTGCCGGCCAGTGACGCGTCATGGGCCACGCAGGCAATCGGCACGCCGAAGATATCGGCGAAGGGCAGGCGGTCGATGCCGCAGATGGTCAGGCTGTCGTGGGGGATGTTGTGCATGCGCAACGCACGCAACGCGCCGAGGGTGATCAACTGGTTGAAGCCCATGATCGCGTCCGGCGCCGAATGCTCGGCCAGGTAGTCGAGGGTGTGCAGGTAGGAGGGCATCAGCGTGTAGTCGCCGGCACACACTTCGACCTGCACCTGCGGGTGATCGGCCAGGACTTCTTTCAAGCCCTTGAGGCGTTCCATGGTGATGCGCGAATGCTCCGGCCCGGTCAGCACCAGCAGTCGTTTCAGGTTAGGGGTTTGTCGCACCAGGTACTGCGCCGCCTCGATGCCGCTGTGGTAGTTGTCCAGTACCACGCGGCTGAACGGACTCTCGTGGATGGTGCGGTCAAGCAACACCACCGGGGTCTTGCCGTTGCCCAGGCGCTCCAGGTAGTCCGGCTGGTAGCTGGGCTCATCGGAGACCGGCGATAAAATAATCCCCGCCACGCGGTAGCCCAGCAGGGTGTCGACCGCCTTGCTTTCCAGTTCTTCCAGCTCATCGGTGTCCACCAGCATGATGGTGTAGCCGTGCTTTTTCGCCTCGCGGGAAATCGCCTTGATCATCTCGCTGTAGAAGGGGTTGTCCACCGAGGCGGTAATCACGCCGATGATCAGGCTTTCGCTGCGCTTGAGCCCGCGGGCGAAGGCGTTGGGCACGTAGTCCAGCTCTCGCGCCACCTCGAGAATCCGCGCCAGGGTGGCGGGCTTGACCAGGTCGGGTTTGCTCAGCGCACGGGACACCGTGATGGTGGTCATGTTGACCCGTTTGGCGATGTCGCTGATGGTGACGGATTTTTTCTTGTTCATCGGCAGGGGGAAACCAGGAGAAAACAACCTGAGGCTACCATGTGCACGGGATCAAATCACCGGATCCCAGCGCTGCGACCAATCCTTTTCCGCCTCCACCACCGCCCGCAGCAAGCCCAGCGCCTGCTGCAAAACCGCCGAGTCGCGCTCGCGGGAATACACCAGGTACGTTGGAAAGCTGAACTCGGGCGCCTTGGGCACCCGCTCCATCACACCGCTGTCCAGGTAGCTCTGCACCACCCGCGTACGGAAATACCCGGCGCCGCCATTCTCCAGGATGTACTGCAAGGCCAACGGCCCGAGATTGAAACTCAGGGCGGCGCGGGCTTTGTCCGGCAGGGCCGCGTCGTGTTGCTGACGGAAGCCCTGGCCCCAGTCGATGTACACGTAGGGCTCGGGCCGGGCCGCCAGCTGCACCAGGATCAGTTTTTCTTCCAGCACCTGCTCCACCTGCAACCCCGGCCAGTATTGCGGCTGGAACACCAGTGCAGCGTCCAGTACCCCCAGCTCCAGTTGGCGCAACAGGTACTCGCCTTCGCGAATCTCGGTGCGCAGGGCATGACCGGGAATGTGTTCACGCAAGGCCTGGGCCCAGCCGAGCATCAACGGGTTGCACAGGCTGACTTCGCCACCGATGTGCAGCACGTTGCGGTAGCCATCGGGCAACGGCAGGTCGCGGCGGGCGGCTTCCCAGGTTTGTACCAGCTGGTTGGCGTAGACCACGAAAGCTTCGCCATCCGGGGTCAGGCGGGCACCGGCGCGGTTGCGCACGAACAGGGTGCTGTTGAGCTGGCTTTCGAGGTTCTTGACGCGGGCGGTGATCGCCGTCTGGGTGACGTGCAGCTTCTCGGCCGCCGCGGCGAGGCTGCCGCAGCGGGTGATTTCGAGGAAGGTGCGTGCCAGTTCGATGTCCATGAAACCCCCGGGAATGAATGGGGGACATTGTAGAGCGATGCAGGAACGGAGTGCGATCAAATGTGGGAGCTGGCTTGCCTGCGATGGCGATGCATCAGTACCCAGTGGGCTGAATGACCCACCGCTATCGCAGGCAAGCCAGCTCCCACAGTTTGATTGCATTTCAGGTTGGGGTTTTGGGTGTTTGCAGGTGCTCGGTCGGGAAAGCCTTGGCATAAACCTGGCAAACCCTCAGCACCTGCTCATCCGCAAACCGCGCCCCCACCACATGCAACCCCACCGGCAACCCATTCGCTGCCAACCCGCACGGCACCGACGCCGCCGGTTGCTGGGTCAAGTTGAAGGGATAGGTAAACGGCGTCCATTCCATCCACTCCCCAAGGCCCGAACCCGGCGGCACGTTATGCCCGGCCTCGAACGCGGTGATCGGCATCATCGGCGAAACCAGCACATCGTAATGTTCATGGAATGCCGCCATGTGCGCCACCAGCGCAGCCCGTGCTTCCAGCGCCGCACTGTAGTCACTGAGGCTGATCTGCTCGCCCAGTCGGGCAATGCGCAGCAACCCCGGGTCCATCAGTTGCCGTTGCGCATCGCTTAACGGCCCGGCCAGGCGCGCCGCACCGGCAAACCACAGGGTATTGAACACCTCCAGCGGATCACTGAACCCCGGATCAATCTGCTCAACATGGGCACCCAACTGCACCAGGCCTTCGACCGCTTTGGCGACGACCCTGGCCACTTGCGGGTCCACGTCCACATAACCGAAGTTCGGGCTATAGGCGATACGCAGGCCCTTCAAGTCAGCCCCAGCCTGCAACCATGGCGTGGTCCGGGGCGCGCCGATCAAACCGTCCCGCGCGTCTGGTTGCGCGATGGTTTGCAGCATCAGCACCGAGTCTTCCACGGTGCGGGTCATCGGCCCCAGGTGAGACAAAATAGTCATTGAACTGGCCGGCCATTGCGGCACATAACCGAAAGTCGGCTTGATGCCAAAGGTGCCGGTGAACGCGCAGGGAATCCGGATCGAGCCACCGGCATCGCTGCCCTGGTGCAGCACGCCCAGGTTCAAGGCCGCCGCCGCACCGGCACCGCCGGACGAACCGCCCGCCGTCATGCGCGTGTCCCACGGATTGCGAGTAATCCCATACAACGGATTATCGGTGACGCCTTTCCACCCGAACTCCGGCGTGGTGGTCTTGCCCAGCAGCACCGCGCCGGCCTTGCGCATGAAGGCCGAGAAGGGCGCATCCACCTCCCACCGGCCCTCGGCGGAGGTGGTGCGCGAACCCTTGCGCGTCGGCATGCCGAGGGTCTGCGTCAGGTCCTTGATGGACGCCGGCACACCGTCCAGCGCCCCGCACGGCTGGCCCTTGAGCCAGCGCTGTTCCGAGGCTCGGGCCGCGTTCAAGGCGCCTTCCGGGTCGACGTGGCAGTAGGCGTTGACCGCCGGGTTGTAGCGTTCGATTCGCAGCAATGCGTCTTCGGTGACTTCCACCGGCGACAGGCGTTTATCCCGATAGAGAGCCAGCAGCTCAACAGCGGTCAGGTTGGCGATATCCGTCATGCCGCTTTCCCTCCTTGCGCCGCGTTGACCATGGCCCGCAGCAACACGGCGCAGCCCGCCGCCAGGTCATCCGGCGCGGCGTTTTCGATTTCGTTGTGGCTGATGCCGCCTTCGCATGGCACAAAAATCATCCCGGCAGGGCCCAGTTCGGCGACGAAGATCGCGTCATGCCCGGCGCCGCTGACGATGTCCATATGGCTCAGGCCCAGAGCGCTTGCACCCTCGCGCACGGCGTTGACGCAGGCGGGGTTGAAGTCCAGCGGCGGGAAGTCGGCGGTAGGCGTCAGTTCAAAGCTCAGCCCGTGTTGCTCGGCAGTCGCTTCGATCACCTGGCGCACTTCGTCGACCATCGCTTGCAGCTTGTCGGCGTGCAGGTGGCGCAGGTCGATGGTCATGTGCACCTGGCCGGGAATCACGTTGCGTGAGCCTGGATGCAGGCTCAGGCAACCGACTGTGCCGCAGGCATGGGGTTGTTGTTCGTGGGCGATGCGATTCACCGCGCTGACCACTTGCGCCGCGCCTACCAAGGCGTCCTTGCGCAGGTGCATCGGCGTGGGGCCGGCATGGGCCTCGACGCCGGTGAAGGTCAGGTCGAACCACTTCTGGCCCAGGCAGCCCATGACCACGCCAATGGTGGTGGCCTGGTCTTCCAGCACCGGGCCTTGCTCGATATGCGCCTCGAAATAGGCGCCTACCGGATGACCCAGTACCGCACGGGAACCGGCATAGCCGATGCGCTGCAATTCGGCGCCCACTGACAGGCCGTGCTCGTCCTGTTTGTCGAGGGTTTCCTGCAGGTCGAATTTACCGGCGAATACCCCGGAACCCATCATGCACGGCGGAAAACGCGAGCCCTCTTCGTTGGTCCACACCACCACTTCAATCGGCGCTTCGGTCTCCAGGTTCAAATCGTTGAGGGTGCGGATCACTTCCAGGCCGGCCATCACGCCATAGCAGCCGTCGAACTTGCCGCCGGTAGGCTGGGTGTCGATATGGCTGCCGGTCATCACCGGCGCCAGTGCCGGATTACGCCCGGCGCGGCGGGCAAAGATATTGCCGATGGCGTCGACGCTGACGCTGCACCCGGCCGCCTCGCACCATTGCACAAACAGGTCGCGGGCCTGGCGGTCAAGGTCGGTGAGGGCCAGGCGACATACGCCACCTTTTGGCGTGGCGCCCAGGCGGGCGAGGTCCATCAACGATTGCCACAGGCGGTCGCGGTTGATCAGCGGGGCGTTGCTCTGGAGCGGTTGCGCAAAACTATTCATCAGCAGTCTCCGGTCAGGCACTCAGGGCCAGGTAGCGGTTCTTGATCGTCGGGTCGGCGCGGAAGGCTTCGGCGCTGCCTTCGTACACCACGCGGCCTTGTTCGAGGACGTAATGGCGGTCGGCGAGCTTGTCGCAGACCATCAGGTTCTGTTCCACCAGCAGCACCGGCAGGCCGTCTTCCTTGACCTTGCGCAGGATCTTCACCAACTCGTCGACGATCACCGGCGCGAGGCCTTCGGTGGGTTCGTCGAGGATCAGCAGCTTCGGATCGTTAAGCAGGGCGCGGGCGATGGCGAGCATCTGTTGCTCACCGCCAGATAGCGCGTGGCCGGCGTTTTTGCGGCGCTCCTTGAGGCGCGGGAACATGCCGTACACGTCTTCCATCTGCCAGCGGCTAGTTTTGCGCACCGCGATCCGCAGGTTTTCCTCGACGGTCAGCAGGCGGAAGATCCCGCGGTTCTCCGGCACCAGCGCCAGGCCCTGACGGGCGATTTCGAAGATTTTCTGCCCTACCAGTGGCTGGCCGTTGAAGTGAATCTGGCCCTGGCGCGGGCAGATAATCCCGAGGATGCTGCGCAGGGTGGTGGTCTTGCCGGCACCATTGCGCCCCAGCAGGGTCACCAGTTCGCCGGGATTGACGGTCAGGGACACGCCTTCAAGGACATGGCTCTTGTCGTAGTAGGAATGGATATTGTCGACGGTCAGCATCAGGCGGCTTCTCCCAAATAGGCGGTGCGCACGCGCTCGTCGGCGCGCACGAATTCCGGTGTGCCTTCCACCAGGATCTGGCCGTGGCTCATCACGGTGATGCGTTGGCTGATGGACATGACGATGCTCATGTTGTGCTCGATCAACAGCACGGTATGGTCGCGACCGAGGTCGCTGATCAGTTGGGTCATGATCGGAATGTCGTCGATGCCCATGCCCGAGGTGGGTTCGTCGAGCATCAGCAGCTTGGGTCTGGAGCAGATCGACATGCCGACTTCCAGCACCCGCTGCTGGCCGTGGGACAACTCGCCGGCCAGGGTGTCGGCGCGGGCGGTGAGTTGCAGGCGTTCCAGCACCTGGTCGGCCATCTCCAGGTGTTCGCGCTTGCTGTCGACCCGGCGCCAGAAGTTCAGGGCGCGGGCACCGTCGCGGCCCTGGGCGGCCAGGCGCAGGTTCTCGCGCACGCTGAGGTTCTGGAACAGGCTGGTGAGCTGGAACGAGCGGGCCATGCCCAGGCCGACGCGGCCGTGGGCCGGTTTGCGCATCAGGTTCTTGCCGTCGAAATGGATCGCCCCGGCGGTGGCCTGGCGTTCGCCGGTCAGGCAGTGGAACAGACTGGTCTTGCCGGCGCCATTGGGGCCGATGATGGTGTGGATGGTGCCGGCTTCCACCTTGAGGTTGACGCCGTTCACGGCGTGGAATGCGCCGTAGGCCAGTTCCAGGTTCTTGGTTTCCAACAGGATGCTCATGACAGCTTCTCCTTGCTCACAACGTCGGCCTTGCGGCTGCCGCGCACACGTTCGAACAGGGTCGACAAGCCGCCCCACAAACCGCCGCGCATGAAGATCACTACCAGGATCAGAATCACCCCCAGCAGCATCAGCCAGCGCGGCCACAGGTCGGACAGGAAGTCCCCCAGCAGCACGATGGAACCGGCGCCCAGCAAGGAGCCGAACAGCGAGCCGGTGCCGCCGACGATGGTCATGATCAGAATGTTCTCGGACATCGCCAGGTCGATGTTCGACAGCGGCACAAAGTGCAGCAGCATCGCGTACAGCGCCCCGGCAATCCCGGTCACGGCGCCAGACAACACGAACACCAGGATCTTGAAGTGGCGGGTGTCGTAGCCGATGGCCGAAGCCCGGGTTTCGTTTTCGCGGATCGCCATCAGCGTGCTGCCGAATGGCGAGGCGATCACTCGGCGGGCGCCGATGAAGATCAACAGGAACAGCACCGCGACAAACCCGTAAAACGCGCGAGCATCGGTCAGCGACAACAGCACCGTGTCACCGAGACGGATTTCCGGGCGCGGCACGCTGAGCAGGCCGTTGTCGCCGCCGGTCCAGTCGCTCAGGGTGTAGGCGACGAAGTAGGCCATCTGGCTGAAGGCCAGGGTCAGCATCACGAAGTAAATGCCGGTGCGACGGATCGCCAGGGCACCCACCAGAAACGCCAGGAAACCACCGGCGACCGCAGCGCCCAGCAATGCGCTGAACAGGCCCAGCTGCAGGTGAATCATCAGCAACGCCGCGCAGTAGGCGCCGGCCCCAAAGAAGATGCCTTGGCCGAACGACAGCAGCCCGGTGTAACCCAGCAGCAGGTTGCAGGCGAGGGCGGCCATGGCAAAGATCAGGATCTCGGTGGCCAGGGTTGCCGAGGGCAGAATCAACGGCAGGCCGATCAACACCGCGAGCACCAACAGCAGCATGTAGCGCGACTGGGTCTTGGCGAACGGCAGGGGATTTTTCTCGCTCATGTCAGGCTCTCCCGAACAGGCCGTAAGGACGTACCAGAATCACCACGGCCATCGCGCCGTAGATCATCAGGCTCGCGCCCTGGGGCCAGAGTGTGGTCATCAGGCTTTGCACCACGCCGACCAACAGGCCGCCCACCAGTGCGCCGCTGAAGGAACCCATGCCGCCAATCACCACCACCACGAACGCCACGCCGAGGATTTCCGGGCCGACAAAGGGCTGGGCGCCGCGCAACGGGGCGAACAGCACACCGGCAACGCCGGCCAGGGCCACGCCGAGGGCGAAGGTCATGGAGAACAGGCGAAAGATGTTGGTGCCCAGCAGGGATACGGTTTCCGTACTTTCACTGCCGGCCCGCACCAGGGCGCCGAAGCGTGTGCGTTCCAGCAGCAGCCACAGGCCCAGACCGACGAGGCCGGAAAACACGATCAGGAACAGGCGGTAGTAGGGGTAGACGAAATCACCGACCACCAGCACCCCGCGCAGCAATTCCGGTACGGCGACGCTTTTGCCCACCGGGCCCCAGATCATCACGCTGGCTTCCTGGATGATCAGGGCGATCCCCAGGGTCACCAGAATCTGGAACATGTGCGGCAAATGATAAATCCGCTGGATCAATAATCGCTCGATCGCCCAGGCCAGCGCGGCCACCACCAGCGGCGCAATCAGCAGCGCCAGCCAGAAACTGCCGGTAAGGCTGACGGCGGTGTAGCAGATGTAGGCGCCCAGCAAAAAGAACGCACCGTGGGCGAAGTTGACGAAGTTCAGCAGGCCGAAAATGATCGTCAAGCCGACCGCGATCAGGAAGTAAATCATCCCAAGGCCCAGGCCGTTGAGAATCTGGAACAGGTAAAGATTAAGCATGCAGGAACCCTCGGCAGGCGGCCGCATGAGCGGCCCTGCGCTGTGTCACCAGTAGATTTTCAGCGGATCAGCCGAGCACGCAGCCCGTGGCTTCCACCGGCGGGAACGACTGGCCGGAGCTGAGCACCTTGGCCAGGTCATCCTTGTCGGCCATGTCGCCGGCGGCCTTGCCCACCAGCAGGTAGTAATCCTTGATCACCTGATGGTCGCCGGCGCGGATCGACTCCTTGCCGGTGGGGCCTTCGTAGCTCAGGCCCTGCATGGCCTTGGCCACGGTCGGCCCGTCAAAACTGCCGGTGGAGATGATGGTTTCGAGCATGACCTTGGTGCTGATGTAGTCAGCGGCCAGCGGGTAGGTGGGGTTGATGCCGTATTTGGCCTTGGTCAGTTTCACCAGGTCGCGGTTGAGCGGGGTGTCGACCTGATGCCAGTACTGCGCGCCGAGGTACACGCCTTCCAATACGTCACTGCCCAGCTCCTGGAACTGATCTAGGCCGGCGGACCACACCAGCAGCACTTTCATGCGCTCCTTGATACCGAAGTTCACCGCCTGGCGCAGGGTGTTGGACGACTGGCTGCCGAAGTTCAGCAGCACCAGCACGTCGGGTTTGGCGGCGATTGCGTTGGTCAGGTAGCCGGAGAATTCCTGCTCCTGCAGCGAGTGGTAGCTGTTGCCGGCGTGTTCCAGGCCATGCTCGGCCAGCACCGATTTGGCGCCTTCGAGCAGGGCTTCGCCGAATACGTATTGCGGGGTGATGGTGTACCAGCGCTTGGCGTCGGGCAGCAGCTTGATCAGCGGCACGAGGGTCTCGCGGATCGCACCGTAGGTGGGTACCGACCAGCGGAAGGTGGCACTGTTGCAGTCCTTGCCGGTGACTTCATCGGCGCCCACCGGGGTCATGAACACGCCACCGGCCTTGCTCACTTCCTTGGCCACCGCGAGTGCCGAAGACGACAGGGTACAGCCCTGGAAAAAGCGTGCGCCGTCCTGCTGGATCGCTTCCTGGACCTTGCGCACGGCCTTGCCGGCGTTGCCTTCGGTGTCGATCACTTTGTAGACCAGCGGGCGGCCGAGCAGCTCGGGGTGTTGTTCCACCGCGAGGCGTGAACCCATGTCGGCAAATTTGCCATAACTGGCAAAGGCGCCAGACATGGACTTGAGGCCGTAAAAGGTAAAGGGCTCTGCGGCGAATGCAGAACGCACGCTCAGCGGGAGGCTGAGGGCGGCGGCTGCGGTGAGACTGGCTTTCAACAACGTACGACGCTGCATGGGGTGACTCCCTGGATTAGTTATTGGCAGGAGTGGCAATGGCGATACGGTGGAGCACGGCCTGTGGGCAGGCCTTTTATTGGGGGTTGGGGGGTGTCAGTGGTTGTGATCGAACTCCAGTAGAAAGTGCGGGCTGACCTCACCTTCAAGGGCGGTCATGTGGTGTTCGGCGTCGCACATGTGTTCGTGCATCAGGCTGCGTACGGTGGCTTCGTCTTCGGCTCGGAAGGCGATCAGCAGTTGCTTGTGATAGTCGAGGTTGGCGGCGTCGAATTGCTTGCGCTTGGGTTTGTAGGCTTTTTTCAGGACGACCAGGTCGCGCAGCAGGTCGTTGAGGAATTGCGCCATGAAGCTCAGCAGCGGGTTGGGGCAGGCCTTGGCCAGCAGGTTGTGGAATTCCAGTTCGGCGATGCGTTGTTCGCGTTGGCCGGCTTCGCTGTCTTCGGGGGCGCTGCAGAAATCGACGTTGTCCTGGAGGGCGCGGTAGTCGTCTTCGCTCAGGCGGCCCAGGACCGAGACGGCGAGTTCGACTTCGATGACTTTGCGCAGTTGGTAGACCTGTTCGCCGTCCAGGTGCTGGAAGTGCAGGTAGTTGCGCAAGGCGCGGCTGGCGGGTTCGGTGCCGGCTTGGTTGAGATAGGCGCCGCCGCTCGGGCCGGTGCGGGTGTTCACCAGGCCTTCGACTTCCAGCGCCTTGAGGGCTTCGCGGGCGGAGCCTTTGGAGCACTGGAAGCTTTCCATCAGTTCGCGTTCGGTGGGCAAACGGTCGCCGGGCTTCAGGGCATCGGTGACGATTGAGCGTTTGACCGACTCGACGATCACGTCGGAGAGCTTCTGGCGTTTGCGGCGCAACGGGCGGCTTAGCATGGTGGTTGATTGATCCTATTAATGCGCATTAATAGTACTTAATAGGGGTTTGGGGTGGGGCGTCAACGGAGGGGGTCGTTTTTGGTTTGGATGGGTCGTAAATGGTGGGGGTGTGTATATCCGTTATTTAGGTAACGGCCGCCTATGGTTCCGCTCTTACAGCGGCTCACTTTTGAACAGCGCAAAAGTAAGCAAAACGCT
>NZ_JAAAFU010000057.1:79759-105968 GCF_019352905.1 Pseudomonas sp. Xaverov 83 | reverse complement strand
TTTGGCTTTCGCTCTGGATCTTGCCTTTGCTTTTAACACTCAAGCCGGCCGGGAGGCCGCTGTGCTCTTGATCTGCTTTTGATCTTGATCTGACTGCCCCAATAAGCCCGAGGCCGAACGCAGGCAGTGCGGAGCGGGTAAACCGGCAGGACGCCGGTTTAGCCGCGCCGGGCCATGAATGGCCCGTCGCGGCGGCCCGCGGAGCAATGCCGGAGTGAGGGAACACCGAGCCTAAGCGAGGTGCCGATAGGCGGGGCAGAGCGTTTTGGTTACTTTTGCGCTTTTCAAAAGTGACCCGCTGTAAGAGCGGAACCATAGGAGGCCGTTACCACAGCAACGGATATGCCCCCATCACCCCCTGCCAGCCTCACTGATAATCTGCCGAATCGCCCCGACAAAAGCCTCAGCCGGCTGCCCGCCACTCACCGCATACTGATCGTTGAACACGATCGTAGGCACAGAAGTCACCCCACGAGAAACCCACAACTGCTCTTGCTCCCGCACCTCGGCGGCATATTCATCCGAAGCCAGAATCGCTTCAGCCCGTACCCGGTCCAACCCGACACCCTCGGCAATCCCCGCCAACGTCCCGTGATCCGACGGATCCTGCTGATCCGTAAAGTACGCCTTGAACAGCGCTTCCTTAAGGTTGTACTGCAACCCCTCAAGCCCCGCCCAATGCAACAGACGATGCGCATCAAACGTGTTGTAGATACGACTCTGCCCGTCGGTACGAAACGCAAACCCCAACTCCGCACCCATATCACGAATCCGCGCCCGGTTAGCCTGGGACTGCTCAGCCGTGGAGCCGTACTTTTCGGTGATGTGCTCGGTAATGTTCTGCCCTTCAGCAGCCATGTTCGGGTTCAGCTCAAAAGGCTGGAAATGAATCTCGGCCTGCACCTCCGGACCCAGTTGGTCCAGGGCCTCGGTCAAGCCACGCAGGCCAATGATGCACCAGGGACACGACACGTCGCTGACGAAATCGATTTTCAGGGGAGTACTCATGACTAGGCAACCTCGCTGGCATTAAACGCCGGAAAGGTCCCACGATACACCCCGTCAAGCCCTTACAAAACCTTCGCAGGTACCACCGTGTCGATCTGCGCCCAATGCGCCGCATCCTGCCGATGCTCTTGCAAATAGGGCAAGACCGCCGCCAGCAACGGCGCCTTGAACGCCTCCTGGAAACGATGGGCCAGCCCAGGGATCAGCCGCAACTGGCTGCCCTGGATATGCGCCGCCAGGTGTACCCCGTGCATCACTGGCAACAACGGATCGGCCGTGCCATGCACCACCAGCGTCGGTACCCGCAGTTGATTGAGCAACGGCACCCGGCTCGGTTCGGCAAGGATCGCCATGATCTGGCGTTTCACACCGTCAGGATTGAACGCCCGGTCGTAAGACTGCGCCGCCTGCTGCAACAGCACCTTGCGATCATCCTTCACATAAGGACTGCCCAGCGCCGCCAGCAGGTCGGCCTGTTGTTCCAGGGCCACCTCACGATTGGGCGCGCTGCGCCGCGACAACAGTTGCACCAACGCCGCACTCGGTGCCGGCAGGCCTTCGGCGCCGGAGCTGGTCATGATCAGGGTCAGGCTTTCCACCCGTTGCGGCGCCATGGCCGCCAGGTGCTGGGCGATCATGCCGCCCATGCTTGCGCCCAATACGTGGAATTGCTGGATATGCAAGCCGTCCATCAGGCCGAGTGCGTCGTCCGCCATGTCGGTCAGGGTGTAGGGCGCCGCCACTGGAAGGCCAAGTTTGTAGCGCAGCACTTCGAACGTCAGGTTGGCGCTGGCCGGTGCCTGGCGCCAGGTCGACAGGCCTACATCACGGTTGTCATAGCGAATCACCCGAAAGCCCTGCTCACACAGGGCCACCACCACTTCGTCCGGCCAGTGAATCAACTGCCCGCCCAGGCCCATTACCAGCAGCAAGGCTGGGTCGGAGGCGCGACCAATGCTCTGGTAGGCCAGGCTCACCTGTTCCAGATCGACCCGTTCAGTCGGAACATTCACATCACATCGAGAAGCCGCAAAGGACGGCAGGCCGAATAACAGAGCGGCCATGAAAAAAAACACGCGCATGAAAAACACCGAAACGCAGAACCCCAGTAGAGCGCGAGTCTGATGAAGTTTGTACAAGCGCGCTGCCACAGTTCAGTGACAGTTTGATGAAGGGCGCCCAACGGTCATCCGCGTATCTATCTATCACCTCACGCCCTGGCCCCGCCTCTTTAATGGTGCATTCACCGGCAAGCCCGGTCTCACCAGAGCATGAACACACCATCATGAGTGACCTCACCCTACTTCCCCCGTCTGCCACCCTGAGCGACTTCGCCTCACCGTCGCTTCCAGGCCAGGCCCGTCTCCAGGACCAAAGCCTGTCCTTGCAAGCCTCCGCGCGCTGGCGCGAAAGCCAACAGGAGCTGCATCAACTGGTCGCCCAGGCGCCCGGCGTACGCGACTCCATCGAACAACTGCTCACAGAGCATTGGCAACTGGGCGCCGCACCGGTCGGCCTGGGTTTTCTCAAGACCGAAGATCACGACGAGCACTTCGTCAGCCTGGTGGATGCCTGGGGATTTATCTGCCAGTTTCCAGACATCTCGCCCACTCTGGATGCCCGCAGCACCGTAGTCGGCCTGGCGTCCCACCGCCTGTCAGCCCTCACGCCCGTGCAATTGCTCAAACGGCTCCAGGCACTGGGCCTGGGGAAATTGCTCAGCGCCCGCTGGGAGAACTATTGGAGTACCCGGGCGCCGGGTACGCCGTTGTCCCGTCGCGAGCGGGCGGCACAACTGTACTGCCAGCATTTCGAAGCCTGCGGGCAATCGGCCTATGCCCAGGGAAGGCTGAGTGCCCAACAACTGATCTCGTTGCAGACAGTGCTCAACCCGGTCACCCCCACCAATGGCGTACGCCCCGTCGAGACCTGCCAGCTGGCGTTGCTGCTGCCCAACCAGAGCAAGGTCAAATTGACTGGTGCCTGGGTCATCTCCGTGGGCCAGGAGCCGCTGTCGACACAAACCCTGTACCTGCCCTGCCGGCAACCCGGCGTGATGGTCTTCAGCCAACGCAGCGACATGGAGCAGTGGCTGGTCGCAGCGCATCAGCAACTGATCCCGCCGGACGTTGCGGCTGACGCTATCACCTTCGAATACAGCTCGCGCACCGAAACCCTGGAGCACGGCATTCTGGACCTGCTTTCGCACCTGCACGCGGCTCAGCTGGAAAGCCTGCGCAACCGTCATCGCAATGGCAGTGACCTGGCCCGTTACGCCAGCCACGCCCTCGATGATGCCGACCGCCTGGACAGCCAGCGCCGGGAAATACCGATGCTTATCGCACCGCATCAACTGGCAGATACGCCCGGCCCGGACGCTGACGACCTGCCTCCTGCCCTGCCCTTCGGCCACCTCAGCGCCGACATTGCCCTGGGCCAACGCTGGGCCGCGATCAGGCAACAACGCAGTGCACTGGAACGCTTCCTGGGCGATGGCCCTGAGCATACCGCCCAGCTGGCGCAGTTGAGGGGTTTGATGCAAGCGCTGAAAGACGCAGAGCAGGCCGGCAATGATGCCGCCAGCGGCCTGCTGGCCAAAAAAGCCGCCTTCGATCAACTTGAGCTGCGGCAAAAACCCAATCCGGACTATGACGCGCTCTATCAGGCGCGGCTCGCCGCCCTGCGCGCCGAAGGCGCCATCCAGCATGCGCTCCAGCAGATCAGCGATGAGGAACACCGCCTGCTCCTGGCCGTCACGGAACACCCCGCGGCCCCGGAACGCCGCCCGGCTGTCGCGGTGACCCGCCTGATACTCTCCAGCCGTGACCCAAGGGAAGGTCCCGAGGAGCTGACAGGCCTGTTGCTCATCACCCAGACCAGCGCACTGAGCTCTGCGGCGCCCCACAGCCTGTTGCTGTACTGGCCCGGCAATGCAGGGGGCCTGCAGCGTTTCGAATCCCGCCAAGCCCTGGAACACTCGCTGTTCAAGCTGTCGAGCGAAGCGCAAGGCGTCACCCTGCAACTGTCGCTGCTGACCGGCGACCCGATTGAATACTCGTTGCAACAGCAGCTGTACGCCAGCGAACAACAGGCGTATGCGCTGATCTCCCTCTTCCCGGTGCCTCCGTTCGCCCAGGAGCGGGCCGAAGGCCTGGACAAACTTAAAGAGCAAACCCTGTTTATCCTGCAAACCCCGGTGTGCCCGGCGCGCGAACTGGCGTACGGACAACTGCTCGAACAACAACGCAGCACCACCCTGGCCGCGTCATTGCCTGGGGAGTTGAGCCAGTTGCCGGCAGATGAACGCCTGGCGCTCAAGCACCTGATACACGCGCAGATCAGCGCCCTGCATCGCTCGCAGCAATTGCTCGAGCGCGAGCTGGAACCCTTCGACGACTTCGGCCAGCGCCGCCTGGACCAGCGCCTGCGCGAAGACTTCCAGCTTGAACACGCCTGGTCGGTGCAACTGGACCTGCCCGACGCGGTCAGCCAGGAGCGCGAATACCTGTCCGAATACGCGGGCCCGGGTACACCGTTCAAGTATGTGACGGTGCCCAGTACCCGCCGCAGCACCCTGTCGTTGTTGCAACTGGCCCAGCAAAACATCGACCCGACGCTGGCCCAGCGCCTGACCTACATGAAGCTCGATGTCACCGGCCCCAATGCCCTTGAAACCACCCGGCTGACCACCGGCCTGTCCCTGGAGTACCTGAAGACCCTGGTCAAGGAACTCGACCTCGCCGGGGCCTACGAAAGCTTGATCACCCGCACCTTCCTCGGTGATCCCGCGGCGGCGCCTTTCACCACCCAGCACCGTCGCGAATGCCTGACCGAGCCGCTGCGCCTGATGCTCATGCTGCAAGGTAAACGCGCCCGGGCGCTGGGGCGATTCGACGACAACGATCTGCGGCTGCTGAACATCGCCATCGACGCCGACAACGCGGGTGCCTGGCAGGCGCAGGGCAAGAAAATCGTGCTGCTGCCCGCCACGCTGAGTGCGGGCGGTGAAGATACCGACTTCGGTCCGACCACCCTGTCGGGGGCCACCTTCATCCAGGAACAAATCTCCGGCACAACCCTGCTGTACCTGCCAAACAGCCCGGACAACCAGGACCTGCGGCGTTACCCGAGCCTGGAACTGGCCCGCAAGGCGCTCTACGACCTCAGCCTGGTCAGCGGCATGAGCGCCTACCTGGCCGGCCTGGCCATCAAGGGCAACACCGCCGCCCACCTCGCCCGGATCGCCCAGGCCCAGCAACGGAATTTTGATCCGATCTTTGCCGTCGGAACCCCGTGGCCGGCCACCACGTCGCTGGCCGCCCATTTGCTGAACGCCCATATGGGCCGCGTCATAGAAGCGCATCGCGCGACCTCGCGCTCCAACGCGGCCTTGTTGCTGGAGCAGAACGCGCTGCGCGCCGGGCTGATTTTCAACTACCTGAAAATCGCCCTGGGGCTGGTGCCCTTCGTGGGCTCGGTCGTCGCGTTGTATGACGCCTGGTCCAGTGCCAACCTGGCCACTGCCGCGTTCCTGCGCGGGAATGTCGGCCATGGCCTGGCCGAGGTCGAGGCGGTGCTGTTGTCGCTGATCGACTGCGCCATGGACATTCTGCCAGGCAGCCTCGCCTTGCCGGTCAACGCCCGCGCCGCCACGCGCCAGCGCCAATTGCGCCATCTGGCCAGCAGCGCCGCCAGCCTGCACCTGCCCTCGGTCACCCAGGCTCGACGGGCGGCACAGCGTTTCGCCGGTTATGAATACGAAGGGGTGATCTCGCTGGCCGGGCTGCAACCTCAACCCCACGGTTTTTATCGCAACGTGTACCGGCATACCGAAGGCGACTTCATCGTGCGGCGCGGGCGCATCTACCAGGTTGAGCTGGCCGGCGATCCGCTGGACTGGCGCCTGAGCCCGACCCGCAGCAAAACCTACAAGCAGCCGATTGCCCTGGATGAAAACGGCGAATGGGACACGCACTACGGCGTCTACGGCAGCGCATTCAAGGGTGGCCTGGCGGGTGGCGGCAGCGTGCTCGGGCATATGGCCGAAGTGCTTGATCCGATCTGGCCCCAGTCGATCCGTGATTACTTGCCGCGCTGGTGGACCGACCGCGCCCTGCGCCGCCAACAGGCGCTGGCCAACAGTATCAACAGCCGCGAAGACCTGATCGCGCTCTCCATTAACCGAACCGAAGAACTGATGGCCCGCACCGACAGCGCAGGCCCGGCGATCCGCAGATCCTTCGAGCAGGACATCGAGCTCTACAGCCGCCAGTATCAGGAACTGACGGAGTTCGTGCCCTTTACCAGCGGCAACCGCCAGCGCGCGATCAGAGAGGACATCAGCCGCAATGCGGCGCGCCTGACCCTGACCACCCTGAACCGGGCGCGCTATCACTTCAAGCAGATCGAGGCACGGGTCCTGGAGCTTGGAACCCATAACATGACCGCCATCTCCCCCGAGGTTTTCGACACCCTGGCAATCATTCCCGCCATGCTGGAGATCCTGCGGCAGCGTAAAAGGATCAGCAGCGAGATTCTGCGTGACCTGGACCGGATCGATGCCGACTTTTCCCAGTTCAACCGCTGGTTCGATCAGGTAACCGATGCCGCCCACCGTACCCGGCTAAGCCCGATGCTGGAGCAATTCCGACGTACGCTCAATGACAGCTACCGCACGCACCTGAAATTGTTACACCGCTTCGATACCCTTGAGACTTACCCCGAAGTTGCCGAGCTGTCTTGGTTCTACTTGCGGGCCCAGGCCCGGGACAGCTACGCCAAAGTCAACCGGGCATGGGCTTCGCATTTTGAACTGCCCAACGCCAGCGCCAACATCACACAGCGGCGCAAGGTGCTGGAAGACTGCATACAGGCCTATGAACAATTCCGGCTGACCATCCGCACCTGGAACCTCGGTTACCCGCAGCATTTCGACCAGGCCCAACTCAGCGCGTTTTTCGGCGACATCGACCAGATGATCGAACTGGCTCGCCGCGCCATCAAGGAGTCGCCGGCAAGCCGCCCACCGGCCGGGCAACCTGTGCGGCGGGTATTCGACACCGAGGACAATATTTCCCTGGTGGGCACCGAGAGCATCGACCCGCAAACCCAAGCCACCACTTACCGGGTTGAGAGCGCCAGAGGGCGCGCCGAGACCTGGGTGAAGGGCCCCGGCGGCAAATCCCGACTCAAGGACAGTGCTGCTTCGGAACCTGCGCCTCCGGAGTCCAACGTCAAGCCGTTCGTGCTAAGCGAAGCCAGGACTCGCCTCGACAACGTCGCGCAGTACGAAAGCCGCGCCATCGCCTACACCGAGCAAAAAATGCTGCCGGTGGACCTCGAACACCTGCTGGTCAGCGAAGCGGCCGAGTTGAACCTGCGGGCCAATCGCCTGGAACGCCTGGACCCGACCGAGGACCTCGTGCGCCAGCTGCGGGCCAAGGCCGCGGAGCTGACCATCAAAGGCCGCAACCTGCGAATCCGCCAGACCCTCGCCAGCAAAACCCCCACCGAAGGCTATCTGGACTATCTTCGCGAACAGCGGGTGGTGGAGATCCGCAAGGGCGAGCCGGCCCGCAACCTCAATGAAGGCAAGAAAGGGCGGGCGGATTCTCTTCAGGAATACGTGGTTCAGGACCTGACACAAACGCCGCCCGCCACCCTGTGGTATGCGCACTTTCATTACGACAAGGTCGGGGCGCAGTTCGACGAGTTCACCAAGGCCCACTTGAAGATTCCCGAGCAGCGCAACCTGGGTTTGCAATGGCAAGTCGCCCAAGCGCAAGCCGGGGCCACGGTCGACCCTATCTGGCGCGGCAATATCGGGCGAGCGCTGGCCACCCGGCACTTTGCCGGGGTGTGAAGGCGGCGCGACTTGAGCACGACGGTCGACAGGCATAACAACATGAGACAAACTCAACCGATCCGAATTTGTCACAAGTTATATTCATGGAGACCCCGTGCTCGAAATCCGCCATCTCAAGACCCTGCACGCCTTGCGCGAAGCCGACAGCCTGGTGGAGGCCGCTGAGCGCCTGCACCTGACGCAATCAGCGCTCTCCCACCAGTTCAAGGAGCTTGAAGAACGCCTGGGCATGCAGCTGTTCGTGCGCAAGACCAAGCCACTGCGCTTCACCAGCGCTGGCCTGCGCCTGCTGCAACTGGCGGATGCCACCCTGCCCTTGCTGCGCGGCGCCGAACGCGACATCGCACGCTTGGCCGGCGGCACGGCCGGGCGTTTGCACATGGCCATCGAATGCCACAGCTGTTTCCAGTGGCTGATGCCGACCATCGACCAGTTCCGCGACGCCTGGCCCGAAGTGGAACTGGACCTGGCCTCCGGCTTCGCCTTCGCGCCGTTGCCGGCCCTGGCCCGTGGCGACCTGGACCTGGTGGTGACCTCAGATCCGCTGGAACTGCCGGGCATCACCTATGTGCCGCTGTTTACCTACGAAGCCATGCTCGCGGTGGCCAACCAGCACCCGCTGGCGAACAAGCCTTACATCGTGCCCGAAGACCTGATCAGCGAAACCTTGATCACCTACCCGGTGGAACGTGATCGCCTGGACATCTTCACCCGCTTCCTGGAACCGGCCGACGTGGAGCCGGCCCAGGTGCGTACGTCGGAACTGACGGTGATGATGATGCAGTTGGTGGCCAGCGGTCGCGGCGTGTGCGGCATGCCCCACTGGGCGCTGCATGAATACAGCTCCCGGGGCTATGTGAAGGCCAAGCGGCTGGGAGAGAAAGGTTTGTTTGCCACGCTGTACGCCGGGATTCGCGCCGACATGCTGGACGCGCCGTACATGCGTGATTTTCTGCTGACGGCCAAGGACACTTCGTTTTCGACCCTGGACGGCGTCAGCGCCGTACGCTGATAAATAGCGGATACCTGTGGCGAGGGAGCTTGCTCCCTCGCCACAGTTTCAGGCACCCGTTAGAGAGGAACGGTAGAACGGTAGAATCAAGTCCCGAGTCAGCGGCGCAAGCTGCAAACCGCCGTCGCCGGCCGGGTCGATCCAGCGCACCTCTTCAATCTCGGCAGCCGGTGTCACCGCCACGTCGATGTGCACCTGGAACAACTCGGCCTGCACCACAAACCCCGGCTCATTCGCCGCCGGCGCCGAGAACTGGCCGAGGTACACCGCTGCCGCCGGGTCAATACGCAGGCCCAGTTCTTCGTGCAGCTCACGGGCCAGAGCCTCGGCAGGTTGCTCGCCGGCATCGATTTTGCCGCCTGGCTGCATGAAGGCCTGGGTGCCGCGCTTGCGTACCAGCAGGGTCTGGCCGTCGCTGCCGATCAGCAGGGCGGCGGCGATGCGAATGGTGGAGGTCATGGGAAGGTCGCCTTGAATACAAAGGCGCAAGGATCCCATGAACCGGCATCAACCCGAAAGCAGCGCCTCATCCGGCTCCTTGATAAACACGCTGTACTTCGCCCCTTCCATGGCTTCGAACGCAATCAGCTTGTCTACCAGCGGCAGGTTCAACACCTTGCCGGCGTTGAGCAGCAGCATGCCGTTGTCGGCGTTGAGGTTGCGCGCCAGCACCATGCCTTCGGCGAGTTCGCGGGTGGTCAGGACCTTGACCGACGGATCGCCCAGGGTCACGTCACTGAGAAACGCCGCGCAGGCCTGGATGAAGTCTTCCACCATCTCCGGGTCGTAAAGGCGCCCGGCATATTTACGGATGTAAAGCAGCGCTTCGTCGCTGTTCATCTGCCGCTCAAGGATCAAGCCGCGTTGCAGTTCGATGAAATCCACCGCCAGTTTCAACAGGCGCGAGCCCAGTGGAATTGCGTCGCCCTTGAGGTGGTCGGGAAAGCCAGTGCCATCCCAGCGTTCCTGGTGATGGCGGATCAAGCGCGCCGCGTCTTTCATCGGTTCCAGGGTCATCAGCAACGATTCGCTCTGGGTCGGATACGCCCGGTAGCGCTCACGGTCGGTGCTGTGCAGCAGGTCGCTGGGAGAGACCATCATGCTATCGCTCCAGCTTAACTTGCCGATGTTGTAGAGCGCGGCAGCCATGGTCAGGTCGCGCGCGCTGGCTTCGTCCATGGGCTGGAACTTGCAGTACACGCGGATCAGTTCGATCAGTTGGCGGTTGGTCTGTTTTTCCTTGGGCAGCCGCAGGTTGGCCAGCAGCGAAAACACCTCGGTACCGGTCACGTAGCTGCGCTTGAGTTCATCGTAGGCCAGGTCGAGCATGTCGGCGGTCTGCTGCAGCTCGGAAGTGCGCGCCACCACGCGTTTTTCCAAGGTGGCATTAAGCGCTTTCAACTGGTCGTTCTGCTCGCGGATCAACTGCTCAAGGCGCAGCCGCTCGCGCTCGGAATGCTGGTGCTCCAGGGACTGGCGCAAGATCAGGAGCATTTCCTCGTCATTCCAGGGTTTGCTGATGTAGCGGTGGATCTGCCCTTCGTTGATCGCCTTGATCATCATGCTCATGTCGGCGTAGCCGGTCAGCAGGATGCGCGTGGTAGCCGGGTACAGCCGATGGGTCTCGGCCAGCAGCATCGCACCGTCCATGGCCGGCATGCGGGCGTCGGTCATGACCAGGTCGATGGGCCGCGCGGCCATGATTTCCAGGGCCTGGGCGCCACTGCCGGCCAGCAGCACGTCATAGGGTTGGCCGCGCAGCAAACGGCGAAGGCTGTTGAGAATCGACTCTTCGTCGTCGACCAGCAAAATCGTGGGGGTGTAGGGGGCAGTCGTTGCAAGTTGCTCGTCCATGGCGACACCTCCTCTCAATGACACAAAATTGCACCATTGCGGCCCGTCGTCATCAATCGCTGTACTTGCAGATGCATTGGGCGCTAGATGAATGCGGGGGTAACTGGCGTTGATTTGACGCCAACCGGCCGACTTATTCAAGGGAGCCGACTATGCTTGTGGCAAGAAGCCCATGACCGCCCCTGTTTACCGATGCACTCAAGGTAAGGAAGCCACATGCGCCAGAATATGCAGTTGAGCGCCTCCCGGAACCGCTCGTGAACCCGCGCTCCGCGAGGGCCAATCGGCGGATCCTGATCGTCGACGACACCGCGTCGATCCACGAAGACTTCCGCAAGATCCTCGAAGCCGACACCAACGGCGGCCAATCCCTGGACAGCATCGAAGAGACTCTGTTCGGCACCGCCCCGGCCGTGCGCCAGACGTTCCTGCTGGACTCGGCCTATCAAGGCGAGGAAGCGCTGGCCCTGGTGACCAAGGCCGTGGCAGCCAACACCCCCTACGCCCTGGTCTTTATCGACATGCGCATGCCGCCGGGCTGGGACGGACTGGAGACCATCGAGCAACTGTGGGCGATCGACCCCCACCTGCAAATCGCCTTGTGCACGGCCTACTCCGACTATTCCTTTGAAGCTATCGAAGCGCGCCTCAAATACGACGACCAACTGCTGATCCTGAAAAAACCCTTCGACAACCTCGAAATCCGCCAGATGGCCAGTGCCCTGACCTGGAAATGGCAGCTCACACAGGATGCCGCCCTCAAGCTGATGGGCCTGGAACGTACGGTGGAGGAGCGGGTGCAGGAACTGCTCAAGGTTTCGCACCTGTTGCAATACGACGCCCTCACTGACCTGCCCAACAGCACACTGCTGGGGGACCGGCTGACCCAGGCCATCGCCGCTTGCCGGCGCCATGACACCCAGCTGGCGGTAATGTTTATCGGCCTGGACCGCTTCAAGCGCATCAATAACGCCCTGGGCCACCCAGTGGGCGATGAAGTGCTCAAGCAAGTCAGCCAAAGCCTGGTGGCGACAGTGCGCGAGTCGGACTCGGTGTTTCGCTACGGCTCGGACGAGTTCGTGCTGATCCTCAACGACGTTCATCATCCCCAGCAAACCCAGCACATCGCCGAGAAAGTCCTCAAGGTGGTCAGCCACATCCGCTACGTGGCCGGCCACGACCTGAGCGTCACCGCCAGCCTGGGCATCAGCATTTACCCCAATGACAGTTTCAGCGCTGTGGAATTGATCAAGAAGGCCGAAACCGCCATGCACGCCGCCAAGGATCACGGCCCGAATGACTTCAGCTTTTTCATCGATGACATGAACCGCCACGCCCAGGAACAACAAAGCCTGGAGACCGCGATTAGGCTGGCCCTGCAACGCAACGAGTTTGTCGTGCACTACCAACCGAAACTGGACTTGAACAGCGGGCGAATTGTCGGTGCGGAGGCCTTGATTCGCTGGTACCAGCCCGATCACGGCTGGGTCTACCCGTCTGCCTTTATCCCAGTGGCCGAGGACAGCGGCCTGATCGTGCTCCTGAGCCAATGGGTGCTGGGCCAGGCCTGCGAGCAAGCGCAAGCCTGGCAGGCAGCCGGCATGGCCCCGATCTGTATTTCAGTGAACATCTCGGCCATCGATTTTCGCCAGCGGGATTTTGTCGCCAACCTGGCGGCCATCCTCGAGCGCACCCACCTAAAGCCGGGGTTGCTGGAGCTGGAGATTACCGAAAGTGTGCTGATGCAAAACGTCGAGGAGACCCTGGTTACCTTACGCGCGATCAAGACCATGGGGGTGCGCCTGGCGGTGGATGATTTCGGTACCGGTTATTCCAGCCTCAGCTACCTGCGGCGCTTTCCCATTGATGTGCTGAAAATCGATCAATCGTTCGTTCGTGGCTTGAGTAAAAACACTCAGGACGCACAACTGATCAGCGCGATTATCAGCCTGGGTAAAAGCCTGGACCTGAACATCATTGCCGAAGGCGTGGAGACGGTTGAGCAACTGGACTTCCTCAGGGCTCACCAGTGTGAAGAAGGCCAGGGTTTCCTGTTCAGCAAAGCCGTGGCCGCCGATGAATTCGCCCAGTTCATGCAAGCCGGACAGCGCACCCTGATGCCCAGCCAATAACCTTCTTCCCCAAGGAATCATCGCTTGAGCGACGCCACGCCACGCAATGTTCACCGGTCTTCATGGGTGCCCGGGCTCGCCATCCTGTTTTGGCTGGCGACCTGCCTGCCCGTGATGGCCGCGCCCCTGGACGAACCGCTCAAGCCGCTGCCACCGATACCGCAACTGGATCCGGCAACGGTGGAGCTGGGGCGCCAGTTGTTCAACGAAACACAACTGTCGGTCAACAACACCAAGTCCTGCGCCAGCTGCCATGACCTGCAAACGGGCGGCGTCGACAATCAGCCGTTTTCCCTGGGGTTCGACGGCAAGCCCGTGGCGCTCAACACCCCGACCGTGTTCAACGCGAGCCTGAACTTCAAACAATTCTGGAACGCACGGGTCGACACTCTTGAGGCGCAGGTCGAACAAGTGGTCACCAGCCCCTTGGAAATGGGCAACGACTGGAAAACCGTGATCCAGACCTTGTCGGCGCTGCCCCACTATCAGACCACCTTCCAACAGATCTACCCCGACGGCATTACGCCCGCCACGGTGCAAAATGCCCTGGCGACCTATGAACGTACCCTGCTCACTCCCAATTCGCGCTTCGACCAATACCTGCTGGGCAACACCGATATCCTCACCATTGAAGAAAAATACGGCTACCAGCGTTTCAAGGAATACGGCTGCATCGCTTGCCATCAGGGCGCCAATATCGGCGGCAACATGTACCAGAAATTCGGCGTGATGGACGATTACTTCAAAGCCCGTGGCAACCCCACCGAAGCCGACCTGGGACGCTACCTGCTGACCAAGGACGAGGAAGACCGCAACGTGTTCAAGGTGCCCAGCCTGAGGAATGTGGCGGTCACCGCCCCGTACTTTCACGACGCCTCGGCCAAGACCCTCGAAGAAGCCGTCGACGTGATGTTCAAGTACCAGTTGGGGCGCATTCCCTCCGCTGAAGACAAGACCCTGATCGTGCTGTTTCTGAAAACCCTGACCGGCGAATGGGCAGGCAAGCCCCTATGAAGCTCTCCCGCCGCGCCACCCAGCTCATGCTCAGCGCCATGACCCTGATACTGGCCTCGACCCTGGTATTCCTGTACCTCAAGTCATCGAGCGAACAGACCACCTACACCGAATCCCGCGACCTGATCCGCGAAATCAAGCAACTGAACTCACAATGGGACAGCGAAGTGCTCAAGGCCAGGATTGCCCTGACCCACAACTACGACCCCTTGGTCGCCCCCCTCAAAGAGATAAACGACCTGTGGGCCCAGCTTGAGCGCCGCGAGTCGCAGAACACTCACGAAGACCCGGCCCACTGGCAATCCAGCCAGGATGCCTATCGCCAGGCAATCCAGGAAAAGGCCCGGCTGGTGGAGCAATTCAAGTCCCACAATGCGGTACTGCGCAACTCTCTGGCCTTCCTGCCCACGGCCGAAGACGATATTCAGGCGCAGTTCCTGGCACTTACCGACGGGGACAAGCTGCTTCAGCAAAGCATCGCCACCGACACCTACGACGTACTCCTGAGCAGCCTCGAATTCGCCCAGGTGACCAGCGACGACAAGGCCGCCGACATTCTGGTGGGCCTGAACAAACTGGCGATCAACAAACTGAGCCTGCCCGAGTCGTTCCAGGTGCCGGTGGAGATTCTCAGCAAGCACATTTCGCTGATCCTGCGGGAACAGCCCGTGGTCAACGACCTGCTCGAACGCATCGCCGCCGTGCCGCTGGCCGATCATCTGGACGACCTGACCAACCAGCTCAACCAGGACCAGGCGGCCGCCGACCTGCTCGACCAGAAATACCATCGCTACCTGCTGGTGTTTTCAACCTTGTTGGTGGCGCTGCTGCTGTACCTGGCGATTCGCCTGTTGCGCAGTTTCGCCGAGATCAACCGGGTCAACCGGGCTTTGCATGTGGTCAACGAAAACCTTGAGCAACGCGTCGAGGAGCGTACCCGGGAACTCAAGGATGCCCAGGGTGAACTCCTGGACAGCGCCCGCCAGGCCGGCATGGCGGAAATTGCCACCAACGTGCTGCACAACGTCGGCAACGTACTCAACAGCGTGAATATCTCCGCCGAGCTGGTGACGCGCAAGCTGCGCACCAGCAAGGCGCTGGGGCTGGGCAAGGCCATGCAGTTGATCAACGAGCACCGCCGCGACCTGGGGACCTTTCTCACCGAGAATGAAAAAGGCAAGTTGTTGCCCGATTACCTGAACCAGTTGGTCGACGCCATCGCCACTGAACAGCAGGGCCTCACCGAGGAACTGGCGCAACTGAGCAAAAGCGTCGACCACATCAAGGACATCGTTTCCACCCAGCAGTCCTACGCCGGCGCATCCACACTGCTGGAGCCGGTGCATATCAGCGCCTTGATGGAGGATGCGTTGCGCATGAATTCCGGGGCCCTGAGCCGCCACCATGTGACCGTGGTCAAGAACTACCACGACGTCCCCGAGATCATGGTCGACAAGCATCGGTTGCTGCTGATCCTGGTCAACCTGATCAGCAACGCCAAGTACGCCATGTCCAACCTCACCGACCGCACCCGGCAAATGACCCTGACGGTGCTGCCGCTGGACGACGGCACCTTGCAGATCAGCGTCAGGGACGAGGGCGAAGGCATACCCGCAGAAAACATGACGCGAATCTTCACCCACGGTTTTACCACCCGCAAGGAAGGCCACGGCTTTGGCCTGCACAGCTGCGCCCTGGCGGCCCTGGAAATGAAGGGCCGCCTGACTGCCCACAGCGATGGCCCGGGCAAAGGCGCGTTGTTCACCTTGCTCATCCCCCTTGATCCCGCACGGACTTGAGCATGAATAAACCACCAAACCGGCGAATCTTATTGATCGATGACACCCCGTCGATTCACGAGGACTTTCGCAAGATTTTGATGCCGCCCGTCGACGCGAACCAGGAACTGGATGAGATGGAAACCGCGCTCTTCGGCGACAGCGCCAAACCCCAGGCCCTGGCCTTTGAGCTGGATTCGGCCTACGGCGGCCAGGAAGGATTGCAGTTGCTGTGCCAAGCCATGCAACAAGAGCGTCCCTACGCCCTGGCCTTTGTCGACATGCGCATGCCTCAGGGCTGGGACGGCGCGCAAACCATCGAGGAACTATGGAAAGTCGACCCGCAACTGCAAGTGGTGGTGTGCACCGCCTACTCCGATTATTCCTGGGAAGAACTGCTGTTTCGGCTGCAGGGCCATGACCGCCTGCTGATCCTGAAAAAGCCTTTCGACAACATCGAAGTCCAACAGATGGCTAACACCCTGGCCGCCAAATGGGACATGGCCCGACGTGCGTCCCTGCAAACCAGTCACCTGGAGCATCTGGTGGAGCAACGTACCCATGCATTGACCTTGACCAGCCAGGCGCTGCAGCTGGAAATCGATGAGCGCAAGCAACTGGAAAGCCAGTTGGTGCAGTCGGAAAAACTCGCGTCCCTGGGCCAGCTCGCGGCGGGCATGGCCCATGAAATCAACAACCCGGTGGGGTTCATCTCCTCCAACCTGAGCACCCTGGACGGCTACTTCAAACAGTTGCAACAGATGCTCGACGCCTATCAGCAGGCCGAAGAAGCCCTCGCGCCCGGTGAATGCCTGGCGCAATTGCAACGCCTGCGCAAGGCCATGGACCTGGAGTTTCTCAAGGAAGACATTCCGATTCTGATCCACGAATCCAAGGACGGCATTGGCCGCGTGGCCCGGATCGTCAAGGACCTGAAGGATTTCTCGCGGGTCGACAACGACGAGAAATGGCAGTGGGCAAACCTGCAACAGGGTATCGACTCAACCCTGAACATCGTCGCCAGCGAACTCAAGTACAAGGCCGATGTGGTCAAGCATTTCCAGAAGCTGCCGGACATTGAATGCCTGGCCTCGCAGCTCAATCAGGTGGTGATGAACCTGGTGATCAACGCCGCCCAGGCCATGGGCTCGGAACGCGGCACCATCACCCTCAGCAATGGCGTGGAGGGCGACCAGGTCTGGCTGGAAGTGGCGGACACCGGCTGCGGGATCGCGCCGGAGACCGTGCAGAAAATCTTCGACCCGTTCTTCACCACCAAGCCGGTGGGCGAAGGTACAGGCCTGGGGCTGTCCCTGTCGTATGGCATTGTGAAGAAGCATCACGGGACCATTTCAGTGAACAGCGAAGTGGGCAAAGGCACGACGTTTCGGGTGGTGTTGCCGATTCGCCAGACGACAGATCCCCTGTAAAGGCAATCCTCTACAGGGGACAGGCTCAGGCTTCGGCGTTCTTCGGGCTCGAACCAAACGACGCAAACCGTTTGTTGAAGCCGGCGATGCGGCCTTCGGATTGGGTCTTGCGCTGCTGGCCGGTGTATACCGGGTGCGAGGCGCTGGACACGTCGAGGAGCACGTAAGGGTAGGTGTTGCCGTCGCTGTGTTTCTGCGTACGGTCGGTTTCCACGGTGGAGCCGATCAGGAAGAAAACGTCGGCGGCGGTGTCATGGAACAACACGGTGCGGTAGTCGGGGTGGATACCAGGTTTCATAAGGCCTCCGGGGCGTCTGGGTGAACATCAAGCGTTATACAGTAACACAAATGATGCGCCCAAACGAGAACCGCTTGCAATAAGAATAGACCCCGAGCTTCTATGCGGCTTCCTGAAAGTCCATTTCCGGCGGCTGTTGCGAGAAGCCCCGCGTCAGGAAACCCAGGTACACCAGGCCAATCGCCAACCAGCTCAGGCCCAGGTAGATCGCCAGGTGATCGAGGCTGACCATCAACCACAAATCCGCCACCAGGCCGATGGTGGGGAACACCAGGAACAACACCAGCTCCCGCAACCCGCGCCGCTTCGCGCCGATCCAGTAGTGAAAGATCACCGACAGGTTCACCAGGCTGAAAGCCAGGAACGCGCCGAAGTTGATGAACGAGGTCGAGGTGGTCACGTCCAGTCTCAACGCCAGTAACGCAACCACCGCGCACAGCAGGATGCTGTTGACCGGCGTACCGAAGCGCGCATGCAAGGTACCGAAGAACGACTTGGGCAACACCCCGTCGCGCCCCATCGCAAACAGCAACCGCGAACCACTGGCCTGGGCCGACAAACCTGAAGCGAACTGGCCGACGATCAGGCCGATCAGGAAGATCGACACGAACAGGTCGCCGCCAATGTTGCGGGCAATCTCGTAGGCTGCGGAGTCCACGTCGGTAAATTCGAACGATGGGTGAGCGATCTGCACGAAGTACGACACCCCAACAAAGATCAGCCCGCCGATCAGGGTGATCAGCATGATCGCCCGGGGAATGGTGCGGCGCGGGTCACGGGTTTCTTCGGTCAGGGTGCTGACCGCGTCAAAGCCCAGGAACGAATAGCAGGCGATCGCTGCGCCGCTCATGATCAACGGCATTTGCATCTGGCCATTGAAGAACGGGGTGATGGTCCACAGCGGCTTGCTCGCATCACCGCCGATGTAGTGGATGCACAGCGCGACGAAGGCGATCAGCACCAGGAACTGCACCAGCATCAGCAAGGCGTTGATGCCGTTGGCGAGTTTCAGGCCGATGATGTTGATCACGCTGGTGACACCGATAAACGCCAGTACCCAAACCCATTGGGGCACTGCCGGAAAGGCCGAATGCAGGTAGGCCGCGCCGATCAGCCAGATGGCCATGGGCAGGAACAGGTAGTCGAGCAACACCGCCCAACCGGCGATAAACCCGAGCTTGGGGCTGATGGCCTTGCGCACATAGCTGTAGGCGGAACCGGCCACCGGGAACGCCGAGGCCATGCGGCCGTAGCTCATGGCGGTGAAGAACATCGCCACCAGCGCGGCCAGGTAAGCGGCCGGGACCATCCCGGCGGTGGATTGCGCCAGGATGCCGAAGGTACCCAAGACAATGATCGGTGTCATATAGGCGATGCCAAACAGCACCACCGACCCTAGCGACAGGGTGCGTTGCAAACGAGCCATGAGCGATTCTCCGCGCAATTATTAGAGTTATGGCAGGACTGAAGTCGGTGCAGCGAAAGCTATTTTTATGGGTGGGAACAGTATTTCTGGTTGTAATGAAGCGAGTTCCCTGTGGGAGCTGTCGAGCTTCAGCGAGGCTGCGATGACGTCAGCACAGTCACTATTGATAGCGTTTGACCCACCGCTATCGCAGCCTCGCTGGGGCTCGACAGCTCCCACATTGGATCTCCTGTGGTAGGGAATCGGGGTCAGGGTTTCGGGATCAGCAACTCCCGCGTTCCGTCCTTGCGCTCAATCACCTCCCCCGGCAATTTCAAGCGCTGGTCATCCAGGTAGCGATAATCCTGTCGTGCCGCTGCCAGTTGCCCCAGGTCCAGTTCAACCCTGAACTGCCCTTCCTCGCGCCCGGCTTCGAACAGCAAGCTGCCAAACGGGTCCACCAGCGCACTGCCACCGGCAAACATCAGGCCGTCGTCGCCCTCTTCCACCCGGTTGACCATCAGTGCAAACGCCTGGTTTTCCTGGGCGCGGGCCATGATCGCGGTGCGGTGGGTGGGGCCGTACGGGTCCATGTTGCCGTTGGTGACGATCAACACCTCAGCGCCCAATTGCGCCAGGGCGCGGGCGGTTTCCGGGAATTCGATGTCGTAGCAGATCAACAGGCCCACGCGCACGCCGTTCCACTCGCAGGTGGCGTAGCGGTCGCCGGGAGTGAACACGCCGCGATCCGAGGCCCACAGGTGGGTCTTGCGATAGCGCAGGGCGATGCCGTCCGGGGTGATCATCAAGGTGGTGTTGTAGAACTGGCCTGCGTCGTTCTCGGCCATGCCGATGACAACGGCAATATTGCGCGTGCGCGCCGCCTGGATAATCGCCTGGACGGTCGGGCCCTCCACCGGCTCGGCCACCTCGGCCACAGTGCCGGCGGTCGGGAAGCCCATCAGGTGGGTTTCCGGGAATACGACCAATTGGGTATCCGCCGCACACGCAGCAATCACCGCCAAAGCGCGCTCAAGGTTGTAAGCTGTGCCGTTATCGCGGCCTGCCAGCTGGGCAAATTCGACCTTCATGGTTATTCCTTGTTCTTTATCTGTGGCGCAGTATGCGCAGCCGCGAACACTCGGGAAATCACGCAGCCGGGTTAACCCTATGGGGGTAGATGCATGACATTGTCGCTGGAAGACATCGCCTGGCACCGTTCGGTGGGGCAGATGATAGACGCCCTGGACCAGCCGAATTTCTGGACGCAGCTGGTCCGGTTGCTGGACCAATATGTGCCGTTCGACAGTTGGGTGGTGTTGCTGTTCGGCAGCGAGCACAAGCCCCTGGTGTTCGCCGAATGCCCAGGCCAGGACGGTGAGCCGGACCATCTGTTCCAGGATTACCTCAACGGCTTGTACCTGCTCGACCCCTTCTACATCGCCAGCCGCGAACACTCGCGTACCGGGCTGTTTCGCCTGGCCGAAGTGGCCCCGGAGCATTTCGAGCTGACCGAGTACTACCAGCGCTACTTCCGGCTGAACGTGGTGGCCGATGAAATCCAGTTCAACTGCCAGCAACCGGACGGGCGAACCTTATGCCTGTCCCTGGGCTCCAAACAGCGCTTTGACCCGCAGCAGATTGCCCTGCTGTCGCTGATTCAGCCCTGGGTGCTGGGCTTGCTGCGCCAACGCCTGCCCCATGAACTCAACCAGGTGAGCGCCCCGGAACCGCCGATCCACAACGATGGCTGGGGCGCGCAACTCACCGCGCGGGAGCTGGATGTGGGCCGTTTGATGCTCAGTGGTTGCTCCAGCAAGGAAATCGCTCGTAAGCTGGAAATCTCTGTTGAAACCGTGAAAGTCCATAAGAAACACATGTACAGCAAGCTGGGGATCAAATCCCAGTCGGAGCTGTTCTCGATTTTTCTGCAGGCGCAAAACGCCTGAAAATCGTATTACTGATGAGTGGAACCTAAGGAAAACCGTATGAGCCTGTCGTTACTAAGCCGTTACGCGTTCTTTGCCGCCTGCGTCATTTTCACCCTCGCCAGCATGCCGTTTATCGAACACGAATGGGTGTGGCCGATCGCGACGGTCACCGGCATCCTCAGCCTGATCGGCATATTCGACCTGCTGCAAAGCCCCCACGCGGTGCGCCGCAACTACCCGATCCTGGGCAATATCCGTTACCTGGTGGAAGGCATCCGTCCGGAAATCCGCCAATACCTGCTGGAATCCGACAGCGACGCCCTGCCCTTTTCCCGGGCCCAGCGCTCGCTGGTCTATTCCCGCGCCAAGAACGAAAGCGCCGACAAACCCTTCGGTACGCTGATCGACGTGTATCAGTCCGGCTTTGAATTTATCGGCCACTCCATGCGCCCCGCGCCGTTGAGCGACCCCAGCGCGTTTCGCGTGATGGTCGGTGGCCCGCAGTGCAAGCAGCCGTACTCGGCCTCGGTGTTCAACATCTCGGCCATGAGTTTCGGCTCGTTGAGCGCCAACGCGATTCGCGCCCTCAACCAGGGTGCCAAGCTCGGCAACTTCGCCCACGACACCGGTGAAGGCAGTATCAGCCCCTATCACCGGGAAAACGGCGGCGACCTGACCTGGGAACTGGGCAGCGGCTACTTCGGTTGCCGCACCAGCGCCGGCCTTTTCGACCCGGAACGTTTCGCCGTGCAGGCGCAGAACCCGCAAGTGCGGATGATCGAAATCAAGATGAGCCAAGGCGCCAAACCGGGCCACGGCGGGATCCTGCCCAAGCACAAGGTGACCAAGGAAATCGCCGAGACCCGCGGCATCATGATGGGTGAAGACTGCATCTCGCCGTCGCGCCACAGTGCGTTTTCCACCCCCATCGAAATGATGCATTTCATCGCCCAGTTGCGTGAACTATCGGGCGGTAAACCGGTGGGCTTCAAGTTCTGCCTGGGCCACCCGTGGGAATTCATGGGCATCGCCAAGGCCATGCTGGAAACCGGCATCCTCCCGGACTTCATCGTGGTGGACGGCAAGGAGGGCGGCACCGGCGCCGCGCCGGTGGAGTTCACCGACCACATTGGCGTGCCGCTGCGTGAAGGCTTGTTGTTCGTGCACAACACCCTGGTGGGCTTGAACCTGCGGGACAAAATCAAGCTCGGCGCCAGCGGCAAGATCGTCAGCGCGTTCGACATCGCCAGCGTCCTGGCCATCGGCGCCGACTGGGCCAACTCGGCGCGGGGTTTCATGTTCGCCATTGGTTGCATCCAGTCGCAAAGCTGCCACACCAACAAATGCCCTACCGGCGTGGCCACTCAGGACCCATTGCGCCAACGGGCACTGGTGGTGCCGGACAAGGCCCAGCGCGTGTTCAACTTCCACCGCAACACCCTGAAGGCCCTGGCCGAAATGCTCGCCGCCGCCGGTCTCGATCACCCATCGCAGCTATCGGCCAAGCATTTGGTGCGACGTATGTCGGCCACCGAGATCAAGTTGTTCTCACAGTTGCATGTGTTCCTCAAGCCAGGTGAATTGCTCACCGGCGAAGTGAACGGCGAGTTTTACTCGCGCATGTGGCAGATGGCGCGGGCCGATAGTTTTGAGCCGAATGAAATCGCCGCAGCCTGATCTGTTTAACGGAGCGATACGATGCTGAAAGTGATTGCCGAAGACTTCATCAAACCCGAACACCTCGACACCGTGCGCCCGTGGTACGCCGAACTGGTAGAGAAAACCCGCCAGGAACCGCTGTGCATCGCCTACGATCTGTTCGTCGACCAGAAAGACCCCGGGCACTTTATCTTTGTCGAGCAATGGCCCGACCAGGCCGCGCTGGATGCGCACTGCCAGACGGAGCACTTCACCCGCCTGGTGCCGCAGATCAACCAATACGAAGCCAAACCCTGCCGGGTTTTGCTGATGGACGCGTTCTAAGCCATCCCTTTTGCGCCTGAACCGGACCACCGAACGGCATCGTTGAAACAAGGAGCTTCACCATGCCGTTACTGGACTTCACCGCCATCGCCGCACAACTTCCGGGCACCTGGAAATCCACCCGCCTGGGCCACGTCGGCCCGGCGCGGATCAAGGTGCTGCGCATGGACGCACAGGCCTATGAAGAAGAAACCCACGACTACAACGAAGGGCTATTGGTGACCGACGGCCTTTTGCGCCTGTCCATCGGCGAGGAGGCCATCGACGTACGCACCGGGCAGATGTATCTGGTGGAAGCCGGTGTTGCCCACACCGTGCTGCCCGGCAGTCATGGCACGCTGGTGATCATCGACGTTTAAACGAAGCGATGAGACATTCAGCAAAAAACTCAGCTTTGCAATTGCTTACAAATACCGCCAACCTGCGCCCCGCCCGACGTACGGCTCGACAAAAGCCGTCGTCCGCTTGTCACTACTAAACCCTTTGTTCAAGAGCCCGCTGCCATGCTGAACGGACGCGACCCGCGCATCGATTTTTTTCGGGGCCTGGCGTTGATTTTCATTTTCTGGGATCACGTGCCCCACAACCCTCTGGGCCAGATCACCCTGCGCAACGTCGGTTTCAGCGACGCGGCGGAAGTCTTCGTGTTTTTGGCCGGTTATGCGGCGGTGCTGGCCTACGGCAAGATCCTGCAGCGCGACGGTTACTTGATCGCCTGCGTAAAGATTTGGCGACGCACCTGGGTGCTGTACGTGGTGCATATCTTCTTGCTGGCGATGCTGATGGGCATCGTGTTCTTCGCCAACAGCCATGTGGAAACCCGCGACCTCGTTGAAGAGATGGGCCTGACGCACTTCGTCACCCATCCCCAGCAAGCGTTGGTGGATGAGTTGCTATTGCGCTTCAAGCCCAACCTGATGGACCCGCTGCCGCTGTACATCGTGCTGCTGGGTTGCTTGCCGCTGGTGCTGCCGTTGCTGTTGCGCAAGACCTGGGCGGTGGTGGCTGTTTCGCTGGCGGTGTACCTGCTGGCACCGCACCTGGGCTGGAACCTGTCGGCGATTGCCGACGGCGTGTGGTACTTCAATCCGGTGACCTGGCAGTTGCTGTTTGTGCTGGGCGGTGCGGCGGCGATTCATGCGCAGCAGCCACGCCCCGCAGAAACCCGTGGGCTGTTGCGTCAGCCGCTGTTCGTGGCTGCGGCGGTGTACGCGCTGGTCGCGGGGGTTCTCACGCTCTCGTGGCGCTGGCCTGAAATCCACGATGCGCTGATGCCATCGGCACTCAGCGACCTGCTGTACCCCATCAGCAAGACCGACCTGTCGCCGGTGCGTCTGCTGCACTTCCTGGCCCTGGCCTATGTCACCGCCAAACTGTTGCCCGGCCGCGCCTGGACGCAAAACTGGCTGGCACAACAAACCTGCCGCATGGGGCGTTACTCCCTGGAAGTGTTCTGCCTGGGGGTGTTGCTGGCGCCCCTGGCGGACATGATCAATGCGATCACCGGCGATGCCTTCGCCATGCAAATCTTCACCGCACTGGTAGGCGCAGGGCTGATGGCGTTGCTGGGGGCCTGGCTGGATTTGAACAAGCGGCTCACCCATCCGGCACGCATCGCCACCGCCTGAAAAACAAAAAGCCCCGAAAGGGGCTTTTTGTTGAGCGCGGAACAATCAGCTTGCGGCGCGCGCCGCAGCTTGGGTGGGCTGCAACTTGAACACGTAGAACAACACCGTCAGCACCACCAGGAACGCCGGGCCAACATACAGCGCCACGCGGGTATCCGGGAAGTACGCCATCAACCCCACCACCAACACCAGGAACGCCAGCGCCAGATAGGAGCTGACCGGGTACAGCCACATACGGTATTTGAGGCCGTCACGTTCGGCCTGGGTCAGGCTCTTGCGGAACTTGAGCTGGGCCAGGAGGATCATCAGCCAGGTCCAGATCGCACCAAAGGTGGCGATGGAGGTGACCCACACGAAGACTTTTTCCGGGACCATGTAGTTGAGCAACACGCCCAGCAACAAGACGAAGATCGACAGCAGCAGCGCCTTGCGCGGCACGCCGTTGCTTGACGTAGTACCGAACGTGGCCGGGGCCTGGCCGTTCTGCGCCAGGCTGTAGAGCATGCGCCCGGTGCTGAAGATACCGCCGTTGCACGACGACAGCGCCGCAGTGATCACCACGAAGTTGATGATGCCGGCGGCAGTCTTGATACCGAGGCGCTCAAAGGTCATCACGAACGGGCTGCCCTGGGTGCCGATTTCGTTCCACGGGTAGATCGACAGGATCACGAACAACGCACCGACGTAGAACAGCAGGATGCGCCAGAACACCGAGCCGATGGCACTCGGTATGGTCTTCTGCGGGTTCTTCGCTTCACCGGCGGTGAGGCCGATCATCTCCACGCCCAGGTAGGCGAACATCACCATTTGCAGGGACATCAACACGCCCTGTACGCCGTTGGGCATAAAGCCGCCGTGGGTCCACAGGTTGGAAATCCCCAGGGCCACGCCATCGTTGCCGAAGCCGAATGCGATGATGCCAACGCCGCCGATCACCATGGCAATGATGGTGACGATCTTGATCAGCGCGAACCAGAACTCGAACTCACCGAACGCCTTGACTGCGATCAGGTTGATGGTGCCCATGCTGACCAGCGCGCCGAGGGCCCAGATCCAGCGTGGCACATCGGGGAACCACACGCCCATGTAGACGGCGACGGCGGTGATTTCCGCGACACAGGTCACCAGCCACAGGAACCAGTAGTTCCAGCCCGTGAGAAAGCCCGCCAGCGGGCCGAGGTAATCCTGAGCGTAGCGGCTGAAGGAACCGGCCACCGGGTTGTGCACGGCCATCTCACCGAGGGCGCGCATGATCACCAGGATCGCCAGACCGCCGATGATGTACGACAGCATGATTGCCGGGCCGGCCATTTCAATGGCCTTGGCCGAACCGAGGAACAGGCCGACACCGATACAGGCGCCGAGGGCCATCAGGCGAATATGCCGTTCGCCAAGTTCGCGTTTCAGCGGACCGCCCTGAGCGGTCTCGCCTTGGGGCAGGTGATTGCCAGCGGGCATAGGGATACAACCTCGTCTTGTTATTGGATATGAGCCACCGAGTCCGGAGCGTCGTGGCGGATGTGCCATGGCGTACCGTTTCCGGTTCACCTTTTGGGTAAAACGGTCTGGCCAAGCCAGATCAGCGGGGGTGCAGTATAAAAAGCTAAACCCAGGGGTTTTCACTCTATAAACGGCAAGATTCAGCGGGAACTCTCGGTAAACACGCCTTTTGCGGAGGAGCATTACCTGGCCAGCGTAGGAACCTTCGCCAACAAACGGCCGCGAGTATTGCACGGTAATGGTGCAGCGTCATGCCCCGACCTTTGGCGGATTTACCGGTGGGGGAGGCTCTAGAACGGCACTTCCTGACGACCAAGCGCCATTGTGGCGAGGGAGCTTGCTCCCGCTGGGCTGCGCAGCAGACCCAAAAC
>NZ_JAAAFU010000057.1:0-79635 GCF_019352905.1 Pseudomonas sp. Xaverov 83 | reverse complement strand
AACCTCCCTCGCCACAGCAAGCTCCCTCACCACAGCAAGCCCCTTCACCACAAACAACATCCCTCTCACAAATTCCGCCCACTCGCCCACCACCGTCTAAGCTTCAACCAAGTCCGATCAATCTGCGTAAATGGATCAATCGACTATGGGCGCTTTATGGCAAAACGCTTCGACCAAGGCTGCGGTCTCCACCGATAGCCCGGATGAACAGCCATTGCCACAAAGCCCTCCCCCCCGCCGACGGTTGTGGTGGCGGCTGTTCTGGCTGGTGCTGTTGATTGCGTTGATCGCCCTGGCTTTTGCCGCTCTGCGGGAAATGCGCACTTCAAGGTTGCAGGCCAAAACCTTCACCGACATCGCCTCAACCCTCACCTACCAAATGCATTCGGGCCCCAGCGATGCGCGGGTTTACCCAGGTGCCGGGCCCTTTGACAAGCGCTTGGGCTACAGCGCCCTTGGCGAGTTCCTGCCGCGCTTGATCAAGCGTGACTACCTGATCCAGGCTCAAGCGCGCTTCTCCCCCGACCTGATGGCCTACGCCCAGCGCGGCCTGTTCGTGCCCTACCCGGAAAAGATGCAGGCCGGCCTGACTATCACCGATTGCCGGGCCGCCCCCCTGTATCAGTTCACGTATCCACAGCAGTTGTACCCAAGCTTTGCGGCGATCCCGCCGGTGGTGGTCAGCAGCCTGCTGTTTATAGAAGACCGCGACCTGCTCGACCCGAAAAACCCTCAACTCAACCCGGCCGTGGATTGGCCGCGTTTCGCCAAGGCCGCCTGGTCCCAGGTGGCCAAGCTCTTGCACCTGCCCGGCCAGACAGCAGGCGGCAGTACCCTGGCGACGCAACTGGAAAAATACCGCCACTCGCCCGACGGCCTGACCCTGTCCGGCGGCGAAAAAATTCGCCAGATGATTTCCGCCAGCGTGCGCGCGTACCAGGACGGCCCGCAAACCCTCCCCGCCCGCCAGGGCATCGTGCGCGACTACCTCAACAGCGTGCCCCTGTCGGCGGTGCCCGGCCACGGCGAAGTGCACGGCATGGCCGAAGGTTTGCGCGTGTGGTACGGCGCTGACTTCAACCAGACCAACGCCCTGCTCAACAGCCGCGACCCCAAACAACTGTCGCAAAAAGGCTTGGCGTTGCGCGAGGTGCTGTCACTGATGATCGCCCAGCGCCGCCCGTCTCACTATTTGTCCAAGGGTCACAAGGAGCTGGCGGACCTCACCGACAGCCACATCCGCCTGCTCGCACAGAACAACGTGATCGACCCGGCCCTGGCCAACGCCGCCCTCGCCAGCAAAGTCACCTACCGTGACTGGCAACAGCAACCGACGATCCAGCCGATCGAAACCAACAAGGGCATTACCGTCGCCCGCACTCGCCTGGCCGCCCTGCTCAATCAGCCGCTGTATGACCTCGACCGCCTCGACCTGTCTGCCACCAGCACCTTGCAGTCGGACCTGCAAGCCCAGGCCAGCGCCTACCTCAAGCACCTCGCCGACCCTACCTTCGCCGCGCAGATCGGCCTGCTCGGCCCGACGTTGCTGACGCCCGCCAGCACCGCCCAGGTGCGCTACAGTTTCAACCTCTACGAGATGACCCCCGACGGCGCGCGGGTGCGGGTGCAGACCGACAGCACCGACCAGCCGTTCGACATCAACGAGGGCAGCAAGCTGGAACTGGGCTCCACCGCCAAGCTGCGGGTGATGACCACCTACCTGCAAATCGTCAGCGAGTTGCACGACAAATACGGCTCGATGCCCGCTGCCCAGTTGCGCAAGATTCCGGTGGACGACCAGGACCGCATCACCCGCTGGGCCCTCGATTACCTGATCCAGAACAGCGATCGCAACCTGCCGGCCATGCTCGACGCCGCCCTCAATCGCCAATACTCGGCCAACACCAGCGAAGGCTTTTTCACCGGCGGCGGCATGCACCACTTCCACAACTTCCGCAGTCAGGACAACGGCCGCACCCCCACATTGATCGAAGCCCTGCGCGAGTCCATCAACCTGCCGTTCATTCGCCTGATGCGTGACCTGGTGCGCTACACCACCTACCAGGGCCCGAACAACAGCGCCGAGTTGCTCAAGGACGACAACGACCCGCGCCGCCAGGAATACCTGGCCCAGTTTGCTGATCGCGAGGGCACTACGTTCCTGCTCAAGTTCTGGAAAAAGTACCGCAACAAAGATACCCAGGCGCGCCTCGATACCTTTCTCGATGGCATGCATCCCACCGCCATTCGCCTGGCCGCCGTGCACCGCTACCTGCTGCCCAATGCCAGCCAGGCGAGCTTCAACAGTTTTGTCCGTTCCCATTTGAGCAGCGTGAAAAGCCCTGAGAAACTCACCGACGAGCGCCTCGACAAGCTCTACCAGAACTATGGCCCCGGCGCCTATGACCTGCCCGACCAAGGCTATATCGCCAAGGTTCACCCCCTGGACCTGTGGTTGATGGGCTACCTGTTGCAACACCCCGACGCCACCTTTACCCAGGCCACCGCCGCCAGTGAACATGAACGCCAGGAGGTTTACAGCTGGCTGTTCAAGAGCCGCCACAAGAGTGCCCGCGACAGCCGCATCCGCACCATGCTGGAGATCGAGGCGTTCCTCGATATTCACCAGCGCTGGCAAAAAGTCGGCTACCCCTTCGACCACCTGGTGCCGTCGCTCGCCACGGCCATCGGCAGCTCCGGCGACCGCCCGGCAGCGCTGGCAGAGCTGGTGGGGATCATCCTCAACGACGGGGTGCGCCAGCCCACTCTGCGTATCGACAGCCTGCGCTTTGCCGCCGACACCCCGTACGAAACCCGGCTGGTCAATGACCCCAATCGCGGCAAGCGCGTGCTGCCTTCCGAGGTGGCCACGGCGCTCAAGGGCGCGCTGTCCCAGGTGGTGGACGCGGGCACCGCACGGCGCGTGTCCGGCAGTTTCAAACTGGCGGACGGTACGCCGCTGGCCATGGGCGGCAAGACCGGTACCGGGGACAACCGGATCGAAGCCATCGGCGCCGGTGGGCGGATTCTCAGCTCCAAGGCGATCAACCGCACGGCGACCTTCGTGTTCTACATCGGCGAGCATCATTTCGGCACGCTGACCGCCTTCGTCCCCGGTGCTTCGGCCCAGGGTTTCAAGTTCACTTCGGCGTTGCCGGTACAAGTACTCAAGGGCATGGCGCCGATTCTTACACCCTATTTGCAACCGGGCGACAACAGCTTATGCAGCGCGCGCTGAAGGGCCTATCCCTGCGCTTTTCACTTGCGAATTACTGAGGGATCCGCCGCAGTTTCCACCCACTATTCAAACTTATCCGCAGCCGTGCCGGTGCATAGACTCAAGCCTTCTTTTTGAGCTCTACAGGTTGCCCCCATGGCCGACATACCCGACCAGTCCCTGCACCACGCGTTTATCGAAAACGCCCTGCCGCACTGGCTGAAAACCACCTCGCCACATCGCCTGCGCGCACTCAACGACGTCGCTCACCAAGGCATCCGCCACTATCCCCATGCCAGCGCCAGACAGCACCAGGCGCTCAAGCCCGCCATTGCCGAACACTGGCAGCAACAGACGGCGATGGACCAACGATTTCAGGCACTAACCAACGTGTACGCCTTCGCCGAACCGTTGCTGAAAAATGCCTTGAAGGCCTATGGCGATATCGACGTCAAAACCACCTACCTGCGGCTGTATGCCAGCGCCACGGTTGCCTGGTGGGTGCATGACTTCAAGCGCGGGGAGCAAAGCAAAACCCTGTCGCTGCTGGACGCCGCGCTGGCCAACTTTGCCGCCTCGGACACCTTCGTCGATTCCGCCTTCATGTCCGCCGAAGACCCACGCGGGCAGCGCGATGTACTGACGTTGCGCCACACCACCACCGGCGCGGTATTGACCGCTGAACAATTCAAGCAAATCTGCCGCACCCTGGACCTAGGCGCCCGCTATCAGAAAAGCCTGCGCCAAGCCCTGGGGTTCTATGACGCGGCGGTGACCCGGGCTGTGCGCCTGCAGATGATTGCCACCCAGAAGACGGCCCTGGGTACGGCCGCGCACCTGGCCCTGATCAACCGGGACATCGACGCCGATGCCCATGGCGCCGTGCTCGACCTGATCGCCGGCCGCGTCGCACTGCTGGAGGGCCTGCCCCTTGAATGCCATACCCTGAGCCTGATGAGCACGGCATTGACCGGCATCCTGCTGCTGTTTGTGCCGCAGCCCACCCGGCCGGTAGGCAAGGTGCTGGTGTATATCCCCGCAGACCCCGAACACCCCTTGAAGCAATACCCTTCGCCCGCGGCCTTCCTCAGTCATCTCACGGAAAAACTGCGGGACAAGCAGCGCTACCAGACCTTCTTCAGCCAGTTCATCGACCATGCCCGGCGCGGTGAATTCTTTGCCGGGCTCAATACGCGCTTGAGCCGTGTGCGTTGGCATCAAACCCCACACACCGACCCGCGCCCCAGCTGGCGCGACACGCCGATCACCCAGCCGAATCTGCAATTCAGCGTGCAGGCCATCGGTGACGATCACGTCAATCGCTCAACGCTCGCCGCCGAAAATGACCTGTGGAATTACCAGTACCGCCTCAAGTTGAACAAGATCGTCAACGATGCCCTGGACATCGCCGTGCCCACCGCCACCGCTGACCGCCACGCGCGCTGGGCCTGGTGGGACAACCTGGAAAAAATCCTCGGGGATATCTTCAACGCAGCGCTGCTGGTGCTGACGCCTTTCGTGCCGCTGCTGGGCGAAGCGATGCTCGCCTACAGCCTGTACCAGATCACCGACGAGGTGTTCGAGGGGATTCTCGATTGGGCCCAGGGGCGTGGAGCCGAGGCGGCAGAGCAAGTGGTCGCGGTGGCCGACAGCGTGATCCAGTTTGCCCTGTTCGGCGCCGCCAGCCAGTTGGGCCATGTCGCACGGCTCAAGCTCAGCCCCTTCGTCGAAGGCTTGCGCCCGGTGGTGCGGCCCGACGGCAGCGCGCGCCTGTGGCACCCGGATATTGCGCCCTATGCTGTGAAAAACCTCGACCAGCCGTCCAGTGTCGACGGCCTGCACACCCATCAGGGCAAGCAGATCCTCGCGCTGCAAGGCGCTCACTTCGAAGTGCAGGCAGACGCTGAAACCGGCGACACGCGTATCGCCCATCCGCAGCGCGCCAACGCCTATCAACCCCAGGTGCGGTTCAACGGCAGTGGCGCCTTCGTGCATGAAGCCGAGCAACCGCGCACCTGGGACAGCACCACACTGATGCGCCGCCTGGGGCCACGAGCCGCATCATTCAGCGACCAGCAACTGCAGCAGATGCAACGCATCAGCGGTGCCGACGACGGTGTATTGCGCAACCTTTACGTGCAAAACCGGCCGACCCCGCCGCTGCTGGAAGCCACCCTCAATCGCTACGAAGCCCGGCACGCGGCCACGCAGACCGTGCACACCCTGCGTACCGGCGCACCGCTGCCGCTGGATGCAACGTCCGTCTGGTTCGAGCAGACCATCACCGAGCTGCCGGGCTGGCCCCAAACCAAGGCATTGGAAGTGTTCGTGCGCTCGGACAAGACCGGCGACTCCCACAAGTACGCCAACCCGGATGCATCGCCGGCCGACACGCTGCAACTGAGCCTGGCCGAGGTGATGTCCGGCGAGTTGCCGGCGCGGGTGCTGGGGTTTCTCGATGAGCCGTCGATCAAGCAACTGCTGGGCGGCGACGTACCGCAAGACCTGCGCGTGCAAACCTTGCGCGATCAACTGGCGGACTCGGTGGCGCGCCAGACAGGTGACATCGCCGACTACATCCACAACGCCCGCCAGCTCAGCGCCGATCCCCATGTGCGTCGGTTGCGCGAGCAGGTCAGCCCGCTGGACCGGCCCCTGGCCGAAACCCTGCTGGCCAGCGCCACCCCGGCCGAACGGCAAACCCTGGACCAACACGTACCGCTGCGTTTGCTCAACCAGGCCAGCGAACTGAGCTTCGCCCAGCACAGTGCCCAGGCCTATGCCGGGTTCTTCTCGCCCTGGCCGATCACCGAAGGCACCGAGCGCCTGGTGCTCAACACCCTCAAGCGCCACAGCGATGGCTTTGGCGACCTGCACCTGCAAATCCGTGATCGCCAGGTCAACGGTGCGTTGCGCTGTGAAGCCGGGGTAGCCGATGCCAGCCGGCGCCGGGTGCTGGTGCGCCAGAACCACGTGGGCTACGAACTGTTCGATGAACAGGGCCAACGCCTGCACGGCCCGGATACCCTTTATGAATGCCTGTTGCGTGCATTGTCCGAAGCCCAGCATAGCGAGTTGGGCTACCGGCCCGGCCAGGGCGCCGGGCTCAAGCATTGGCTGATGGCAATTCTCGAACCCTTGGCCGAACGGCGCCGAGTGCTGGCCGAGTCACCGCTGCGCAGTACGGCAGACGTGCAGACCACCACCCTGCTCGGCGGCGCGGCCCTCAGCGGGTTGCGCCGCGCCCAGGAGCATCTGAGCCAGGCACGCGCCCGGGAGGTGCTGGCCAGTCTGTTCCCGACCCTGGAGGAGGTGCGCCTGCAGCGGTTCCTCAATGAGATCGGCCCAGGGCTGAACAATCAGGTCCTCAATCGCCTGGTCCTGCAGCGGCACAACCTGCACCGGGAGCTGGAGCAATGGAAGCGCCTGCCCGGCCCTCATCCCAAAAACAGCCGCATGGCCCGGGAGGAAAAACTGCGTAAAAATATCATTGCGCACAAACTCTATCGCTGCTGGGAAGACCGCCTCGCCGAGCACCGCGACGATTGGGGCCAGGTGCAGAGCGGCGCGAGCCTGGACCTCAGCGCCCTGGACCTGCCCGGCAGCCTGCCGCTGCTGGGCAATGGTTTCGAGCACGTCACCCAACTGAAGCTCGCCAACTGCATGTTCAACGACAGCCAGTGGCCCTTTCTGCAGGCGTTCCCGTCCCTGCGGGAGCTGGATGTCAGTGCGAATGAACTGACGCGGCTGCCCGAGCCCATCGCCAACATGCGCTACCTGCGTGACCTCAACCTGGGAGAAAACCAGATCACGCTGCTCAACGGCGACGTTGCGCGCCTTAAAAACCTCAAGCACCTGCGCAACCTGAACCTGTACCGAAACCCGCTGACGCAGCCCCCGAACATCTCGAAAATGCCGCACCTGCGCCGCCTGTTCCTGAGCCGCACCCCCATCACCCAATGGCCCACCGGACTGTTTGCCCATCCACGGGAGGAGGGTTTCCTGCTGGACCTGAGCCAAACCCGGATTGATCATGTGCCAGCGCTCATGGCCAACAGCGCCGAGGCCCGGACCGTCGCCCACACCCGCCTGGACCGCAACGCCCTGCTCAACGACCAGCGCCTGCTGTACGAGCAGTACCGCGAAGCCGCCGGCCTGGACCCCAACCGCCACTATGAACCCCGTGGAGAGAGCGGCCCGTGGCTGGAGCGGGTCAAGCAGCCGTTACTGGGCAGGCGCCAGGCACTGTGGCAAGCGGTGGAACGCGAGCACGGCTCCCAGGGTTTGTTCGAGGTGATCAAGGCCCTTGAAGCATCCGACTTCTTCCAGCGCCCCCAGGACATGGATGCCTATTGGGACAATCTTGAAACGTTGCGCGAGCGCGTCTGGCGTTTGCTGGAGGCGGCCCACAACGACACGGCGCTACGTGAAAAGCTGTTCAGGATGGCCAGTTTTCCCGGCCTGTGCGCCGACGGCAGTGCACAGATTTTCAATGACCTGGGCATCGAGGTGTTGGTCAGCGAAGCCCAGCGTTACTCCGCCTCGGCCAGCGAGCGCGAGGCCAAACTGGTGACGCTGGCCAAGGGCAATGCACGGCTCAAGCAATTGAACCGCATCGCCAGCGAGGACATTGCCAATCGGCTCAAACCGGAAGCCGAAGGCGGCCTCGGCCAATGGCTGCGTTCGCAACGACGGGAAGGCGTGATGGGCAAGGTGGACGACGTGGAGGTCTACCTGAGCTACCAGACCGCCCTGGCCAAGCGCCTCGACCTGCCCTGGCTGTCAGAACATATGCTGTACCGCGACACCGGTGACGTGAAAGCGGCGCAAATCGAACAGGCCTACAGCACCGTGCTGGAACTGGGCGAAGGTGACGGCCTGGTCAACCAGATGCTGCTGGAGCCCTATTGGGAACAGTGCCTGCACGACCACCACCCGAACACCCTTGAGGCCAATGCCCGGCATTTCGACGAGCAATGCGCGCGCCTGGATGAACTGCAGGAAGCCCAGGCCAGGCTGGCCCAGGCCAATGGTTTGCCCGACGAGCAGAAGGAAGCATTGAGGCTCACGCTGAAGGGCCTCGCCGACGCCCTGGGTGTGCCACATCCGCAAGTGCTGACCGGGCAACCCATGACGGACGATAGCTATAACCTGCTGCTCAACGAACTGGGCTACCGCGAAAAACAATGGATGCGCGAGTTGACCCACCAGGCCCTGGAGCGCCACAGCGAACAACGTAACCGCGTCACGCGCCAGGTCTGACCCTATGGGTGTGTCATGGCACACCCATTACCAGTACGCCGCTGCCGTTTAACGGCCCCTCGACAGGCAAGGACCCGGTTCGCTTGACCAGGGCGAACGTTACAACGTCGCTCCCGGAACTGTTGGTGATACGGGTCAGGAACGAGCCATTGACTCTAACCGCCGCCCCTCCACGGACAAGGGCCGTACCCACGTTCGCATTGCTCATCACCAGCGCATTGGCGTTGAACGAAGACGGCGTGCCTTTGTAGGTAATGGTGATCGGCGTAGTAATCCCCGGGTCCGGGCACCGGTAGGTGAGCGTGTGATCTTTACGAACGGTGGTGGACAGGGGGTCCGTGCCTATCGCCCTCTGATGGACATTGCCGAAGTCGATATTGATCGGCTGGTTATTGTTGATCGTGCACGACGATGGGGAAATGATGAAGTCGTTGTTGGCGATGTACGTGAGCTGCAGGCTCGTGGAGCCGCTATCGTAATTGTTGGTCTGGTCGAGACGTAACACGCCGAGGGTGTCACCTATTCGAATGTCGATAGGGTTGGTCGGGTTGTTGCGGATCAAGATATAAGGAATGACATCGATCGGGATCGGAGTCGTATTGTTAGGCATGGTCGCAATCCGGATACCCGCCGGGATAGGCGTGTCGCGGTACGTGCCATTTATGCGCAAACCGGTCGTCTGGTTGACGAACTTCGGACCAGGCGACCAGGCCGGGCCGATCCTCGTCCCGGTGGCCCAGTAATCCTGCCGTCCATCCGGGGTATAACTGTCGGGTTCGAAGCGACATTCGATCCTCACCCCGGACAGGAGGATACGCGGCTCATTCACCTCCAGTCGCACATTCACCGGGACCTGCAGGTTCAACGTCCCGCCAATGTTCACCCGTTGCCAATTGCCGCCATTGACTCGGCAATCAGCCGCTTTCACGGTCGTCGTAATGCCAGCCAGGGCAAGCAGCACAACGGCTCCAAATAGTCGTTTCATGTTGTTCTCTTTCATCCCATGCATAACGGTTTACCGTTACGGATAATCCAGCGTAAACGTCGAAGTCACACGGTAGCTGCCGTGCCCGATGGTCTTGTCCCGCAGGGCATCCGGCTCACCCTGCACATAGGCCTTGAGCAGAATGACGTTGTTGCCGGGGCTCAATTTCTGCTCGTCGCCGACCTTGTTCACCGGCACCGGTTTGTCGCTCAGCGTCTCCAAACCCAGCCCGATACCAGAGGCACCACTGCCACCATCCAGGGCGAACAACCCGGGCAGCGCACGGTTTTCCGCACCGTTGAACAGAATGGTCACCGAGTCGCTGATGGTGGTATTGCAGTCATCCAGGTGCAGGGTGAAACGTTTGCCCACTGAGCGTGTGTTGATGTAGAGGTGCTTACTGGTCAGGTCCCACATTTCCAGGGTGATGGCTTCATCGCCCGGGCGGATGGAGCAGGCCTGTTCCACCAGGTTGCCCTTGAACCTCAGGTTGTCCACCGCCTGCGCCGTGGCCGCCAGGCCGAAGGTCAGCAGCAGGGCCAGCCCCTTATGAATCATTGCGTGTCGCATACACTCGACTCCTACTGGTATTCAGCCAACAGCGTGGCCACCGCCGTGAACCCTTGGGCCTTCAGGACCGAACCCGGCCGTTTGACCGGCACCACTTCCAATGTCGGCGGTGCCGCCAGGCTGATGTCCAGCGGCGTGTTGAGGCGAAACGGCGCGTTGTTCTGATACAGCCGAATCCCCAGGTCAGGCGCAGTGGTCTGCAGGGCGGTGTTATCAAAAGTCGTCTCTGTGCCCTTGACGCTCAGCTTCAACAACCACGGCAGCGTGGAGGCGCCGCAGCGGATGGTGTAGCCGACGGCCCTGCGGTATTTCACGCCATCGACGCGCTTGGTGCCGACATCCCCGAAATCGACTTCAATCGTGCTGCCCGAATCAATCGTGCAGGGCGGCGGCTCGTTCAGCGTTCCGTTGAACGTCAGGTTGGCCGACGCACCACTGCAAAAGCCGATGGAACACAAGGCGAGCAACGCTCGCTGCGGCCAACTTGTCATTGATCGTTCCTCTTTATTAGGGCTCGTCATTGGTACTCGATCACCAGGGTGGCGGCGGTCGCAAAGGCCCCTCCGGTCAACGTGCTGCCCGCGCGCTTCACCGGCACTGCCTGCACGGCTGGAAAGGTCGGATGGGTAAACCTGAGCGGCGTGTTCAGCGGCCAGTCCACCCCATTGGCGAATAGCTTGATACCCAGGTCGGTCTTGGGGGTCGAGAGCACTTTGTTATCAAACCCGGCCGCCGCGCCCTTGAGTTCCAGGGTCATCGCGTTGCTGTAAACGGGGGGACTGCAGGTGACGGTATACGGCACGTCCCGTCGATAATTCACGCCATCAATCCGCGACGTCAGCAGGTCATTGCCGAACGGCACATTCAGCGTGCCACCGCTGTTAATCACGCATGGCGGCGGCGCGATGATCACCGCGCGGATCGTCAGGTTGGTATCGGCCTGCACGCCCTGGCTGACCGCCCACAGCAGTCCCGCACCGATAAAAATGGCCCGCGGGCCGGTTAACCTGGTCATTGTTCTGCCCTTACTCATAATTGAGCCTGAAATCCACCACGGCCCGGAATGCACCGCTGGTCAGGGGTGCCGGCGTGCGCGTGGGCTGGACGTTCCAGGTCTGCGTGTTGCGGCCCAAGGGCAAGAACAACGGCTCGCCCCTTGAACCCAGCTGTACATCGCGCCCCTGGGAATCGGTCAGGCGCAGGCCCATCCCGGTGATGCCTTGCACCTTGACCAGCCGTGGATCATCGGCATCGGCCGGCGCAATGAACGCGACCGACAGCACCGGTTGATAGGCGCTCCATGTCAGGTTTCCCGTGCGCTCACTGGCGATGCGGCCGGCAGTGCGCCGACAATCCTCGAACAGCAGTTGAAAGGCCACGGAGGTCGCCTGGTCACCCGGCCGTTGCAACTGGCTGGCCGATACCGGGCCCAGGTCAATCGTCTGGTGCAGGGATGCCATCTCCAGGCTGCAGGGGGTTTCGTGCATGGACCCGAGAATGTTGAGCATCCCGACCATGCCCTCCACATCCTCGTCATCCGCGGCGTGCGCCGGCCCCATCAGGGCCAGCAACAGACCGACCAAGACCTTCACTGTGTGCAACTTCATGACGTTCTCCGGCAGCAGGCACTACTGATTGGCCACAGACAGTTGCGTGTTCACCTTGCACGTCTCGCCACTGCAGGTGAACGCCAGCAGCGGACGGCCACCGTAATCATTCACGTAGGACAAATAGGGGGTGGTACCGAGCTCTTTGGCAGTCGGCCCCAGGGCTTGCGTGCCTTTGGGCGCGACCATCACCGGCTCGAAGCCCGGTATGGTCTTGCCGTCCTTGCTGCTGCGCGCATCCACCAGGGTCACGTAGTAAGGCGTGGGGTTATTCACCCGGTAGTGATCGCCTTGCCGGGTAAGGGTCAGTTTTTCCTGCCACGGGTTGGCCAGGTCCTGCTGGGTGGGGGTAATTGCCTGCGGCCGGTAAAACAATTTGATCCGGGTTTGCAGCGCGATTTGCAGGGTGTTGGGCTTGTCGCTGCGCGGCGGAATTTCCCGCAGGTTGAAGTAGTAGACCGTCTCCCGATCCTGGGGCAGCGACTTGGCGGCCGGCAGCGCCTGGACTTTCACCTGGCTTTGCTTGCCGGGCTCCAGGCGTTGGACCGGTGGCAGCACGATCAAGGGTGAGGTGATTTTCTTGCCCTCTTCATCCTCGATCCAGCCCTGGGCCAGGTACGGTAACTGGGGGTTGTTGTTGGTGATGTTGACGCTGGTTGCATCTTTGCCACCATCGAAAATCACGCGGGTACGGTCCAGGCCGACAGCGGCGTTGGCGCTCTGGCTCAAGACCACCAGCAGCAGTGCGTAGGTAAAACGTATGTTGTGTTTCATGAGGATGGATTCTCCATAGTGTTTCGCTGGCCGGTCAGGGTGGCTGGCTCGGGTGAGGCTTGATCGACGGCTACCGTCTGGCAGCGCAATTGCAGGGCATCGGTGAATGCATCCGCTGGCAACTCGACAGGCAGCGTCAGGACGCAGCGCTCGGTGCCGCCCCAACTGACGATCATCTGCTCGCCGGCCTGAATGCCGCTCAGGTAGACATCCCCGCCGTCATTCACCACCCCGGTGTCCTGCTGCTTGCGGTTTTTCACCGTGGCGCCGAAGGGCGGTGCGCTGCCATCCGGCAGGCGAAGAATCGCCATGGCCTTCTGGCCGGAAATCACTTCCAGGGATCGGTAGCCAATGGCCCCTTCGGTGAGGGTCAATTGCGTCACGGATTGAGTGGCCTCGACATCGCTGGGCAATTTCTCTAGGTCAACACTGGCCGCCGTACGCTGGTAGCTGGTGATGTCGGAGATGACCGCCTTGCCGAACGCGTTGCTGCGGGTCGGCGTGCCGTAACCCCGCACGGGCACATCGGGCACACCGGCGGTATCGACCAGCAGGCGGGTTCCGCCGGTACTGGTGGTTCGATGCAGCGCCCCACCGTAAGGCGTGAGCGTGCCGCCGCCACGCACGGATGCGCTGAGGGTGCGGTTATTGCCTTGTTGCGTCGTGGCGCTGAGGTCGATGTCGGCCTGGTCACCGATATGGCTCAGGTAGCCGCTGGCCGAGGTATCGCTGGCACTGAGCTGGTAGCTGTTACGTTCATCCAGACGATCGGCGTAGCGCGTGGTAAAGCTGTTTTTGCCGCCGGCCCTGTTGGCATCCATCGACAAGGTGCCGGTGGGCCCCAACGGCAGGCTGACCGTCAGCGCTGCTCCGTTATCCTTATATTGGTATTCATGGGTGCGATATAAATTCAGCGACAGGCTCATGTTCCTGACAGAACCCACGTTGAAGTAACGAGACGCCGACAGGTTCCAGCGCTGGGTGTCCGGCCGGTTCCAATACGTTTGTTTGTTATAGCTGGCATACACCGTGGTGTTCAGATCGCGAAACTGCTTGTTCACCGTCACCGTATAAAGCGCCTTGTTACCGCCAATGGGTTTCCAGTGTTCAATGAAGTTACCGTTTTCATCGAACACGCCGCGTCCGCCCAGCTCACCGTTCAACCCGTAGTGCCGAGCATCCAGGTATTGGCTCATGCTCAAGTAGTTCTTCTCGGAAAACCGGTAACCGGCAAAGGTGACCTGGCTGTCGTACTCTTCAAAGTTCTTGGAATATTGAAGGCGGTAGGATTTACCCGAGAGTGTCTGGTTCCACAGGCTGGCGCGAGACTGGGTGACGTCCAGAGAAACGGCGCCGAACGCCAGCAAATCCCGGCCCGCGCCCACCGACAACGCACGGTAGTTGTTATCCGTTATCGCACCACCCAGCAGCGACCAACCATTGCTGATCCCCCAGGAGAACTCGCCGGTGCCAAAAAAATCACCGCGGGATTCGTACTGCAGGTTGGACGGTCGCCCGGCAGACAGCTTGTAACGAACCTGCCCGGGACGCGTCAGGTAGGGAACGCCTGCCGTATCGAGCTGGAACTTCTGCACCGAACCGTCCTGCTCTTCGACCCGCACATCCAGGGTGCCGGACACGGCGTCATTAAGGTCCTGGATACGAAAAGGGCCTGCCGCCACCAGCGTTTCATAGAGCACACGCCCCTGCTGGCTGATGACAACCTTTGCATTGGTCCTGGCCACCCCGACCACTTCCGGTGCGTAGCCCCGCAGGTTGGGCGGCAGCTGGCTTTCGTCTGACTTGAGCCCGGCACCGGTAAAGCGGAAGCTGTCGAACAGGTCCGAATACAGGTAGTCCTCGCCCACCACCAGGCGTGCCTTCAGCGCAGGAACGGCGCGATACGCGTAATAGCGGCTCCATTCCAGTTTTTGCCGACTGGCCTGGGCCTCGCGGTCTTTCTCGACACGCCCTTGCCAATCCGCCCTCAGGCGCCAGGCCCCGGCATTGGCGCCGAGTGTGCCGTTACCGCTGAGGTCATTGCGCGTACCGTTACTTTTCCGGTAGCTGGACTGCGCCGTCATGTTGTAGTCGACCAGCAACCCCGGCACCCCCTCATCCCAACGTGACGGCGGGTCCCAGTTGATGGCGCTGTATTCCAGGTAGGCCTGGGGAAGGTTGATGTCCAGGGTGGAGGTGCCCAGGTCGGCACTGACTTGCATGCCGGGCAAGCCCGTGACATCCAGGCACTGCCCGCCTTTCCACCACTTGAGCTGGTCAGCGCCGGACGCCTTGAGGCCCAGTTGCTCGACAAGCTCACGCGATAAACAGGGCGCACTGCCTTTGGGATCATCATCGGGGTGAAAGAACGCCACCGATTGTTCAGATATAGGCTGGGTATTGAGCTGGACCACCATCGAGTAGGTGCCAGGCAAGATAAACCCACTGCGTGCAAACTGAGACAGGTCAATATTGGAGCGATCAATCAGATCAAGAACGTCGGTATTAAACTCAATATCCCCGGCGCCCATTGCAGTTCCAGCCAGTGATATCAACCCGCCAAAGAGGCTGGGGCGCAGCGTATTCATGACTTTCGACGTATTCAACATACACGCAACTCAATCTTCAGAAGTATTCCAACTTGAACCGCACTGCCGCGCGGTGAGCCCCTGCCAACAGCGGCACTCCGTTGCCCACCAGGCGGAGCCTGTAATGAAGCGTCATGTCGCCATCAACCACCGGCAGCAACGCCATCGGCACTCCCGGCACACTCACCTGGCCAGCTGCGTCCTCAATATGGAAAGCAACCCCCTGCGAGGCACCAAAGGCTGCAAAGGAGCGCCCGCCCATATCGCTGGGCCCGTCGAACGTCACGCGAAGATGCTCCCAGTCCGGCAGCGTTTCGCCGGGGCGCAACGGGTCGGGACGGGTCACCGTGCAATTGACCAGCCGTAGCTGGAACGGCTGCATTTGCCCCGCGCCCTCTCGCAACAGGCGGCCGATGGGTTCGGGAGGCATGTCGATGGTCTGATCGGCAGTGACCGCTTCCAGCCCGCAGGCCGAGTCGATGATCTCGCCTCCCAGCGTGACGAGCCCATCGCCTTGCACACGCGTCTGCGCGGCATCACAAGGACTGATGAACAGCGTCAATGAAGAGGCAATAGCGAGACTTATGAATGTTTTCACCTTGATCTCCCGCCAGTTTTCCCCCGCCACCAGTGGTGGCGGGGGAAACACTTACTGATAAGCCAAGGTGAAGTTGGTGACCGCGCTGAAATCACCAGGAACGATGTCGCCTGTCGCCTGGCCTTGTACGTAGGCGCCGAACTGCAGGGTGTTATTACCGGCAACAATGGCCTGCGGAGTGGTTGGCACGCCCAGCTCAATCGCTTTGCCGCCGTGGGTCATCATGATGCCGATGCCGCCCGCGCTACCGACCGTGCCGATGCCGCCAGGCACAACGCTGGACGGCGCACCGGTGAAGGTAGTGGTCACGGTGTTATCGGTGAGGCCAGACAGGTCGCAACCTTCAAGTTCGATAGTCACGGGGCGGGCGGTGGACTTGCCGCCGGATTGCAACTGATGCTTTGCAATAGCGCCAAGTGCAACTGACTGATCCACAGACTCAGGCTTGATAGAGCAAGCGCCCGAATGGACCGAACCGGTGAATGTAATCGTCCCGTCCGCCGCATTAGCAACAGAGATCGAACCCGCCAACAGGCCGACAGTCAACAGCGCAGCTTTTACTTTAGTCTTCATTTGCAGATGCTCATATGTATTAAAAATCAAAACGAAATCCTGGCTTAGTTGCGCACAGGACTTATTAACCAAACGCCAGAACAGTTTCCTGAAACAGTGGAAATCGGAGGCTTTCCAATTACTTGTATTGCAATTCAGGAGTTCGTTCGAGGCCGGGCAATTATCCATTTCGATTTTGAATATGAAAGCCGGTCGATTCGCTTATTCACGTAGCCTTGTCATACCAAGACACATAGGAAAATTATGGCACTTTGCCAAAACTTTAGAATCAGCCGTAAGAAACGGACTACATTAACTTAACAAGAATGATTTAGTGCAGAACACGTCCGTAAGAATAGGATTACATATTATAAAAAACAACAGTAATTACTGGGGCACGCCAACTAACAAGTTGGCGAATATGTCGTGAGAGTCAGTGCGCTGATCAGCCTGTTTTCGAGTCCCGTCTCACACGGCGCGAGATGACCGTTCGTCTGTCGGGGTTGCAGCGGCATTAAGATATATCTTACGTTGTATCTAAACCAAACGAGAGCATCCGAAATGAGAGACCATCATTCACACCGCGACCCCGGTGACAGCCGCGACGGCTTCGACAAACGCCCAGGCCGCGAGCGCGGCGGCCGTGGCCCACGGGTTTTCGCCCCCGGCGACCTGAAACTGCTGCTGCCGGCACTGATCGCCGAACAGCCGTGCCATGGCTACGACCTGATTCGCCGGATCGAGACCCTGTTCGACGGCGCCTACAGCCCCAGCCCCGGCGTGATCTACCCCACGCTGACCTTTCTCGAAGAAAGCGAATTGATTACCGGCGACGCCGATGACGGAAAAAAACGCTACACAATCACCGACGCCGGTCGTCTCTTCTTAAGCGAACAGGCGGTTGCCCTCGAAGGTATTCGCATGCGCATGGATGTGAGCAAACGTTCGCTGCGCGGCCAGGACCGTCCGCCGGAAATCCACGAGGCGGTGCATAACCTGCGTCACGCCTTGCATTCGCACCACGGGCGCTGGAGCCCGGAAGAAATCGTTCGTGTCGCGGCGCTGCTCAACAGCACCGCCCAAGCCATTGCCGACGGGAAAGCCCAATGAATACCCAAGCCATCCACCGCGTGACCCACGAAATCAAACGCCGCCGCCTCGAAGTCCTGCGAGTGGTCGACATCACCCCGCGCATGCGCCGCATCACCCTGGGCGGGCCGGAACTGGCGGGCTTTATCAGCCTGGGCAGTGACGATCACATCAAGCTGCTGTTCCCGCAGAACGCCGCCGAACAAGCGGCGCTGGACAACCCCGACTTCAACCTGCGCGGCGATGGCCCACAACCGGCCATGCGCGACTACACCCCACGCCGGTACGACCTGGACATCGGCGAGCTGGACATCGACTTCGTGCTGCACGGCGATGGCCCTGCCTCCACCTGGGCCGAGCAGGCCAAGGTCGGCCAGCACCTGCACATCGGCGGGCCCCGTGGCTCAATGATCGTGCCGGATATCTTCGACAGCTACCTGTTGATCGGTGATGAAACCGCGATCCCGGCCATTGCCCGGCGCCTGGACGAATTGCCGGCGGGGCGCAAGGTATTGGCGGTGATCGAGATCGCCAATGCGGCGGAACAGCAGCCGCTGCACAGCGCCGCCGAGGTGGAAGTGATCTGGGTGGTGCGCGGCCAGGATGACCTGCTCGAGACGGTGCAGAACCTGACGCTGCCGGACGGTTCGCTGTACAGCTTCGTCGCCACCGAAAGCAAACTGTCGCGCCAGCTGCGGCGGGTGCTGCTGGACACGCACAACGTCAATGAGGCGTTCCTCAAGGCGGTTGGTTACTGGCGCGCGGAAGGCAGCGAAGAAGAGTGATCAGATGCGGGGCTTGATGATTTTATCCAGCCCCACCACCACCAAAGCAATCAGCACAAACCCCGCCAGAATTCCCCCGGCATTGATGAACACCTGTGGATAACCCAGCCTGTCCACGTCAATGAACGGGTACTGATACAGCCCCCACACATACCCACGCAACAACGCGTACGCGAAGTACACCAGCGGGTAAATCACCCACAGTCCGATGTGCTGGAGGCGCAAGCTGCCCTTGGGCACGCACCACCACCAATAGGCGACAAACACCAACGGCATCACGTCGTGCAGCAGTTCGTCCGCCACAAACTGCACCCCCGCGGGCTGCCACATGTGCCGCAGCAAGAGGCTGTACGCGAGGCTGACCACCACAATACTCACGGCAATCCCGCTGCTGACCACAGGCCCGAGGAAAAACCGGCTCGCCGCGGTTGGCCGTTGCACCCAGGCGTGGGTCAACACTACCGCTACCAGGGTGTTGGTGAGCACGGTGAAGAAGCTGAAGAAATTCACCAGGCCCGGCAACAGGCTGGCGCCATCGATCCAGCGGAAGTAGAAAATAATGTACTGCTGCAGCGCCAGGCCGGCCCAACCGCCGAGGGCTGCGAGGCCGATAAGGTGACGTTTCACCTCAGTCCTCGACCGGTCGCTTGGTGCGCATCAACTTCACGTACAAACCTTCGACCTTCTCCCGCGCCCACGGTGTCTTGCGCAGGAACGAAAGGCTCGACTTGATACTTGGGTCACTGGAAAAACAGCGGATATTGATGCGCTCGGCCAGGCCTTCCCATTGGTAATGCGCCACCAGCGCGGTGAGGACCTGTTCCAGGGTGACGCCGTGCAGTGGGTCTTTGTTTGTCGCGGTCATGCCGGGCCTTTTGCGAAAAGAAGAAAACGAAGCCGCGCACCTTAGCGGACGGGCCGTGCGGGTGGAAGCGCTGCCTTCACTATAGGCCACTGTTCGATCGTTCCCACGCTCTGCGTGGGAATGCCGAATTGGACGCTCTGCGTCCCGCGGTCGACGCAAATTTCAGCCCCGCGCAATGGTGACGCAGAGCGTCACAGGATGCATTTCCACGCAGAGCGTGGGAACGATCAGTGTGGGAGCGATCGAGCGGGTTCTGGGAAAGTTCCCCTTGGCAGAGAAAAAAGTGATGTTATATTGTAACGATAACTATCAAAGGGTATCGAATCCCTTACCGTTTTCAGCCTTCTCTTTTTTTGCCGTTTGCCAAGGAACGACCGATGTCCCTCTCTTCTCTCTGGCGCCTCACCCCGCTGGCCACCGCCCTGTTGATCACCTCCCAGGCCAACGCCCTGGAGCTGCAACCCCAAGTCATCACCGGCAACCCGTTGGGCAGCGAAACCCTCGCCTCGCCCACCACCGTGCTCGAAGGCGATGACCTGACCCTGCAACAAAAAGGCAGCCTGGGTGAAACCCTGAACAAGCAGCCCGGCGTGTCGTCGTCGTACTTCGGCCCGGGGGCCAGCCGGCCGATCATCCGTGGCCAGGATGGCGACCGCATTCGCGTCCTGCGCAATGGTGTGGGCGCGCTGGATGCCTCGTCGCTGTCCTATGACCACGCCGTGCCGCTGGACCCGGTCAACGTCGACCGCATCGAAATCGTACGCGGCCCGGCCGCCCTGCTCTACGGCGGCAGTGCCATCGGCGGCGTGGTGAATACCTTCGACAACCGCATCCCCACCGAAGCCATCGAAGGCATCCATGGTGCCGGTGAGTTGCGCTACGGCGGCGCCGACACCACCCGCAGCAGCGCCGGCAAACTGGAAGCCGGCAACGGCACCTTCGCCTTGCACCTGGACGCCAGTGCCCGGGAATTCAACGACCTGAAAATCCCCGGCTTCGCCCGCAGCCGCCACGCGCCGGAAAGCGAAAACGGTGAAGGCAAGAACGGCCGCCTGGGCAACAGCAGCGGGCGCCAGGATGGCGGCTCGGTCGGCGGTTCCTACACCTGGGACGATGGTTACGCCGGGCTGTCCTACAGCAACTACGACAGCAACTACGGCTCCCCGGCCGAGCAGGACGTGCGCATCCGCATGAAGCAGGATCACTACGCCTTTGCGTCCGAGATCCGCAACCTGCAAGGCCCGTTCACCTCGGTGAAACTCGACGCCGGCTACACCGACTACAAGCACATGGAAATCGAAGGCGGCGAGACCGGCACCACCTTCAAGAACAAGGGCTACGAAGCCCGGGTTGAAGCCCGGCACTTGCCGATCGGGCCATTCAACGGTGTGGTGGGCGCGCAGGTCAGCCGCAACGAGTTCTCGGCGCTGGGTGAAGAAGCGTTCGTACCGCAGACCGACACCAACGCCGGCGCGCTGTTTATCCTCGAAGAAATGCAGGCCACCGAGCGCCTCAAGCTGAGCTTCGGTGGACGCCTGGAACACACCAACGTCGACCCCGACGGCAAAGGTAACGCGCGTTTTGCCAATGCCAACAAGTCTGCCGACTTCACCGCCGGCAGCCTGTCGTCTGGCGCGGTGTACACCCTCACGCCAATCTGGTCCCTGGCCGCCACCCTCGGCTACACCGAACGCGCCCCGACGTTCTACGAGCTGTATGCCAACGGCGCTCACGTCGCCACCGGCACCTATGAACTGGGCGACGCCAACCTGTCGAAAGAAAAAGCGGTGTCCAGCGACCTGGCGCTGCGCTTTGACAACGGCACCCACAAGGGCAGCTTCGGCGTGTTCTACAGCCACTTCTCCAACTACATCGGCCTGCTGGGCAGCGGTCGCACCCTGAATGACGAAGGCGAGGAAGATGCCGGCGGCATTCCTGAGTACAAATACTCCGGCGTGCGTGCGCGTTTCGCAGGGTTTGAAGCCCAGGATCACATCAAGCTGGGGGAAGGTGCCTACGGCAAGTTCGCGTTGGAACTGTCCGGCGACTACACCCGCGCGACCAACCTGGACACGGGTGAAGCCTTGCCACGGATTGCGCCGTTGCGTTTGAACAGCGGCTTGCTGTGGGAACTGGATCGCTGGCAGGCGCGGATTGACGTTGAACACGCGGCGGGCCAGGGCCGGGTGCCGGATAACGAAAGCGGCACCGATGGCTACACCACCCTGGGCGCCAGCGCCGGCTACCGCTTCAATGTCGGCGGCAACCAGTGGCTGGCGTTCGTCAACGGCGAGAACCTGACGAACCAGACCGTGCGCTACGCCAGTTCGATCCTGCGGGACATCGCCCCGGCGCCGGGGCGGAGTGTGCAGGTTGGCTTGCGCACCACCTTCTAACTGGCTGCACTCGGTTAAAACTGTGGGAGCGGGCTTGCTCGCGAAAGCGGAGTGTCAGTCAATACATGGGTGACTGACCCACCGTCTTCGCGAGCAAGCCCGCTCCCACCTTGACTGTGCCCACTTCGAACAGGTTGTGGGGTTAGTACCGCGCATCCACGGGTTTACCCCCCTTCGGCCAATCCTTCACTTTGTCCGGGAAATCCGGACGAGGTTGTTGGGAGAAGTAAGCCGCCACATCCACCGCCTCCTGATCCGACAAGCCACCCTGCCCCAACGGGAATTTCTCGTGGAAGCCAATCGGCATGTTGCGTTTCACGAACGCCGCCGCCGTGTACAGCCGGGCCATCCCTGCCCCGATATTGAACGATTGCTCGCCCCACAACGGCGGGTACACCAACTCGCCATCCGCCCGCGTCAACCCTTGGCCATTGTCGCCATGGCACACCGCGCACTGCCTGGCATAGACCTGCTTGCCATTCTCCATGTCCGGTTTGATCGCAGTGTCGACCTTGCCCACCCCGCGTCCGGCGACTTTATCTTCAGGCTGGGTGTTGTTTTTCATCCAGTCGAAGTACGCCACCATCGCCTGCATATCCGCCGATTCCGGCGGCAGTGGCTTGCCATTCATCGAACGCCGGAAGCAGCCGTTAATCCGCTCTTCCAGGCTCACCACCTTGCCTGCCCGCGGCGCATAGCTCGGGAAGAACGCCGAGACACCCACAAACGGCGAACCGTCCGCCACGGTACCGGCGTTGAGATGGCAACTGGTGCAGTTCAAGGCATTACCCACATTGTTCGGCAGCAGTTCCTTGGTTTGCAGGTGCAGGCGCATGCCGCGCACCACTTGATCGGCATTCGGTGCCGTCAGCAACTCAGCCAGGCGCGGGGTTTCGAACGCTGACGAATCGGTGGTGACCGGGTTGAGCTGACCACGCATTTTCTTCACTTGGGCAGCGCTGATGGGCGTGCCTTCGTTGCCCCAACTGCTGCGTACGAAACTGAGGATTTCAGCGATTTCCTGATCCGCCAACCGGGCAAACCCGGGCATGGTGTAGACCCGTGGATGGGTTGCGGTCTCAGCCGTTTCCCACCCCGTCAGCGTGATATGCAGCAATGAAGTCGGGTTGTTCGAGGCAACGCCCGGGTTGCCGGCCAACTGCGGAAACAGCCCTTTCACCCCGCCGCCGTCGCTGCGGTGGCAATCACTGCAAAACTGCATGTAACCCAGGCCGCCACGGCTGGTGAACAGGTCCTTGGGCGGTGCAGCAGGTTCGTGTGCCACGGCGGGCATCGGCAGATCATCCTTGCCCGGTGGCAAGGATTTCAAATAAGTCGCGATGGCCGTCAAGTCAGCGTCAGTGAAATGCTGGGTACTGTGATGAATCACATCAGCCATGTTCCCCGAGACCGTGGCAAAGCGGTTCTGCCCGGTCTTGAGCAATTGCACGGTGTCGTCCACCGTCCACAGGTTGCGCAGGCTCAAGGCGCGCCAATGTTCGACGGTCTCCCCGGCCAGGTAATGCCGGCCGCTGCGGCCGGCATCACTCATGGCTTTCTCCTGGAAGGCGATACCCCGCGGGGTGTGGCAAGAGCCGCAGTGGCCCAGGCCCTGGACCAGGTAGGCGCCACGGTTAAGCACTTCATCCTTCGCCGGGTCAGGCACGAACGGCTGCTTGTCGAGGAACGCAAAATTCCACAACGCCAGGCCCCAGCGCTGGTTGAACGGGAAGCCCATCTCAGCGTCCAGGTTCGGCTTGTTCACCGCTTTCACGCCCTGCATCAGATAGGCGAACAACGCGCGCATGTCGCCCTCGCTCATCTTCGCGTAGGACGGGTACGGCATCGCCGGGTACAGGTTCTGCCCCGCGGGCGTCACACCTTCTCGCATCACCCGGTCGAACTGCTCAAAGGTGTACTGACCGATGCCGGTGTCGCGGTCCGGGGTGATGTTGCTCGAATAGATCGTGCCCATTGGCGTGCTCAGTTCAAGCCCGCCGGCCATTTGCGCGCCTTGCTTGGCGGTGTGGCAGGCGATGCAGTCACCCAGTTGGGCAACGTATTTGCCCTGTTCGATCAGCGTGGGGTCGGCTTCGTTGGCGTGCAGGGGAAGGGACAGGCACAGCACCACCCCCACAAGGCCCAGACGTGACAGGGGAAAAATCATCGCACTATTCCTTTAATAACCCGGCCTGGGGCGGTCCCCTCGGCGCAGGTCTGCAATCGTTTTTATTGGGTCATCAGGCAGATAACCGGAGCATGGTCAGCCCCAGCTTCGTTGTAGCGGATTTTTTGCGCGCGGCCCTTGATGTGGATCAGGCGCCATGTTCTACAGTGGAACTGAAATTGACTAATTGACGCGGGCATCGATGTCGGCGAGGAGAGCAAGGATGCGTTATTCACCCTTTGTGGGGCGCATTGGCGGCGAATCCGTCAGTGCCTGGGATATTCACTACGCCGCCGCCGAAGCTCAACTGCGTGGCGAAGACGTGATTGTGCTCAGTGTCGGCGATCCGGATTTCGCCACACACAGCGCGATCTGTGAAACCGCCGTGGACGCCCTGCGCGCTGGCGACACCCACTACACCCATGTGCTCGGCCGCCCGAAACTGCGGGAGGCCATCGCCGCACGGCAGAGCCTGCTGCAAGGGATTGCGGTGCACGCCGACAATATAGCCCTGGTCGCCGGCGCGCAGAATGGCCTGTTCGCGGCCTGCTTGTGCCTGTTCAGCCACGGCGATGAAGTGCTGGTGCCGGAGCCGATGTACCTGACCTACGAGGCCTGTGTCCAAGCCTCGGGGGCACGCATTAAAACCGTCGAACAACCGGCCGCCAACGGCTTTCGCCTGACCCGTACCGCGCTGAAGGCCGCGATTACCGACAAGACCCGGGGCATCGCCCTCGCTACACCGTGCAACCCCACCGGCAACGTCTACTGCCGCGAAGAGCTGGAAGCTGTCGCCGAAGTGGCACGCGCCCACGACCTGTGGGTAATTTGCGATGAAGTGTATGGGCAGCTCATCTATGACGATCAACACCTGAGCATCAGCGCGTTACCCGGCATGGCCGAGCGTACGGTGGTGCTCAACAGCCTGTCGAAAAGCCACGCCATGACTGGCTGGCGGGTAGGTTGGGTGGCCGGCCCGCCCACGTTGATCAGCCATCTGGAGAACTTGCTGCTGTGCATGATTTATGGCCTGCCAGGGTTTATCCAGGCGGCGGCGCTCAAGGCACTGGAACTGGATGAGGCCGTGGTCAGCGATGCCCGTGCGGTGTATCGGCGCCGGCGTGACCTGGTGGTGAATGAGCTGAGTGCGATCAGCGAGCTGGACTGCCGAGTCCCCCAGGCGGGCATGTTCATGCTGGTGGACGTACGCCGCACCGTGCTCACGGGCCGGGAATTCGCCTGGCAACTGTATCGCCAGACCGGCGTATCGGTGCTTGATGCCCAAGCCTTTGGCCCCAGCGCCGAAGGGTTTGTGCGGGTTTCGTTTACCGTTGCCGATGACACCCTCAGGGAGGCTTGCCGACGCATTGCCGGCTTCGTCGAAGGGCTTGGGGCCAACGCCGCGCCTTTACGTGATCGCCGATAACGGGCATAAAACGCCTTTTGCCCCGTTCGAAGGACTGCCATGTCTCAAGGATTGACCTATCGCCAGGCGCACCTGGATGACCTGCACACCCTATGCGTACTGGGCCAGCCGCTGAACCGCCTGCACCACCAGGAACGGCCCGATATCTATCGTGATGCCACCGACCAGGTGGAGCGCGACCAGTCCCATTGGCGGCCCTGCCTCACCAGTCGGGTTCAGGCGGTGTTTCTTGCCGAGCAGCACGGCGTTGGTATTGGATTTATCACCGCGCAAATCATCGAGACCGCCAGCCCGTTGTTGCAGCCGCTGCGTGTTGCCAGGATCGGCTCGATCTGCGTGCTGGAGGCACATCGCGGCCAGGGCATTGGCCGTGAGCTGATGGCGCTCGCGGAGCGTTGGGCCATCCGCCAGGGCGCCGGTGATCTGCGCCTGACCGTCTGGGCCTTCAACGAACCGGCGCAGCGGCTGTACGAGGAATTGGGCTACGAAAAACGCGCCTTCGAAATGGGCAAGCGCCTCGGTTAAATCGATGGACAGACCACGCGCAGCCCGGCGAATATCGACGCCCAACTTCATCAGGCACGGACGCTGACCATGCTCGACATTCTTCAGGGCACGCCCCTTTGGGTGTACGCCGTTTATCTGTGGATCTGCTGGTACGGGATCAAAGCCACCCGCGGCAGCCGCGAAAACCACCGGTCGCTGGTTATCCTGCCGGTGGTGCTGGTGATCTGGTCGCTGATGTCCATTGAACATTCAACGCTGTCGATCGGCTGCTGGCTGGGCGGTGCGGCGGTGGGCAGCCTGTTGACGATGGCGATGTTCACCGCCAAGGGTGCAAGCCTCGATGGCCACACGCTGGTGCTGCCCGGCACCTGGAAAATCCTGCTGATCTCCCAACTGTTCTTCGCCGTGAAGTATTACCTCGGTTACCAGCACGCCGTGCATCCGTTGCTGTCGAGCACCGCGCCAATGCTGGCCCTGGCGGGCGGGGCTTCGGGTTTTACCGTTGGGCTGTTTTGCGGACGGGCGATCAAGCTGCAGCGGGCGTTGGCGTCATTCAACCGCGATGAGGGCATTGTGCTGCCTTGACCTGATCCCCCTCCCCGCTGAAAATGCGCGACGCTTTTCCCGTCTCCCCGTTTACTGAAGTAGTGAAATTTCAATGTCTGATTCCCGTACCGAAGAATCCGTAGTCGCCTTGCAGTCCAAAGCTGAATACGAAAACGCCATCAATCTTTCACAGCACGTGCCGGCGGCCAAGACCATCAGTGAAATGGTGCTGGACGCGTTCCACACCTCCAAGGAAAGCGACCAGATCCGCGAGCTGCGCGTGGCCATCCGCCAGGCCCACGACGCCTTCGACGACGACAAGGCCTACGACCTGATGGGCGAGCTCAAGCAGCTCAAGGACGCCGAAGCCGCCGACAACGCCGCCCTGGAAGACCTGAATACCAAGTTCTCCATCAGCCGCATCCTGTCCAGCTTCAAGGACGATCCGGAGTTTCAGGAACTGGTCTACGGCCTGGCCCTCAAGGTGCTGAACCAGACCCACCAGGCCATCAGCAACCCGAGCGCCGGCAAAGGCAAGGCTTCCCGCCCGAAGAAGGAAATGGAAGTGTTCGCCATCAGCAAGGACGGCATCAGCGTCAACCTGCCGCTGCGTTCGCCGCGTTCCAAGCCGAACGTGGACCGTGAGGCGTTTGAATTCCTCGGCTTTACCTTTGTCGGTGAAGGTGATGAGGCGGAACTTGAGGTTGAAACCTTTGTGGATAACTCGGGCGCCGAGCAGCCACTGACGCGTAAAAGCATCATCACCGCATTGCAGCAGCAAACCGCATTTGATGGCTACAGCATCGCCTAGGAGCTGTCGAGCGTCAGCGAGGCTGCGATGGCAGCAACATAGCAATCGCGCCAGACACAGGCATCGCGTCGCGCCTGACGCAGCCTCGCTTAAGCTCGACAGCTGCTACGCCAGCGTTGAGGCATTAAAAAGCCCCGCACTTCATACCGAAGGCGGGGCTTTTGCGTTTCTGGCTAGTTGGAATGAAAACGGCGGTTCAACGCAATCCGCTTGGCCTCCACTGCCCGCAGGTGTTGGTGGTGACGCCGCCACAGCACCAGCACGATGACCAGCACCAGCGCCAACAGTCCACCGCCCCACAGCAGATACGGCATCGCCGTGATCAATAACGGCGTATCCCCACCGCGACGCAGGCTGGTCACCTCTTCGGAACTGACGCTCAGCGCCGGGTTGCCGAAGGTCTGCAGGCTGTAGTTGGCGATGGCGGCGATTTGCGCGTCGTTCAGGTCGCCACCCAAGGCCGGCATGTTCACTGCGCCGTCGGCACCTTTACGGTCGATGCCGGCGATGATCGCCATCACCAGGTTGTTGGCCTGGTTGCCGTTGAGCGCGGTGTTGAGGCTCAGGGACGGGTAGAACTTGTCCGCCGAGCCCTGGCCATCGCGGCCGTGGCAGCTGGAGCAGGCCGAGTTGTAGAGGCGTGCGCCATCCAGGCCGGTCGCGTCAGCCAATGACGCTTGATCGCCTTGGCCGGTTTCCAGGGTGCTCATGTCCACAGGCTTGACGTCGCGCACCACCCGCTCGGTCTGCCCGGGATCGCGGATCGGCGGCACGCTGTGCAGGTAGGCGGCCATGGCGTGCAGGTCGCTGTCGCTGAGGAAGCGGAAGCTGTTTTCCACTGCTTCGGCCATACCGCCCGCTGCTTGGGCCTTGTCGGCGAGGTGACCGTTTTTCAGGAAGTTGACCAGGTCGTCCTCGCTCCAGTCGCCGAGGCCACTGACCTTGTCGGAGGTGATGTTGGGCGCGACCCAGCCACCCAGTTTGGCGCCAGCCAGGTACTGGCTGTTGTCCTCGGCCATCAGGGCATTACGTGGGGTGTGGCAGGCGCCGCAGTGGGCGAGGTTGTCCACCAGGTACTGGCCACGGCTGGTCTGTTCGGTGGCGCCGGGCTTCGGCACAAAACCCTGGCTGTCGAGGAACACCAGGTTCCAGCCGAACATCAGTTGGCGGATGTTGAACGGGAACGCCAGGTGCGTTTCCGGCACCGGCTGGTCCACGGCTTTGACGCCCTGTTGCAGGTACACGTACAAGGCGTGGATATCGTCGTCGCTCATGCCCTGATAGGAGGTGTAAGGCATCGCCGGGTACAGGTGCTGGCCCTTGGCGTTGATGCCTTTGCGCAAGGCGTCCGCCAGTTGCTGCTCGGTGTAGTCACCGATGCCGTAGGCCTTGGACGGAGTGATGTTGCTGGAGATGATCTTGCCCATGGGCGAGTCGATCACATACCCGCCGGCCAGCGGCGCGCCCCCATTCTCGGCGGTGCGGTGACAGGCTTCGCAATCGCCGGCACGGGCGACATAGGCGCCCTTCTCGATCAGCGCATCGGTGTCTTCAGCGGCAAACACCGGCAACGCGGTGAGCAGCAAGGCCAGCAACGGAAATTTAAGCAATCCCATGACCTAGACCTCCCGCGCAATGATGTCGGCCATACGGATACTCAGCGCCACGCCGGCCAGGGTCGGGTTGATGGTGCCGGAGGCCGGTATCACCCCGGTGGTGGCGAGAAACAGGTTGGCGTGGTCGTGGGTGCGGCACTCGTGGTTGACCACCGAATCCTTGGGGTTGGCGCCCATGATCACGGTGCCCATCAGGTGGTCGCGGTTCTGGTAGCCGGTGTTGTCTTCCACCACCGTGCCGCCCATCAGTTGCACGAAGTGCGCATAGTCTTCAGTGACGCCGGCCTTGGCCGCCTTCACGTAGTCGCCCACCTCGTAGTTGACCACCAGCATCGGGATGCCCAGGGCGTCCTTGCGGGTGCGGCTCGGGCGCACGGTGTTGGTCGAAAGCGGCAGGGTTTCATACACGGTAGAGACGTCGACCCAACGCGCCGCGTCGTGGCGGATGCGTTCGTCCAGCTCCTTGCCGTACACGCCCTGGGCGATCAGCCGCTTGGCCACGGCGATGTTCGGCACGTTGTTGGAGATCGAGTGTTTGACCGACGCCCGCTCCTTGCGGAACTCGCCGTCGCGGCGGTTGAAAATCCCGCCCTGCTGCACCGCGCCGCGTCCCGGCCACAACGGCTCGTCGGCGATAAACTGCAGGCCTTGGCCAGTGTGGTCCATCAGGTTGCGACCGACCTGGTCGGAGGAGTTGGCCACCTCGGAAATCAGCAGCAGCTTGGGGGTTTCCAGGCCGTGGGCGGCAACGATGAAGTACTTGGCAGTGAGCCGCACATCAGCGCCGGTGGAGCTGCGGTAATGGATGGCGACGATCTTGTCGTCCGCGCCTTTTTCCAGCTTGTAGGCAGTGGCGTCGGTGATCAGCTTGGCGCCGGCCTGTTCCGCATGGCGGGCGTGCACATCGCCGCTGTACATCGCGCCTATGGGGCAGACCGGCATGCAGTTGTTGTTGCCGCTGCACGCCGGGCGCCCGTCGTAGGGTTCGGTGGCACGGCCATTGGGCTCATGGATAAAGTGATAACCGGCCGGGGCCATGCGTTCGCGCAGGCGCTGGAACAGGTAGGTATCGCCTTCCGGCGCCATTGGATAAGGGCTTGAGCGCGGCGGGAAAGCGCCGCCGCCCTGCCCGCTCTGGTCCTGGGTGTCACTGCCGCACACGCCCAGGGCAATTTCTGCGCGCACGTAATAGGGTTCCAGCTCGCTGTATTCCAGGGGCCAGTCGCGACCTACTCCGTAGAGTGTCTTGAGCTTCATATCGTTGGGCAAATAACGCCAGCACGCCGCCGCCCAGTGCCAGGTGGTGCCGCCCACCAGTTTCAACATACCGGGGCGGAACTCGAAAGAACCGGTGTTCTCGATGTACTGCTCATCATAAGAATGATGGGCCCACGGCTCATTGGGATAGGGTGAGTTGTAATTGCCCTTGTTCGAAGAATTACGGAAGTTCTCGACTATCTTCCAGCGGGGAATATGTTCACCCGCTTCCAGAATAATCACTGACTTGCCGAGTTTGGCCAATTCAAAGGCTGCGTTACTGCCTAATGCGCCGGAGCCAACCACGATGACATCGGCGTCAAAATCCTGATTCATAAAAGTGCCTTGTCTTAGTCGTTGGCCAGCGTGGCCGGAGGATTGACCCAGTAATTGGTTTTTCCCCGGGAGTACGTCGGGATCACCGTGGCGTCCGCGGTCGGCTGGTAGGCCAGCGCGCCGGTGAAGGTCACCAGCCGCGTACCGTCGGTAGCGCGCAGGGACACCGGCGTGCCGGTGTAGCCCAGGTACCAGGCGGAGACGATTTTCTGCGTCGTGTCCTTGATCACCGGGTCGGCGTAGAACGGGCTGCCGGACAACTGGCCGACGCTACGCAAGTGATGCTGGCCAACCTTGCTCCACAAGGCTTTCATCTTCTGCGGGAACTCGGGGTCGTTCTGGGTGCACTGGGCCAGGATGCGCAAGGACAAGGTGGCATCCAGGCTCGGGCGTTCGAGGAGGAACATCGACAATTGGCGGAAGGATTCGATGTCGTCGCTGGCGGCGCTGCTGACTTCCTGCGCCAACGCAACACCGGCCCACAGCGGGGCAAACAGGCCAGCACCGGTCAAGGCTGCGCCTGAGTACAGGAGTTTTCTTCGGGTTATCACGGGATATCTCCTCATGAGTCGAACCACTATCGGCGCACGGGCCAAGTTCGACTTCACTGCAAAAGGCTGAGTACTTCGTTCACGGAGGTTGAACGGACTTTAAGAGCCCTTTTTATAACTGCCAGGAGAACGCCAAGCTGTCATGCAGCTTGTTAATTATGGATATGAGCAATAACGCGACCGTCTATAACAGCCGCTTAAACACCGTACAGCAATTCATCCCGCACTAATATGAAACATCCATTTGGATATTTGCTCAGTTGTGCAGGTAATCCGCGAGGGGATACCTCGCGCACAAGGTTTGGGCCTGCAAACGCAGGGATTCCTGGTGTCGGAGAACATCAACTCGTACCTGCTGTGCAAGATCAAAGAGCTGACCAACTCCAGGTATTTATTCCTGCGGATTTTCCTGAGTACGTTCTTCGCGGTGATCATCGACAGTTTCCTGTTCTGCTTCATCGCGTTCTACTGCGCCATGCAGACCAGCGACATCCTGAACATGATCTACGTGCAGATTGCGATCAAGGTCTGCTTTGCCTTCTTCAATATCCTGCCGGCCTATGGCGCCCGCTCGCTGTTCAAGCGCTACATCACGGGCGATACGCCAACTGATGCTCGTTCCCACGCTCTGCGTGGGAATGCCGCTTTGGACGCTCCGCGTCCGCCTTTGTGACGCGGAGCGTCACGGGATGCATTCCCACGCGGAGCGTGGGAACGATCGACATCACGCCAGCTTGCTTTTCAGGCTCTGCATGACGGCGGCCTTGTTTTCCAGGTAGTCGTTCAGGCCCCGCGCGCGAAGGTTGCACGCATCACAGTTGCCGCAGCCCGTGCCGATAATGCCGTTGTAGCAGGTCAGGGTCTGGTTGCGGATCAAGTCCAGCTGGTGGTGATAGTCCGCCAGGGCCCAGGTCTCGGCCTTGTTCAGCCACATCAACGGCGTTTCCAGGCGCACGTCGTATTCCATGCCCAACTGAAGCGCTTTATTCAGCGCCTTGACGAACTCGTCCCGGCAATCGGGATAGCCGGAGAAGTCGGTTTCACACACGCCGGTGATCACGGTTTGCGCCTTGACCTGATAGGCGTAGATCGCCGCCAGGGTCAAAAACAAAATGTTCCTGCCCGGCACAAAGGTGCTCGGCAAACTCTCGCCTGAGCTGTTCACCGTGGGTACCGGAATGTTGTCGCGGGTCAGGCTGCTGATGGCCAGTTCGTTCAACAGGGACACGTCCATCACCTTGTGAACGGTGGCACCCAGTTGCTTGGAGAGTTTTTGCGCGACTTCGATTTCCGCCACATGACGCTGGCCATAATCAAACGTTATGCAGTGCACTTCGTCATACAGCGGCAGTGCCTGGATCAGACAGGTTGTCGAGTCCTGCCCACCACTGAATACGATAACGGCTTTTTTACTCATCACGCTGCTTCCTGCATTTGTAAGATTTGGCATAGTTTAAAGGCCCCTCAATAAAAAACCCCGCGCTTCTTTCGAAGGCGGGGTTTTTTACTGCTTGATCACTCAGTGAGCGTACGTCAGCAGCAACTCTTTCGGCACCTGGAAATCCAGGGACATCATCACGCTCAAGGCGGTGATGGTGAAGATCGAGAAGACGAACAGCTTGCGTGCCCAGACGGTGTCATCCACCGCCTTGTAGCCGGTCCAGGCCATGTACAACCAGTACATGCCCATGGCGGCGGCAACGGCGAGGTAGCTCATGCCGGCGTAGCCACTGAAGGTCAACATCAAGGTCGCCACGAGGAAGGCCAGGATGTAGAGCAGGATGTGTTTCTTGGCTACCTTGATGCCACGCTTGACCGGCAGAACCGGAATCGAGGCAGCCAGGTAGTCGTTGAAGCGGAAGATCGCGATGGCATAGGAGTGCGGCATCTGCCACAGGCTGAACATCACCAGTAGCACCAGCGCGGCCATGTCGAAGCTATTGGTCACAGCCACATAACCAATCACCGGCGGCATCGCCCCCGACAGACTGCCCACCAGCGTGCCGTGAACCGACTTGCGCTTGAGGTACAGGCTGTAGAAGCCGACGTAGATGACAAAGCCGATCACGGCAAACAGCGCCGCCAGCGGGTTGGCCACCTTGTACAACAACACCACGCCGGCGATACCCAAAACGGTCGCGAAGATCAGTGCCAGCTTCAGGGAGATAAGGCCCTGGACCAGCACACGATTCTTGGTGCGTTCCATCTTGATGTCGATATCGCGGTCGATGCAGTTGTTGAATACACAACCGGAAGCTACCACCAGGGACGTGCCGATCATCGCTGCCAGGAAAATGGCCAGATCGACATGCCCCTTGGAGGCCAGGAAGAAACCGCCTGCCACAGAAAGCACGTTACCGAAAATGATCCCCGGTTTGGTGATTTGGATAAAGTGCTTAAGCGACATCGGGTCTTACCTCACTTCGCCATCATGAACGTATGGATGCTGAACATGATCCATACCGACAGGCCAACCAGCAGGAGGATCACCAAGCCTGCGAACACGAACGCAATCACGTTATCGCGCTGAGCCTTCGAGCGGTCCAGGTGCAGGAAGTACACCAGGTGAACCAGAACCTGAATCACCGCGAACGCCAGGACGATCATCAAGGTGATCGATTTCGGCAAGGTCGGGTACATCACCAGGCCGAACGGGATGAGCGTCAGGATGACCGACAGGATGAAGCCAATGGCGTACGACTTGACGCTGCCGTGGCTGTCATCGTGGCTGTCATGGGAATGTGCATTAGCCATTACAGAGTCCCCATCAGGTAGACAACGGTGAAGACGCAGATCCAGACCACGTCCAGGAAGTGCCAGAACAGGCTCAGGCAGCTCAGGCGCGTCTTGTTGGTGTTGGTCAGGCCATGCTTGTTGACCTGATACATCATGGTCGCCATCCAGATCAGACCGGCAGTCACGTGCAGACCGTGGGTCCCTACCAGCGTGAAGAACGCCGACAGGAAGCCGCTACGGTGCGGGCCGTAACCTTCGGAGATCAGCAGGTGGAACTCGTTGACCTCCATGCCGATGAAGCCCAGGCCGAAAAGGAAGGTCAGTGCCAACCAGCTCAGGACGCCTTTCTTGCTGCCCTTGTAGAAGGCCAGCATGGCGAAGCCGTAGGTGATCGAGCTGAACAACAGCAAGGCGGTTTCGCCGAGCACGTAAGGCAGTTCGAAGATGTCGTGGCCCGACGGGCCACCCGCTACGTTGTTTACCAGTACCGCGTACACCGCGAAGATCGACGCAAACAAGATGCAGTCGGTCATCAGGTAGAGCCAGAAACCGAATACGGTCATTGGCCCCGAGTCGTGGTGATGGTCATCGTGCCCATGGTCATCGACATGGGCGTGTCCAGCATTGGTCACTAAGTTCGACATGGTTTAAGCCTGTTCCAACGAGGTTTCAACACGGTTGGCCGGGATCTTCTTCTCGGCAACCAGGCGAGCGTGTTGCTCGGCTTCGATGCGTTCGATCACGTCGACCGGCACCATGTAGCCTTGGTCATCACGGGCAGCGTGAACGATGAAGTAGCCGATGGTACCCACCAGGCTGACGATGGCCAGCCACCAGATGTGCCAGATCATCGCGAAACCGAACACGGTCAACAGCGCGCCCATCACAACGCCGGTAGCGGTGTTGTTAGGCATGTGGATCGGTTCATAACGTGCTGGCTTCTGGTACGCAGTACCGTCTTCCTTGGCTTCGGTGAACGGATCGATGCTGTCGGCCTTCGGCAGTACGGCAAAGTTGTAGAACGGCGGTGGCGACGAAGTCGACCATTCCAGGGTGTGTGCATTCCATGGGTCGCCGGATTCGCACATGTTCTGCTTGCGATCACGCACGCTGACATACAGCTGAATCAACTGGCAGGCGATACCGACAGCGATCATCAGTGCACCGACCATGGCAACGTACAGGTACGGTACCCACTCAGGGTTGGTGGTGGCGTTCAGACGACGGGTCATGCCCATGAAGCCCAGTGCATAGAGCGGCATGAACGCGACGAAGAAGCCCGAGATCCAGAACCAGAATGCAGCCTTGCCCCAGCCTTCGTGCAGCTTGAAGCCGAACGCTTTCGGGAAGTAGAAGCTGAAACCTGCGATGTAGCCGAATACTGCGCCGCCGATGATCACGTTGTGGAAGTGAGCAATTACGAACAGGCTGTTGTGCAGTACGAAGTCAGCACCCGGGATGGCCAGCAGTACGCCGGTCATGCCGCCGATCGCGAAGGTCACCATGAAGCCCAGGGTCCAAAGAACCTGGCTGGTGATACGCAGACGACCGTGATAGATGGTGAACAGCCAGTTAAATAGCTTCACCCCCGTCGGGATAGAAATCAGCATCGTCGCCAGTCCGAAGAACGCGTTGACGCTGGCCCCCGAACCCATGGTGAAGAAGTGGTGCAGCCAAACCATGAAGCCCAGTACCGAGATCGCGCCCGAGGCATAGATCATCGAGTGGTGACCGAACAGGCGCTTGCCCGAGAAGGTCGAGATCACTTCAGAGAAGATACCGAACGCTGGCAGGATCAGGATGTACACCTCAGGGTGACCCCATGCCCAGAACAGGTTCACGTACATCATCGGATTGCCACCAAGTTCATTGGTGAAAATGTGGAAATCCAGGTAACGGTCAAGCGACAGCAACGCCATGGTTGCAGCCAGGATCGGGAACGATGCAACGATCAGAACGTTGGCCCAGGTGCAGGTCCAGGTGAAGATCGGCATGTCCATCAGCTTCATGCCCGGGGCGCGCATTTTCAAGACGGTGGCCAGGAAGTTGACCCCCGTCAGTGTCGTCCCGAGTCCTGATAACTGTAGCGCCCAGATGTAGTAATCCACACCCACGCCCGGACTGTAGGCCAGGCCCGACAATGGCGGATACGCAACCCAACCGGTCTTGGCGAATTCGCCGACGCCCAGGGACAGGTTGATCAGTACCACGCCGGACACCAGCAGCCAGAAGCTCAGGGAGTTCAGGAACGGGAACGCAACGTCACGCGCACCGATCTGCAGCGGCAAGGCAAGGTTCATCAGGCCGGTGAAGAAAGGCATCGCCATGAAGATGATCATGATCACACCGTGGGCGGTGAAGATCTGGTCATAGTGTTCAGGAGGCAGGTAGCCAGGCGAACCCTCGGTGGCCATGGCCAACTGGGTACGCATCATGATGGCGTCGGCAAAACCACGCAGCAGCATGACCATGGCAACGATGACGTACATGACGCCGATTTTCTTGTGGTCGACCGAAGTCAGCCACTCGGTCCACAGGTAGGTCCACTTCTTGAAGTAAGTGATACCTGCAAACAGTGCCAGACCACCCAGCGCGATCATGGCGATGGTCACCATCACGATCGGCTCGTGGAACGGGACCGCATCCCAACTTAATTTACCAAACATCGTTTACTCCTCTGCCCCAGCAGTTGAATGCGAGCCCGTGTCAGAACCTTCAACCGCGGCCACTTCTTTCTTCTCGTGCTCGATCGGCTTGCCTGGCTTCATACCTTCGTACTTGTCGACGATTTTCTGAAACAGGTCCGGCTCGTACGTGGAGTACAGGGCGACTGGGTTGTTCTGGCTTGGTTTGGCAAGGGCGTCGTATTCAGCTTGATCAAGCTGTTTAGGTGCGGCCTTGACTTCGGCTACCCAGGCGTTGAAATCTTCCTGGCTCGTCGAGATCGCTTTGAATTTCATGCCGGTGAAGCCAGCACCGCTGTAGTTGGCGGAGATGCCTTCCATTTCAGCTTTCTCGTTCGCGATCAGGTGCAGACGGGTCTGCATGCCTGCCATCGCGTAGATCTGGCCACCCAGTGCAGGGATGAAGAACGAGTTCATCACGGCGTCGGAGGTGATCCGGAAATTAAGCGGGGTGTTCTCCGGGAACCGGATCTGGTTCACCGTGGCGATACCCAGGTCCGGGTAGATGAACAGCCACTTCCAGTCCAGCGCGACCACTTCGATGTTGATCGGCTTGACGTCGGAGTCCAGCGGACGGTACGGGTCCAGCTCATGGGTCGACTTATAGGTGATGTAACCCAGGGCGATGATGATGAGGATCGGCACCAGCCACACCGCGATTTCAATCTTGGTGGAGTGCGACCACTTCGGCGCGTAGGTGGCGCTGGTGTTCGACGCGCGGTATTTCCAGGCGAACGCGAACGTCATGATGATCACGGGCACCACGACCAACAGCATCAGCAGGGTGGCGGTGATGATCAGGTTGCGTTGATCCAGACCGACCTGACCTTTAGGGTCGAGCAAGGTCCACTTGCAGCCTCCCAGCATTAACATCATGCCAAGCAGCGGCAAAAAGCCTAGTAATCGGGGGTACCTGTTTTTACTCATCTCACGACCTCTAAAGCAGCTTGCGCAATGCAGTTGGGTTTTGATCGCCAACACTTCACCCTGCCAAGGGTTGGCATTTCTCTTCGATTGAATAAGGGCCTGCCCGTCGCGCCTTGCGCGAATCGACACGTCCCGGGCTAGCGGTGAGTTCTTATTCGAATTCGTTGGTCAAAGGCCTTGTTACAGACCAATTCCATTTGGTGCGGATAGTTGAAAGGCTGCCGGCACCTGGGATCGCACGAAACGTTACATCCGCTTCTCGACCGCCCTAGTTTGCTCAGGGGTGAGCAGCACCGGACATTCAATGCGGGCGATTGTAGTTAGCTAGCGATGTATAAACCATGTCTTATCCAGAAATAATTTTTATCGTTTCCAGCAATAATCCTTCACCATTATTGCAAAGGTCCGCGATCGTATCGCGTTTGATTCTCGACAAAAACCACAAAAAATGCCGTGTTATTGGGCATTTCGCCACATCCCCCACAAGCTGTAGGGGCATCGAAAATGCATCCAAGTGCCCTAAAAACAAGGCATTCAGACATCAGGCAATGTCACGGAGCTCAAGCCGCTCGCGGCACCGGCCAGACGACGAACTGACAGCCACAAAACGCCGTTCCATGCAAATTTATGCCGCGTTTACGGGCGTGAGAAACGTCCTGCGACAGCTTCCGTGTGACAACATGTCGCATGCTGCGCGCACCCAAACTTGCCCCGCGTCACGGTCCCTTCACAAAATGCCTACAAACAAAAACGCCCCGGCCTTCTTATAGGAAGGCCGGGGCGTTTGATCATCTACGGATCAGGCTTTGCTCTGGCGATTACGGTAAATGCCCAGTGGCACCAGGATCACCGTCAGCACAAAGGCCACCAGCGCCCATTGGGCCAGGGACAGGCCGAGAACGGGCGGGTAAGGCGTCTCGCAGAAACCGTCGACCTGGAAGCCGAGGGGAAACACTGATGCCAGCGGCAAGCCATCGACAATCGGTTGCAGCACATCGATGCCGCAGCTGACCTTCGGAAAGAACTGGATGTACACGTGATAGCCGGCGGCAGCGACACCCCCGAGGGCGCTGAGTGTCACCAGTGCTTCAAACACCGTGACGCTGCGGGGGGTGCGCATGGCGGCACCGATGAAGGCGAAGATCGCGATCAGCAGCAAGGCATAACGTTGCAGGATGCACAGCGGGCACGGCGCCTCGCCCAGCACCACCTGCATGTACAGCGCCCCGCCGATCAGCGCCAGGCAAATAATGCCCAGCAGTACCAGAAAGCGTCGCTCCCTGCCCAAACGCAATTCGTCGATCATCCCCGTTTCCCTTTAGCCAATGTTGGTTGTGCCAATGGCCGCAAGTTTACACGTGGACGGTGAAAGTTGAGCTGTTGGCGTGAGGAGGTTTAAACAGGAGGCATTAACAGGAGATTAATCAGGGAAAATGGAGATCAAAATGTGGGAGCGGGCTTGCTCGCGAAGGTGGAGTGTCAGTCACTGAATGTGCTTCTGATACACCGCCTTCGCGAGCAAGCCCGCTCCCACATTTTTGACCGAGTAAGTTATTCCAAGGCCGACGCCGGCCCAAAGAACTCATACCGGCTCTGCTTCTCCGGCACGCCCAAGGCCTTCAAGTGACGCTTGACCGCCGCCATGAAGCCTTTAGGCCCCAGGAAATACGCATCCACGTCCCGCTCCTGGGGCAACCACGCCGCCAGTTGCTCCTGGCTCAGCATGCCAACCTTGTCCGCCGCCGGGCTCACGCCATCATCTTCGGCGTAGCAATAAAAACGCTTGAGCTGCGGATGCTGCGCGGCCAGGCCATCCACCCACTCACGGAACGCATGCACCCCGCCGTTACGCGCGCAGTGGATAAAGTGGATCGGGCGCTCGGTGGCCAGGGCCGCTTCCAGCATCGGCAGGGTTGGCGTGATGCCGACACCGCCACTGATCAGCACCAGGGGCTTGTCGCTGGCCGCCAACGTGAACTCCCCCGATGGCGGAAACAGATCGATGGTTGCGCCCACCTGGAACTGGTCATGCAGGTAGTTCGACACCCGGCCACCGGCTTCGCGCTTGACGCTGATGCGGTACTGGCCCGAGTCGCCACGCGCCGACAGGGAATAGTTGCGGCGCACTTCCTCGCCCTCCAGCACCAGCTTCATGCCAATGTATTGCCCGGGCTCAGCCGCCAGGATCGGGCCTTTATCCACAGGCGCGAAGTAGAACGAGATGATTTCCGCGCTCTCCTCCACCCGCTTGACCAAGGTGAAAGGCCGCGCACCACGCCAGCCGCCCGGCGCTTCTTCCTTCTCTTTATAGATAGCCGCTTCGGCACCGATCAGGATGTCGGCCAATTGGCCATAGGCAGCGCCCCAGGCGCTCATCACTTCAGGGGTGGCGATTTCACTGCCCAGCACTTCGGAAATCGCTCGCAGCAGGCAGGTACCGACAATTGGGTAATGCTCCGGCAGGATCTGCAGGGCCACGTGCTTGTTGATGATCTTCGCCACCAGGTCGCCCAACTGGTCCAACTGGTCGATGTGGCGGGCGTACATCAGCACGCCGTTGGCCAACGCCCGGGGCTGGTCGCCGCTGGCCTGGTGGGCCTGGTTGAACAGCGGGCGAACTTCGGGGTACTCGGACAGCATCATCCGGTAGAAATGGGTGATCAGGGCTTCGCCGCCACTTTCCAGCAGGGGCACGGTGGATTTGACGATGGCACGGTCTTGGGCACTAAGCATGGCAGACTCCTGAGTCTTCTTACTGATTACCCTTTGTTACTCAGTATTCATGCCAACTAATAAAACCTTATAAATCAGAAGCTTGAATTAGATGTAGTCAGTATGACCTCCTACACTTTATAGTCACTATGACTACAAGGAGTCATTATGACTGCGAAGCCGCTGCTCACCACCCTGCTGCCCCTGGTCGCCGACCTGTCCCGCGAACTGCCCGAAGGCGAGCGCTACCGGCGCCTGCTCCAGGCCATGCGCGCCCTGCTGCCCTGCGACGCCGCCGCCCTGCTGCGCCTCGACGGCGAATGGCTGGTGCCGCTGGCGGTGGATGGTTTGAGCACCGACACCCTCGGCCGGCGCTTCAAGGTCAGCGAGCATCCGCGCTTTGGTGTGCTGCTCAGCAGCCCCGGCCCCACCCGCTTTGACAGCGACAGCGAACTGCCCGACCCCTATGACGGTTTGGTGGATGGCCTGCATGGACACCTTGAAGTTCATGACTGCATGGGCTGCCCGCTGTTCGTAGACGACCAGCCCTGGGGCCTGCTGACCCTCGACGCCCTGGACACCGAGCGCTTCGAACGGGTGGAGCTGGACGCCCTGCAAGCCTTCGCCAGCCTTGCTGCCGCAACGGTGAATGTTGCCGAACGCATCGAACGCCTGGCCCTGCGGGCCGAAGACGAACACCAGCGGGCCGAAATCTACCGCCAGGCCAGCGGCCAGCAGCACAAGGAGATGATCGGCCAGAGCAAGACCCACAAACGCCTGGTGGAAGAAATCAACCTGGTGGGCGGCAGCGATTTAACCGTACTGATCACCGGCGAGACCGGCGTCGGCAAAGAGCTGGTGGCCCAGGCGATCCACGCCGCCTCATCCCGCGCCGAGAAACCGCTGATCAGCCTCAACTGCGCCGCCCTGCCGGAAACCCTGGTGGAAAGCGAGCTGTTCGGCCATGTGCGCGGGGCGTTTACCGGTGCGCTGAACGAACGCCGGGGCAAGTTCGAGCTGGCGAATGGCGGCACGCTGTTCCTGGATGAAGTGGGCGAATTATCCCTCACCGTGCAGGCCAAGCTGCTGCGGGTGCTGCAAAGTGGTCAGTTGCAGCGCCTGGGGTCTGACAAGGAGCATCAGGTGGATGTGCGCCTGATCGCTGCCACTAACCGGGATTTGGCCGAAGAAGTACGCAGCGGCCGCTATCGTGCCGACTTCTATCACCGCTTGAGTGTGTACCCGCTGCAAGTCCCGGCGCTGCGGGAGCGCGGCCGCGATGTGCTGTTACTGGCGGGTTTTTTCCTTGAACAGAACCGCTCACGCATGGGCCTGGGCAGCCTGCGCCTGACCAGCGATGCCCAGGCGGCACTGCTGGCTTATACGTGGCCGGGGAATGTGCGCGAACTGGAACACTTGATCGGCCGCAGCGCCCTGAAAGCCCTGGGCAACTGCCGGGAACGGCCGAAGATTCTCAGCCTCAGCGCAGCAGACCTGGACTTGCCGAATGCCACCGCGCCACCGCTCGAAGCGCAGCCCGAGCCAGCGCCGAACGTCACCGGCGACCTGCGCCTGGCCACCGAGAACTACCAGCGCCAGGTCATCAGTGCCTGCCTGGAACGCCACCAGCACAACTGGGCCAGCGCCGCCCGTGAGCTGGGCCTGGACCGGGCCAACCTGGGACGGATGGCCAAGCGCCTGGGCCTGAAGTAGCGAACGGTGATTCTCAGGTAAAGGAGATTAAATGTGGGATCTGTCGAGCTTTAGCGAGGCTGCGATGGCATCACCGCAATGCACCTGCAAAACCGCAGCGCCTGCATCGCAGCCTTGCCTGGGCTCCACAGCTTCCACACTAGACCTGCTTCGCCTTGTAGATTGAATTGATCGGCGCGCTGGCCTTGGGCTTACGAAACACCAACACATTCCCCAGCATCACCAGTACCAGCCCCGCCAACGCGGGCGCTGTCCACTGATAGCCTTCGGCAAACGCCGAGACGTTCAACGCCACCACCGGGAAGAGCACGGTGCAATACGCCGCCCGCTCCGGCCCCATGCGCCCGACCAGGGTCAGGTAGGCAGTAAAACCGATCACCGAACCCGGGATCACCAGGTACAACAACGAACCGATGTAGCGGCTGTTCCATTCCATGTCGAACGGAATACCCTGCACCGCGCAGTACATCGCCAGCATCGACGCACCATAGGCCATGCCCCAGGCATTGGTGGTCAGCGGCTTGAGGCCGGCCTTCTGTTGCAGGCTCGACAGCATGTTGCCCGCCGAGAAACACATCGTGCCGAGCAGCGCCAAACCCAGGCCGAGCAAGGTTTGCGGGCTGGCGGTGTGCCCCACCAGTTCCGGCCAGAACAACAGCCCCAGGCCCAGCAACCCGAGGCCGCCGCCCATCAACACATTGCGTGCGACTTTCTGGCCGAAAAACACCCGGGCGTTCAGTGCGTTCCACAAGGTCGCGGTGGAGAACACCACCGCCACCAGCCCGCTGGGAATCCACTGGCTGGCGGTGAGAAAGCACATGAAGTTGACGCAAAACAGGCACAGCCCCTGGGCCAGGCAGATCAAATGCCCACGGCGGTTCATCACCTGCAGCTTGCGGCTGAGCAGCAGCATCACGAACAGCGCCAGCGCCGCCAGGCCGAAGCGATAGACGATGGACACCGGAATCGCTACCACGCCCAGCTGCCATTTCAGGGCAATCCACGTGGTGCCCCAGATCAGTACGGTGAGTAAATACAGGAAAAGGTTCATGGCGGGCTCCGAGGGTTGAGCCACAGTTTCACCCCGGGCGGCACCCAGCCTCTTGCACATTCTTGCGCTTTTGTCGGCTGCCGGGATCACAGGAATCGCCGCTGGGAGTAGGATGCAAGCTGTCAGAGAGTACGAATATGCCGCCACTGGAAACCCTGCAAGTCTTTCAATCCCTCAACCGCTCGCCCAACGCTCGCCTCGAGCTGTGCGCCGAGCTCGGTGACGGCTTGTCTGCAGCCTTGTGGAGCAACCATCACGACGCCCAGGATTACGAAGCCCCCGACCATCACACCCTGTCCTGCTACATCGGCGGCGGCACCGGCACCTTTCGCCGCGACCAGCCCGGCACCAAGGGCGGCCCGGACAAGCTGTGCATCCTGCCGGCGGAGCATCAGTCGGCCTGGGTGATCAACGGCGAAATCCGCCTGGCCCACGTGTATTTCAGCCCGGAGCAATTCGCCTTGGGCTGCGTGACCTTGCTGGACCGTGAGCCCCGCGAGTTGCAGTTGCGTGAGAGCACCTTCCTCGACGACGCGCAGCAGGCCCGGCGCTTTCACCAGTTGATCAGCCTGAACTGGAAAGAGCCCGGCGAGCGCCTGCTGACCAGTAGCCTGGCCCATGAAATGCTCAGCCATACCTTGCTCAGTCAGGTGGGGATGCGTGAGGGTTTGCGTTTGAAAGGCGGGCTGGCCGCCCACCAGCGTCGGCAACTGGTGGAGCACATCGACCAGCAACTGGCCGAGCCGATCAGCCTGGGGCAGTTGGCAGGGTTGTGCGCCTTGTCGGAGTACCACTTCGCGCGGATGTTTCGCGAGAGCTTTGGCCTGCCGCCCCACCAGTACCTGCTGGCGCGGCGCCTGGCCCGCGCCCGGGAGTTGTTGCGTGGCGGGGCATTGCCCTTGGGCGAGATTGCGCTGGCGTGCGGGTTTTCCAGCGCCAGCCACTTTACCAACCGGTTCCGCCAGGCGATGGGTGCGACGCCCGGGGAATACCGGCAGGCATTCCTGCCTTGAAATGCAATCCGCCTGACTGCACAGGTCCAATGTGGGAGCGGGCTTGCTCGCGAAGGCGGTGTGGCAGTCAACACATGTACTGACTGATCCACCGCATTCGCGAGCAAGCCCGCTCCCACATTTGATCTTCGGTGTTCAATAGTCCGTGCTGTTGGCCAGTGCCGTGGCCAGACGGTTTTCCAGCGCCTTGACCCGCGCGCCTGCGACCACGTAATTGTTGGTCACCATCGAAAACACCAACTTGCGCCCCTTGGCATCGGTGACATACCCGGTCAACGACGACACGCCGCTCATGGAGCCGGTCTTGCCGTGCAGGTTGTTTTCCGCCGCTGTGCCTCGCAGGCGATAGCGCAAGCTCCCGCCCACCAGGCGGTCCGGGTTACCGGCAACCGGCAACGCGTTGTACCAGGCGTTGAACCAAGGCTGTTTGCTGGCGGCCAGCAGCACGTCCGTCAGGTTCTGCGACGACACCAGGTTACGTCGGGACAACCCCGAACCGTCCACCTGATTCAACGTTGCCGTATCAATCCCTTGACGCTTCAGGAACCCAGCCACCGTCGCTACACCGGCAGGCGCCGTACCGGCATTCACGGTCTTGCGCCCCATGCTCTTGAGCAATGCCTCGGACATGTTGTTGTTGGAAAGCTTGAGCAACGGCGTGATCAAGTCCTGCAGCGGCGCCGACTCATGCATCGCGAGCACTGTCGCCGTGGTCGGCGTCACACCCCCGATCATCCGACGCCCCTGCACGACAATCCCCTGCTGCGCCAACGCCTGCCCAAACAGATTGGCCACCAGTTGCGTCGGCTCCCAGACACTGACCAATTGCCGACTCTGCTTGCCCGGGGCCAATGCGCCACTGAGGCGCAGCAGGTTGGTGCCGTGCTGGCGATTGATCCCATAGCTGTTGCCCGGGCCGCTGACGGCACGGTTGCCGATCTGCACGTAGTCGGTCGCCGGGCTGATATCCACCGTCACCGGGCGCCCCGCCACGACCGGCGCCTTGGCTGTGACCAGCAGGGAGCCCGCATCGAAGTCGTCATTGGGCGACACCGTCAGCGCCGAAATCTGCGCGCCGTAGTAGGTGCTTTCATCGTCCTGGGACCAATCGGTGCCCAGACGCTCGGCGTCGAAGAACGTGTCATCGAACACCAGGTCACCCTGCACTTGCCGGATGCCCTGCTGCGCCAGGCTGGCGGCCAGTGCCTGGTAATCCGCCCACTGGATCGTCGGGTCGCCCAGGCCGCGCAAGTAGAGATTGCCGTTAAGCACCGCGCCCTGGCGGATGCCGTCGCTCAACAGTTGCGTGGAAAACCGATACTGCGGCCCCAGCACATCCATCGCCGCTGCGGTGGTCAGCAACTTGAGACTGGAGGCCGGCGTCAGCCGTGTGCGTGGGTTGTGTTGGTAGAGCGTGCTGCCGCTGCGGGCGTCGCGCACCATCAGCGACACACTGGCACCGTGCAACGCCGGGTCGGCCAGCAACTGGTCGAGGGTGGCGCTGGTGGAAGTTTTCGGTGCCGTGGCGCAACCGCCCAGCAACAAGCTCAAGCCCAGCAGCAGCCCGCCGGCGTGTGTCCATCGTCCCAACCGCATAAACCTGGTAGTCCTTGAATTTCGAGAGTGCGCAGCTTGTGGAATTCCTCCCGGTCAATCAAGGCCCGTAGGTCGTTACGGAAAACGTATTGGCATGAAACAGCGGGTCCGGTTTGGGCTCGGCCTTGCTCGGCGCCGGCTGGGTAAAGTCCATGGCCGGCAGGAATACCCGCTGGCTCGCCGGGTCGAACGCCATGTTGTAGGCCATCGGCAAGGTGCTGACGCTGGCGCGTACGGCGTAGTGGTCGGCATCCGTTTGATCCACCAGCGTCAGGTTGGCATCGACGCCACTGGGGATCAGCAAGCGCCGGTGCTGCTCGTCGTAGGCCAGGGCGTTGACGTCGCGGGTGATCGGCAGCTTCGCCTTTACTTCACCGGTTTTCCGGTCGGCAACGATCAACACCGGCACTTCACCGCGACACGCCACAAACAGTCGCTGGCGCACCACGTCCTGGGCCAATGCGCTGGGCTTGGGGCAATCGGCAAACTGCCAGGTGTCGAGCAACGCAAAGGTGCTCGCCGAATAACGGGCGACCTTGCCTTCATCGCGCATCGGCAGGAAGAAGCTGCCGTCGCCCTTGATCAGCAGCGGGTCGATTTTCTTCACCGCCAGTTCATGGGCGCCGGTGATTCGTTCCTGTTTCGGGTCGAATTCAAACAGCGTCGAACGATCCGCCCGACGCCCACTGATGATAATCACCTTGCCCGTCGATGGCTCGTACACTGCACTGTTGAGGTTGCTTTGCGCCACCGGGATGCGCTTCAGGAATGTGAGTGTGGATAACTGCACCACACTCAGACTGCCGTCGGTGTTGAGCACGAATACCCGGTCTACCTCAGGCACGAACACCACGCCGTTGGCGCCTTCGGACTGCGCCACCGTCTCGACCAGGCGCTGCTGTTTCACATCAAACACGCTCAGGCCGTTTTCCCGGCGAGCCAGGAACAGATACGGCCGGGTCGGGTCCAGCCCGACAAAACCCCAACTGTGGCCGGAGCCGGGCAATGTCACCCGGTGTTCGCGATGGTAGGTCGAGTCATCAGCCGATGCCGCGCCGCTGATCAGCAGTGCTGCCAGTAACCAGTGTTTCATCAGAACTCCAGGGTGCTGGAGACGGACACCTGACGGGCGTCGCCGATGGAGACAAACTGGGTGTTCACGGCCGAGGTGTAATAGGTACGGTCAAACAGGTTCTTCACGTTGAGCTGGAACTTGACCTTCTGACCGTCGACCTTGGTGTCGTAGGTGGCGAAGGCGTCGGCCACTGTGTAACCCGGCAAGTCGAAACTGTTGGCCGCATCGCCCGAACGCTCGCCGACATACCGTGCACCGGCGCCGACCCGCAGTTGGTCGCCGCCCAAGAGGCTGCCGAAGTCATACACCGCCGACAGCGAGCCAGTGTTCTTCGCAACGTTTTGCAGGCGATTACCTTTGTATTCGGGGTCCTCAGTAACCTCGGCATCGGTGTAGGCATAGCTGCCGATCACGCTCCACTTGTCGGTCAGTTGGCCGCTGGCATCCAGTTCCAGACCACGGGAGCGCACCTTGCCGGCGACGCTGTACACCGAAGTCAGGCCATCGCCCACCTGCACCAGCACGTTGCGTTTTTCGATGTTGAACAGGGCGGCGCTGGCGGTGATGCGGCCCGATATATCGAGTTTGGTCCCCAATTCCCAGGACTTCGATTGCTCCGGCTCAAGGCTGCCATCCAGTCTCGTTTTATTGGCCAGCGGCGCGATCGTGGAGTTGGGTTTGAACGACTCGGTGTAGCTGCCATAGAACGACAGCTCGTCGGTGTAGCGGTACACCAGGCCGACGCGTGGCACCCATTTCTGGCCATTGCCGTCGGTGTTGGCGGTGAACGGGACGCCCTTGCCGGCGTATTGGTCGTACATCTGATAACGCGCGCCGCCTACCAGAATCCACTGGTCGGTGAGGTGGATCGCATCCTGCAGGAACAACGAGTCGCTACGCAGCAGGTCCATCTGGTTGCTGTCCGGCGCGCTGACGGTGGTGCCCACTACTTCATTGCCATAGACCGGATCGTTGTAGTTGAACGTGCCACGGGGCGACTGGCGGATCAGGTCGGCCCGGTAGATCTTGCGGTACTCGTCATCCAGGCCGAAGGTCAGGTCGTGCTGCATGCCGGCGACGTTGACCTTGCCTTCAAGGCTGGCGGTGGCGAAGCGATCCGTGGTCAATGCGCCCTGGGTGCCGTCCATGCTGCGGGTCAGGGTGCCGTTGGTGTTGACCTTCACCACACGCACCTGGCTGGCATCGTAGGTCTCGCGGTTCCAGCTGTAGCCGAAGTGGGCTTTCCAGTCGTCATTCAGGTCATGGTCGGCCTCGAAGCGGTACAGGTCGGAGCGGCCTTCCATGTTATTGAAGGGCTCGTCCAGGCGGCGAGTGGACGGAATATCCAGCGGGTGGTTGGTCTTGGGATCAATCGCAGTCCCCCGATCAAACGGCGAGAGAAACTCCCGGTGCTCATAGGCAAACAACAGCTTGGTCTTTTCGCCGTACCAGGCCAGCGACGGTGCGATCAGGCTCTCGCGGTGTGTGCCGTAGTTGCGCCAGTAATCTTCGTCTTCATGATCGACGATCAAGCGATACGCCAACCCGCTGTCACCGATCGGCCCCGTGGTATCCAGGTTGCCGCCGCTACCGTTCTTGCCGTCACCAAAAGTCGAGCCACGCACCGTCAGCGAAGTGGATTGAGTCAGCTCGGGTTTCTTGCTGACGATGTTGACCACGCCACCCGGATCCTGGATGCCATACAGCAACGACGACGGGCCCTTGAGCACTTCGACGCGCTCGGCGGTGGAGTTCATCGCGCGGCCCTGCACCAGCGGCATGCCGTCCTGCATGATCGAACCGTTTCGGTTGTCACCAAAACCACGCAACATCACCGCGTCCTGGGTGCTGCCCAACGTGTTGGCCTGGGTAATACCGCTGACGTTAGCCAGGGCGTCGTCGAGGTTGCGCGGCTGTTGATCGCGAATCACCTGGGCCGGCACGACGTTGACGGTTTGTGGGGTTTCCAGCAGCAGGCCGTGGGAACGCATCACCGAACTGGTAGGCGGCGGCTGATAGCTGGTGGTATCCGAGGCCAGGGCGGCACCGCTGATGGTAGTGGCGCCGAGGTTCAGCGCGCCGTCGGTCGGCAGTGGCTCAAGGGCAAGGGTGCGGGCGTCGATCTGGCGGAAAGTGAAGCCGGAGTTGCCCAGCAGCCGTTGCATGGCCTGGGCCGCGCTCATCTGCCCGGTGATGGCCGGGGCCTTGATGGCGTAGGGCGCTTCGTCGGTGTAGACCACGCTGATGCCGGTCACCCGGGTGAAGTCGCTCAAGGCCTGGGGCAGCGGCTTGGCGGCCAAGGCAAAGTTGAACAGCGTGCTCTGCTGCTGCGCCTCAGCCGCCTGCGCTACGCCCAGGGGCAGCAGCGCCAGCCCCGAAACCGCCAATACCGAGGCTCCCAGCCAATGTTTAACCGAACCCGCCGACGTTGCCCTGGACTTCATGCTTGAGAACCCGTGTGTAAAAACGCTGTTAATGCGAATTAATCGCAGTTTCAAGCACTACACGGATGGCCGACAGGTTTACCTCACACTGATTTGAAAATAATTTCAGTCACGCCGGTTGGATCCGAAATCCGAAGCGCGGAACGTGCACATGCACAGTGCCGGCGCGTTCATCGGTGCGCCGCAGAATCAGCGCTTCGCGGCCGGCAAACAGCAACTCGCCAGCCACCGGATCGGTGCCGTAATCGGTGGCGCTGACGGTCACCTGCTGGCCAGGCTTGAAGCCATTCGGGTCTTCGAAAATTTCTTCCGGCAGGTTGGCGGGCGTGGCATTGCGCGCGACTTCCAGGGCTTGCTCGGCGCTCATCTGGCTCGACGTGCCATGACCGAAACCCAACACCCGGGCCAGCCAGGCGGCCACGGCAGGATAGGTTTCCACCAGCGGCGAGGTCACCGGCGATCCCATGAGGAACCACAACGGGTGCGCCAGGGCGAAGTCGGCAATCGACGGCTCGCCAAACAGGAAGTCGCCCTGCTGGTGCTGCAACTGCTGATTGATACGACCGATGATCACCGGCCATTGATGCTTGGCCTGATCCAGCTGCACACGGATGGCCGTGCCGCCGCTGAACAATTTGCTGCGGTCGGCCACCAGCACCTGGAGCATTTCCGGCGGTACTTTGGCGAACTTGACCGCCAGGGACTCCGGTTGGAACACCAGGCTCACGGCATGGGAAAACACCGTCGAATCAGCCCAGGCGGCGAAGCTTTGGCTGACCAGTTCCAGGCCTTGGGGAAACAGTGCCGGCGCGGACTTTTCCTGCTCCAGGCGGCGCGCGATCAGCGCGGTGTCGCAGTAGATATCGGCACCCACCTGCAACACCGGGGTCTTGCGATAGCCACCGGTGAGGGCGGTCAAGTCTGGCTTGGGCATCACCGGCGAGATGTGCACCGAACGCCAGGACAGCCCTTTGAAGCCCAGCAACAGGCGGGCTTTTTCGGCAAACGGGGATTGCGGGTAGTGGTGCAGGATCAACTCAGTCATGCCAGGCTCCGCTCTATGAGTGAGCGTCCAGCTTAGCCTGCAAACCCGGCAAAGGCGCGCATGGGAACCTATCAGTCAAATTGATGGGCCGATCGCCGCCAGGCACTCCTTGGCGCTTTTCTTGAGTTTCTTGATCAGCCGTTCCTGGCGCAACGCCTCGGCCTTGCTGATGCATGCCTCGGTGTACACCAGCGCCACGGCAGGGCTTGAGAGAAAGAACCGCGCGCCCTTGCCGCTCTGGTGCATGGCAAAACGGCGCACCGGGTCATTGCTGATGCCGCAGTAGAGCGAGCCATTGGCGGCGCGCACCAGGTAGACAAACCACGGCTTGGCTTCAGAAGGAGTCGTCACGGATCAATTCGGTAAACCAAAGGAGCGCCAATCTTATCAACGACTGGCCTGGAACGCCTTCAACCCTTTCAGGGCCTGGGCCCGCACGGCGTTTTTCACCAGCGGCGTCCAGCCCAGCAACAGCCCTTTGGTGCCCAATGCCTGGCGCGACCAGCGCCACAGGTCGAAGTGGTCGTGGTGCTCGCAGATCTTGCCGTCGCGAAACACAAAGCGCGCCCGGATGTCGTTGACCACAGTGTTGCCCGTGGCGCTGAACAGGTAGGTCGCCACCCAATGGGCGCTGCCGGTGATTTCATCGCTGCGCACGCTGTCGAAGGTCAGGGAAAAATCCTTGGCCCGGGTGGTCAGCATGCGCCACATGTCGCCGGCATCACGGCCACGCAGTTCACCGAACGCAGGGTCGCTGAACACCACGTCGTCGGTGTAGCAGGCGCTCATGGCCTCGGCATCCAGGCGCTGGAAGGCGCTGTAGAACTCGGTGATCAGGGCGTTATGGGCGTCGCTCATGGGCAGTTTCCGCAAAAGGGGTTTGGATGGTCGGTACGATAATCCCCAAGGCCCGGGAACACTACTGGCATCAACGCCAGGAATACCTCATCCCATCCCTTCAGGGCACCATTCCGCTGCTGCGAGCATAGGCGAACAAATCCACATCGGTGGAGATACACAGCCGGTTCATGGCGGTGCTTTTCTGTTTGCTGATGGTGGAGATGCTGCGATTAACCCGCGCGGCAATCTGGCTGACGGTCATGCCGCTGGCCAGCATGCGCACCACTTCGCGCTCCTTGCCGGACAGTTGCGGGGGTTGTGATTGATCGCCCGTGCCCGCCTGCACCAACTGGGTCCGCAGGGACTCGCTGACGAAGGTCTTGCCCTCGCAGACTTCCTTGATGGCCGTGGGCAACTCCTTGGCCGACGCACTCTTGGCGACAATGCCTCGGGCGCCCTCGGCGAACGAGGCACGCAGGGTGGCGATATTGGCGAACATCGTCACCAGGATCACCGGCACCCCGGGGTATTGGCGTTGCAACAAGCCCAACAACACATAGCCGTCAGCCTGCTGCCCGCCCGGCATGGCGAAGTCCGTCACCAGCACATCACACGGGGTGCTGCCCAGCACCCGCAGCAGCTCATCCGGGCCATTGGCCTCACCGACCACCTTGCACCTGCCATTGGCCTCGATCACCACCTTCTGCCCGATCCGAACAATGGGATGATCGTCAGCAATAATTACGCGAAGCATAGAAATCCATGAATGATGGCAAATTGATTTGCGCAAAATAACCCTGTCCGACCCCAGCAACAACCGCCCACTCAGGCACGGTTTCCAATGGCGTCCCGTGTTCTTAAGTGGGTGATTTTTTACCTACAACAAAAAAGGAAACACCCTACAAACCATGCCCACAGACAGAGGTAATACCCCCTACAAAAATCGCTGGAAGTGTCATAAATCGGTCAAATAGCGCAGATACATCACCAAGTCCTGGTCAAACTGCTGCAATGCCCGCGAGTTGCACCGAATGCCGTGCTCGCGCACCTGCTCGATCAACTCCCCCGCGCAGCGATCCAGGTCGGTCTCACCAAAAAACGCGAGACTTCCCGCCAGGCGATGCAGGCAGTCGACCAACCCGTGCCGGTCGACGATGCGGCAGGCCTCTACCAGTCCTGCGTAATCAGCCTCGGCCTCCAGCACCAGGGTGCGCAACATTTGGTTCACCACCTGCTCATCGCCAAAGGTCTTGACCAGCTCGGCGCGGGTTGGCCAGTTCGCCCTGGGCAAAGCTGTAGCAGGCGGGTACGCATTCGCGCCCGGCGGCTGTGGCAACCACTGCTCAAGCACCGTACGCAATTGTTCCAGGGTCAGCGGCTTGAGCAGCCAGGCATCCATGCCGGCCTCAAGGCAGCGGCGGGCATCATCCGGGGAAAGTTTGGCGGTCAAGGCAATGATCGGTACACGCGGGCGGCTGTGTACGGCCTCTCGCCGCCTGATCTCACGAGCCATGCTGTAGCCATCCAGCACCGGCATGCGGCAATCGCTGATCACCAGGTCGAAATGCCGCAGGGCGATGGCGGTCAACGCGGCCTGCCCGTTGCACACCAACTCGTGATCGATTTCGAATTTTTGCAGGAACCAGCCCATCAAGGCGCGATAGGCCTGATGGTCTTCGACGATCAGTACGCTCAGGTGCTTCCAGTGAGCAGGAGGACTGCGCCATGGCACCGTTTGCTGCTTGGGACCGTCGTCAGCAAACACGCTTGGCGTCATGGCCACCTCGATATCGGTGCCGACCTGCCAGGGCCGTCGGGCGGCCCTGGCCTATCGTCAGGTGAGGGTGCGCTCGACGGTGATCCTTAACCCATCCTTCTGGCACCCATTACCGAATCAAGCTATCCACATGAATACCACTCTTGCGATACAAGAACTACGAAAAGACAGTTTTTCCTACAGCTCCGCCCACCTATTCCGACTTGACGCAGGCGAGCTAGAGCGATAGCGGATTGTCGTAATTCTTGTATTTCCCCCTCCACCCCCCGGCGCTAAATTGCGCCCCACCCCAAGAGGGCAGCCCGCCACTTCACCTGGCGGCCAACTATCCGAACTGACCCGACGCCCAACCGCGCCTCTTTCTGCGCTGCGGTGACGTGTACCCGTCCGTTGACCCAACACTGAGACAACACAACCATGAACAAGCACCTGATCGCCGTCGCCAGCGCCCTGCTGATCACCGGCACCGCCCCCGCCTTCGCCGCCAGCACCGTGGACCTGACCGTCAAGGGCATCATCACCCCGAATGCCTGCACGCCGAGCCTGTCCAGTGGCGGGGTCATCGACCACGGCAAGATGTCGGCCAAGGACTTGAACGCCACCCAGATCACCCCGCTGCCGAAGGTCAATTTGCAAATGACCGTGACCTGCGATGCGCCCGTGGTCTTCGCCCTGAAGGCGACCGATAACCGTGCGGGCTCGGGAAATGCCAGCGGTTTCGGGCTGGGGCGGATCAACGGGACCCAAAAGCTGGGCTCGTACAGCTTGACCATGAGCGCCCCCCTGGCCGACGGCGAAGTCGTGCAAAGCATCGCCTCCTTCGACAACGGCACCACCTGGGAGAAATACAGCTCCTTTGAAAACGGCCTGATGCTCTCCGTGGCCACCCTGGCAGACGTCAGCACGCCTCGCCCGACCCAGGAACTGGTGACGGATATCAGCTACAGCGGCTACATCAACCGCACCGACGGCCTGGACCTGAGCAACGAAGTCAATCTCGACGGCTCGGCCACCATTGAAGTGACGTACCTCTAACCCCTACGCCATCGACCCTGCAACCAAAGGTGCCGCTCGCCCATGAATTCCTCACCCGCTGTCTTTCTCGCCACTTTGCTGCTGGCCGCCACCGTGCTGGCCGCCAGCAGTGCCGACTTCGCTGTCACGGGCACCATCACGCCGAATGCCTGTGAACCCATGCTCTCCGGCGGAGGCGTGGTGGATTACGGAAAAATGCCGGCCAAGGAACTCAACACCGACAGCCCGACCTCACTGCTGCCAGAGACCATGCAAATGGAAGTCCTGTGTGAAGCGCCAACGTTTCTCGCGCTGAGCACGATCGATAACCGCGCAGGTACTTCGGCCATTAACGACTACTGGCATGGCCTGGGCCTGACGGACAGTGGCGAAAAACTTGGCGCCACCGCGTTCGCCCTGTTCAACCCGGTCGCGGACGGCGTCACCGTCAAGACCATCAACTCGATCGATGGCGGCGCAACCTGGCATCCGTCGATTTACCTGGGCCACTACACCCAGACCTCTGTTGCCACCAACGGCGGTGCAAATACCCCGATTGCGATACGGCAATTCAGCGCTGACCTGCGCGTGTACACCATGGTCGACGGCACCGACCGCTTGACCGTGCGCGATGAAGTGCCGCTGGACGGCCACGCCACCGTACAACTGAAGTACCTGTAACCCTTTATTCAACTGGCCCCACTCAAAAGGAAACGTGTGCCCCATGAAATTTACGCTCAATGCCCTGGCCACCGCGCTGCTGATCAGCACCAGCGCTTCTGCCCTGGCGGCGTCCACCGTCGACCTGACCGTCAAAGGGGTGATTACCCCCAATGCCTGCACCCCTGGCCTGTCCGGCGGAGGGGTGGTGGACTACGGCAAGATCTCCGCCAAAGACCTGAACCTCACGGCCCCCAAACAACTGCCACGCACCACCCTGCAACTGACCATCACCTGCGATGGCGGCACCCTGTTCGCCGTCAAGGGCACCGATAACCGCGCCGGCTCCAACTCCAGCGGCGGCAACTATGGCCTGGGGTTGATCAACGGTACGCAGAAGCTGGGCGCCTACGACCTGATGCTGAATAACGCGGTCGCCGACAGCGCAGCCGTCACCGTACTGGAATCGATGGATAACGGCACGACCTGGACCGACTCGGCGGACGCAATCCTGCCACCCAGCGCGTTGGCGGCTTTCGGCAGTAAAACCTCGGGAGCCTGGTTGCCGGTGCCGATCCAGCAAGTCATCTCCGATGTGGTGATCTACGGGCAAATCGCCCGGGCCGACAGCCTGGACCTGAGCGATGAGCACCCGATCGACGGCTCGGCCACGCTGGAAGTGAAGTACCTGTAAACCCGCGGCCTCGCCGTTCGCGGCGAGGCGCCTTACTTGCACCGAACACATTGAAGACCGAATGATGAACAGAACCCTACGCCTGTGCGCGGCGCTGTTATTGCTCAACACCGGCTCTAGCGTGTTTGCCAGCACCGCCACCGAGATGACCCTCTCAGGCCTGGTCACTCCCAGTTCCTGCACCATCGCGCTCTCCGGCAGCGGCATCATCGACCACGGCACCATCCCTGCCTATACCCTGAACCAGGACGAACCCACCCCCTTGGACAGCCAATGGCTGGAGGTCGAGATCCACTGCAACGGCCCCTTGTTGTTTGGCCTGATTGGCCTGGACAGCCGCGAAGATTCGTCCGCCGCACCGGACACTACCTACGGCCTGGGGAGAAACCCCAACGCGCCCGCGGAGCAATTGGGTTATGTCGACCTGGCGTTCGAAGCGGCGCAAGGGGACGGCCAGGTCATGCAGTCACTTGTGTCAAATCCCCAGGGCGGTCTCTGGTCCCCCCAACCCGCGATCCACCCCAAGTCCCTGATGGGGTTTGCCCGTCCCGGCCGACCGTTTCCGGAACCCATCGTCACCCTGACCACCCGGATCCGCGCACAGACCACCATCCACCCGGCGAACCGTCTGACCCTCAGGCAAGACGTTCCCCTCGATGGCTCATTGGTTCTGGATCTGCGTTACCTCTAAGCCCTGTGATCATTTTAGGAAGTGCGTCATGAAGACCTATCCAACCTTGCTGGCCCTCGGCTGGCTGCTGAGCACCCCGGTGTTCGCCGACGGCATGGTGCCCGACACCTCAGTGGTGATCGTCAATGAAGCCGACGGCGAAGCCTCGGTGTCGGTGACCAATACCGACGGCAAACTGGCCCTGCTGCACGTCACCCTCGAAGACATTCCGGAAGACACCGAATCGTTGCTGTTCGTCACCCCGCCCCTGTCCCGTGTCGAGGCCGACAAAAGCCAGCTGGTGCGCTTTATCCTGCGCAACCCCACGCCCCTGACAACCCAACGCCTGAAACGGGTGATCTTCGAAGGCATGCCCAAGGACCGTGATGCCGCCCAGGCAGGCCATGCGCGGGTGGGCGTGACCGTGCGCCAGAACCTGCCGGTGATCATTCATCCCAAAGGCCTGGCGCCGAATCGCACACCCTGGACCGGACTGACCTGGTCGCTGAACGCTGGCCACCTGAACGTCGCCAACCCCACGCCTTACGTGGTGCGCCTGGCCCAGGAGCTGCAACTGCTGCCCGGCAAGCAGAGCCTGGTGCTGCCGCGCACTTATGTGTTGCCCGGCGAAACCCTGCGGCTCAGCACGCCCCACACCGCCACGGGGGTACGCCTGCAACCGGCCACCGTCTACGGCTTCGCCGTCGCCGCCTATGAAGCACCGATAACCGCCGCAAACGCTGAATAACGAAGTGACAGCCCTGTGACTGTCACCGGGGAGCCCGCCAACCGTTGCCGGCTTCCATAACCTGAGTGCCTTTACGTGAACACAGTAACCACTGACCCGGCTGGCGAAGCCGTGCCCGACTGTCCTTTACGCACCGCCCGGATGCGGGCCGCGCTGCCACTGACCATGGCGTTGCTGTCGGCCGATGCCTGGGCCGATGCCTTCGACGCGCAAACCCTGCACCAGCGCGGTATCGACCCGGAACTGGCCTACCTGTTGTTGGACGCACCGCGCTATACCAGCGGCCGCCACGCCGTGAGCCTGACGGTGAACGGCCAGCGCCGTGGCCGCCTTGATGTGCGGTTCGACAGCCAGGGCGCGCTGTGCTTTGACCGCCCGTTGCTGGATGCCGCCGACCTGGTGATACCGGCGCCGCTGGGCGACAGCACCTGCCATGACTTCCTTGGCGAATACCCGCAAACCGTGGTGGAGCAAGACCCCGCCAGCCTGAGCGTGAGCCTGATGGTGCCCACCGATGCCCTGCGCCCACGCCAACGTGAGCTGTCCGGTTATGAAACCGGAGGATTCGCCGGCTTGCTCAACTACGACCTCACCGGTTTGTACAACCGCTATGGCGACGACGCCAGTCGCTTCGGCTCGGCCAATACCGAAGTGGGGTTCAACGCGGGCGACTGGATCGTGCGCAGCCGCCAGGTACAGACCTGGCAAGACGCCCGGTCCCGCAGTACCCACCTGGAAGCCTATGCCCAGCGCACCTTCGCCGAGCAGCAGGCGGTGTTGCAGGCCGGGCAGATCAACCTCTACAACCCGGTGCTGTCATCCGCACAGATCACCGGCATGCAGCTGTTTACCGAACAAGCCCTGCAGGACCAGGAACAGGGCTCGACCATCAGCGGCATCGCCAACAGCCCGGCCCAGGTGGAGGTGCGCCAGAACGGCGCGCTGATTCACTCCACGGTGGTGCCGGCCGGGCCGTTTTCCCTCACGGATGTACGGCGCCTGAACACGCGCTCAGACGTTGAAGTGACGGTCAAGGAAAGCACCGGCGAAGAACGGCGCTTCACCGTACCGGCGGCGATGCTCGGCATCGGCCTGCCAGCGCCGGGTTACTCGTTGGGGACAGGCCGGGTGCGCAATATCGGCGATACACGGGGCGACGACCCATGGGTGATCAGCGGCGGCTGGAGCGGCGCCTTGAACCCGCGCCTGAGCCTGGGGGCCGGCGTGCTTGCCGCCGAAGACTACCGTGCCACGGGTGCCAGCCTCGGCCTGTTGCCATGGACAGACGGCCAGGTACAACTGTCGACTCAGATAGCCGATGCCCAACGCTTGGGCGAACGTGGCGTACAGACCGACCTGAGCCTGTCCCAGCGCCTGGGCCTGCAATGGTCGATCACCGCCGGCGCCTCCCACCGCACCATGGGCTACCGGGAGCTGGAAGACGCCGCCTACTACGATTCACGGGACGACGAAGGCCGACGCACCCGCTATCGCGACCAGCAGAGCCTGGCCCTGGGCTGGGCCCATCCGTGGCTGGGCGCCTTCAATGCCGGCCTGTCGCGCACCACCACGTTCAACGGCGAAAACAGCAGCCGCGCCCTGGCCTCATGGGGCACCAGCGTGCGCGGTGTGTCGCTGTCGGCCAGTGCCGAATGGCAGGTCAGCGGCCGGCAGAATAACGAAAACGCTGTGTATCTGAACCTGAGCGTGCCACTGGGCGAGAACCGCCGCGGGCGCTCCTGGGTGCGCAACTCCGGTGGCGAGCACCGCATCGGCCTGGGGGTGAACGAGCAGGTCAACGATCAACTCAGTTATCGAGTCAGCGCCGAGCACGACAGCCGCGACCAACAAGTGGAATCCACCCTCGGCGTGTCCTATCTGCCGCGCTATGCACAACTGGACATGAACTACAGCCGCTCGGACGCCGAACGCTCCAGCTACCAGGGCGGTCTGCGCGGTGCGGTGGTGGCCCACAGCGGTGGCGTGACCTTCTCGCCTTACCCGGTGCGCGACACCTTTGCGCTGGTGTCTGTCGGCGAGATGGCCGGGGTCAAGCTCACCACGCCCAGCGGCCCGGTGTGGACCGACTTCCAGGGCCAGGCGGTGGTACCGCAAGTGTCCGCCTACGGGCGCAGCCCCGTGGAAGTACAAACCCAGTCGCTGCCGCGCAATGCCGATATCAGCAACGGCCTGGCCGTCATCAGCGCCGGACGCGGTGCGGTGGATCGCGTGGAGTTCGGCGTGGCCCTGACCCGTCGCGCCTTGCTCACGGTGACCACCGACCACGGTACGCCACTGCCCCGTGGCGCCACCGTGAGTACCGCCGATGGCGAGTTCGTGACCCTGGTGCAGGAAGGCAGCCAGGTGTTCTTGCCGAACGTGCTGGATCCCCGTCGCCTGTGGGTCAAGGCACCCGGCATGAGCCGCTGTGAACTGCACGTTGAACTCGCGGAAAAAGCCGACCCGCAGGTGTATTTCGAAACCGCCCCGGCGCGTTGTGTGACGCCATGAGGAAGAGTGTGATGAAGCGAATGTTACTGCTGGGATTGGCCCTGGGCGCCATCGTCCAGGCCCGGGCGCACGCCGATGAATGCCAACTGACCCTAAGCCAGTCGCGCCTGGATTTCGGCGTGATGAATCGTGCCGTGCAGCGCAACCCCGGCGCAGAAATTGTGCTGGGGGAGCGCCGCCTGAGCCTCAACCTGAACTGCCCGACACCCACCGATATGCACGTGTTCTACCGGGCCCTGGCCGCGACCGCCGAGCGCTACCGCTTTACCGAGCGTGGCAGCTACCGCGTGCACATCAGCGATGCGGTACTCGACGGCCAGGCGGTTGAACTGGGGTTGACCGGTGGGCAAGGCCAGGCGCCCAGCGCCAGGGGCAGGACGCTCGACTGGCGACCCGACCAGGCCATCGTGCCGTTGCGCGACGGCGCGCCGACCACCGGCAGCAGCTTTTCGGCGCAACTGCAGGTCAATGCCTGGGCGCAGGCCGACGCCACGCAAGTACGCGACGCGGTGACCTGGGAAGCCACCGGGTTGATCGACGCCGTCGCCACCGGCCGCGCCCGGGAGCTGTCGGTGCAAGCCGGTTTCGCCCCGGCGGCCTGTGAAACCACTCTGTCCAACGGCGGCATCATCGACTTTGGCCGTATGTGGGCCAAGAGCCTGAACGCCGACAAGGAAACCGGCCTGGCCTCCCGCAGCCTGCTGCTGAGTATCGGCTGCGACGGTCCGACTCACTTTGCCTTGCGCATGCACGACAACCGTAAAGGCTCGGCCACCGGCGGCACCGATGAAACCGCCTACGGCCTGGGCGTCGATGACAGCCGCAATAAGATCGGACGCTACTTTCTCTACTTCGACCCCTTCGACCTGCGCGCCGACGCCCTGCCCCAGGTGTACCGCACCGACTCCACCACCGGTGGCGCGGCCTGGAGCAGCTCCAGCGCCTACCCCATTCCCATCGGCAGCAGCAGTTTGCTCGGCTTTACCGCTATACCCGGCAGCAATGCCGGCCCCACCGCGATCCAGAACCTGAGCGGGCAGGTCAGCGTGCGCGCCGTTCTGTCGCCCATGAACAGCCTGGACCTGCGGACGGAAGTACTGCTCGACGGTTCGGGCACGATTGAAATCATCTACCTCTGATCAAGGAGTATGGTCATGAACCTACGCCAGCTTTCTCTCGCAACACTTGCCCTGCTGACCCTCAGCGCCGGCGCCAAGGCGGCCTCCAGTGTCGAACTCGGCATCACCGGCCTGCTCACCCCCAGCGCCTGCACACCAGCGCTGTCGAGCAACGGGCTGATCGACTACGGCAAGATTTCCCAACAGGAGTTGAACATTGATCGCGGCAAACGCCTGCCGGTGCGCTACCTGAGCGTCACCATCAACTGCGAGGCCGCGACCCGTTATGCCCTGCGCATGAGCGACAACCGCGACGGCACCGCCAACGTCAACAGCGAAATCTATTACGGGCTGGGGCTGGACCCGAGTGGCAACAAGATCGGCTTGTACTCACTAACCTTCGACCCCAAGCAGACCGTGATCGACAGCCTGCCGGAGGTTTACGGCACCGAGTCCACCAGCGGCGGGATCGCCTGGCGCACCGCCAACAGCAACCCGATCGACATCGGTTCGCGCAGCTTTCTCGGCTTTACCGACACCGTCGGCAGCACCAGCGGACCGACGGCCTTCCAGACCCTGAGCAGCGTGGTCAGGGTCGATACGGTGATCGCTGCCAAGAACAATCTCGACCTCAGCAGCGACGTGCATATCGATGGTTCCAGCACTATGGAAGTGCTGTACCTCTAGACCTTCTCGCTGGTCACGGCGACATACCGCGCACGCCCGGCGCCCAACCCCGCGATGATCGCGCCCAGGCCGATCACCGCGAAAATCCAGCCGGTGGCGTTCCAGCCGCCGGTCCAGTCATGCACCAGCCCGACCGCGAACGGCCCCATGGACGCCAGGGTGTAGCCGATCCCCTGGGCCATGCTCGACAGGTTGGCGGCTACATGGGCGTCCCGTGAACGCAGCACGATCAAGGTCAGCGCCAGGCTGAAGGTGCCGCCCTGGCCCAGTCCCAGCAGAATCGCCCAGCCCCACAAGCCGTCCAACGGTGCATACAGGCAACCGAACAGGCCGCCCAGGGTCAGCACCATCACCACCACGATGGCCAGCCGCTGGTCCTTGCCGCGGGTGGCCAACCAGGGCGCGGCCAGGGAACTGGCCAACTGCACAATCACCGAACCGGAAAGCACCAGGCCCGCCTGGGTGGCGGTCAGGCCACGGCCGATCAGGATCGACGGCAACCAGCCAAACACAATGTAGGCCAGAGAGGATTGCAGGCCCATGTACAAGGTCACCTGCCAGGCCAGCGGATCACGCAACAAGCCCTTCACGCGATAGGCCACCTGGTGCGCGCCGTGTTTCTGGCCAACTTGTGGCAACCAGAACAACGCCGCAACCAACGCCGGAAGAATCCAGAACCCCAGGCCGATGTTCCAGCTGTCGCCGAAGTAATGACTCAGCGGCACGGTAGAACCCGCCGCCAGCGCTGCACCCAGGCACAGGGCCATGGTGTACACGCCGGTCATGGTGCCGGCCTGTTTGGCGAAATCGCGTTTGACGATACCGGGCAACAGCACCCCGATGATGCCGATACTCGCGCCCGCCAGCAGGCTCCCGGCGAACAGCCCGACCTCACCCAATGAGCTGCGCAGGATGATGCCGCCGGCCAGGGTCAGCAGAATGCCCAGCACCACCCGCTCGGCGCCAAAACGCCGGGCCAGGATCGGAGCCAACGGTGCGAACAGTCCCAGGCACAACACCGGTAGCGTCGTCAGCAACCCGGCCTTGGCGGCCGAAAGCCCCAGGCTATGGGAGACCTCAGCGAGCAGCGGCGCCATGCTCGACAACGCGGGGCGCAGGTTCAGCGCCACCAGGATCAGGCCCAGCAGCAACAGCCACGGACGGCTCACCACCGGCGGGCTGTGCTGGACCTCATCGTCATCGGCTTCGGCGTCGATCAGCAATTCTTCAAGGGCATTTTCTGAACGGGGCATGGTGGTCTCGGGTTCAAGGTTCATTGATCAACTGCCGGGACAGGGCCTTGGCGCGTTCCGGGTCCTGTTGTTCCACGGCATCGAGCAAGGCGCCGTGCAGGTCGAACACCGCTTGCCGGCGCGGCTGGATGTTCAGGGTCTGGCGCAGTTGCGCGCCGACGATGCTGGAGAAGTACTGGTACAGCTCGCTCAAGGCCGGGTTGTGGGCGGCGTCCACCAGGCGTTTGTGGAACACCAGGTCGCAGCTGATGTAGTGCTCAAGATCACCTTGGTAATGGTCGCCGCTGGCTTTGAGCGCCGCACGCAAAGCGACCAGGTCTTCATCAGTGCGGCGCAACGCGGCCAAGCCGACTGCCTCGACTTCAAGAATCTGCCGCGTCTCCTGGGCCTGGGCCAAAGTGCAGTGGGACATGGCTTTCATCGCGCCCAGAGGGTCGGTCATGGAGCGCAGGTAGCTGCCGTCACCCTGGCGGATCTCGATCAATCCGGAAAACGCCAATACGCGCATGGCTTCGCGCACGGTGTTGCGGCTGATCCCCAGCTCGGCAGACAACTCGGGCTCGGTGGGCAGGCGCTCGCCGATGGCCCATACGCCTTGGGTAATGCGCTGGCGCAACTGGTCCAGGGCTTGATCGACGAGGGAGCGTTTGATCAGGGGGGCGATGTCTGTCATGGGTTTCGTCCTTTCATCCAATCATAGGATGAATTTTCCTACAGCCTATTCGGAGTTGCCTACAAAGGCAACGCACTAGGGTTCTGATGAGGCAAAGGAGCAGTATTTTCGATTGGTAAAATTACCCTCAGAGGGTAATTATTGGACTCAGGTGTCTTATGGAAAAGTACACACCTCATTACGATCTGGCGGTGATAAAGGCGGATGTCAGGCGGCTTGGAAAGAAAGCATTTACTCAAAGCGCACGCCGTTGCGGCGAGGATCTTGATTTAAGCATCGAACAAATGCAGGCGGTCATTTTCGAGTTGAAAAACACGATGTTGTACAAGTCGATGACCACTCATGACGACCATCGAGTTTGGCAATGTGTATCACATCCACTCACATGATCTGGAGATCTACATCAAGGTGACCTACCGCACGGATGGTAAACCTCCGGTGATCTCCTTCAAGGAGAAAAATCCATGAAAACAGAGCAATGCTTCAGCTGCGGCAGGCATGACGGAATGCATCACTTTTCAGGACGTAGCGAAACATCGGAAGTCAAAGGTTTGCATCGCCGTATAGACTATCTGTCTGGATGGGAGTGCCAGGCATGTGGAGAGGTGATCCTGGACCCCGAAGACGCGGAACGCTATTCAGACCACTGCGATGAAATCGTTCACAGTTTCAGGCAGATGGTCGGCACCGAGATAAAGCGCATACGCCGCAAACTGCACCTTTCACAAAAAGAAACGGTACAACTGCTATCGGGTGGCGGCCACAACGCCTTATCTCGTTACGAGCGCGGTGAGGTATTGCCCCCCAAATCCCTGGTAGTCCTGATGCGTTTGCTTGAGCGTCACCCCCACTTGCTGGTCGAAGCAAAAATCCTGAGTGAAGGCGCAGATCTTCGCAATTCCGTGCATACGGTACATAAAGAGCACGAGATCCTGACGACAACTTGATTGATGGCAAAAATAAACCCGGCACCAGGCCGGGTTTATTTATTCAAACACCCATCAATGCAGAATCTGGCTCAAGAACAGCTTGGTCCGATCATTCTGCGGGTTGTCGAAGAAGTCATTCGGCGCCGCCTGTTCAACGATCTCGCCCTTGTCCATGAAGATCACGCGGTTGGCCACGGTGCGTGCAAAGCCCATTTCGTGGGTGACGCAGAGCATGGTCATGCCGTCTTCCGCCAGGCCGATCATGGTGTCCAGCACCTCTTTCACCATCTCTGGATCGAGCGCCGACGTCGGTTCATCGAACAGCATGATTTTTGGCTTCATGCACAGCGCACGGGCAATCGCCACGCGCTGTTGCTGGCCGCCGGACAACTGCCCCGGAAACTTGTGGGCCTGTTCCGGAATACGCACGCGCTCAAGGTAGTGCATGGCAATTTCTTCAGCCTTGCGCTTGGGCATCTTGCGCACCCACATCGGTGCCAACGTGCAGTTCTGCAGGATGGTCAGGTGCGGGAACAAGTTGAAGTGCTGGAACACCATGCCGACTTCACGACGGATCGCTTCGATCTGCTTGAGGTCGTTGGTCAGTTCCACGCCATCGACCACGATGCGGCCCTGCTGGTGCTCTTCCAGACGGTTGAGGCAGCGGATGGTGGTGGACTTGCCGGAACCCGACGGGCCGCACAGTACGATACGCTCGCCCTGCTTGACGTTCAGGTTGATGTCTTTCAACACGTGGAACTGGCCGTACCACTTGTTGACGCCCTGCATCTGAATAATGCCTTCAGGGCTCACAGGCTGTTTGATCGCTTCACTCATCACAACACTCCTAACGCTTGTGGCCTGTGTCCAGCTTGTGTTCCAAATGAATGGAATAGCGGGACATACCAAAACAGAAAATCCAGAACACCAGGGCTGCGAATACGTAGCCTTCAGTGGCCATGCCCAACCATTTCGGGTCGGCGGCGGCTTGCTTGACGCTGTTGAGCAGGTCGAACAGGCCGATGATGATCACAAGGCTGGTGTCCTTGAACAACGCGATAAACGTATTGACGATGCCCGGGATCACCATCTTCAGCGCCTGAGGCAAAATCACCAGGCCCATGCTGCGCCAGTAACCCAGGCCCATCGCGGCCGCGGCCTCGTATTGGCCCTTGGGAATCGCCTGCAAGCCACCGCGCACCACTTCGGCCACGTAGGCCGACTGGAACAGGATCACGCCGATCAACGCCCGCAGCAATTTGTCGATGCCCATGCCTTCCGGCAGGAACAGCGGCAACATTACCGACGACATGAACAGCACCGTGATCAACGGCACGCCGCGCCAGAACTCGATGAAGGTCACGCAGACCACACGAATCGCCGGCATGTTCGAACGCCGACCCAGCGCCAGCACGATGCCCAGGGGCAAGGCCCCGGCAATGCCGACGGTGGCGATCACCAGGGTCAGCATCAAGCCGCCCCATTGGCTGGTGGCCACGTTGGTCATGCCGAAGATCCCGCCGTGCAGCAGGAAGTAGGCAACGATCGGGTACACCACCAAAAAGCTCAGGCCGTAGACCGCCTTGCGCGTGAAGCGCGAGATGAACAACGGCGCCACACCCACGATGGCCAGCCACACGGTCAGGTCGACGCGCCAGCGCAGGTCGCCGGGATAGTAGCCGTACATGAACTGCCCGAAGCGCTGTTGGATAAACACCCAGCAAGCGCCCTCCTTGGTGCAGTCGGCGCGGGTGGTACCCACCCAGTTTGCATCGAGGATCGCCCAGTGCAGGATCGGCGGCACAACCAGGTAGATCAGGTAGAACGCCAACAATGTCAGCAGGGTGTTGAGCCAGCTGGAAAACAGGTTGGCGCGCATCCATGCCATCGGCCCGAACACTTTGTTCGGTGGCGGCATATCAGGTTTGAAAGTATGCGTACTCATGCAGGTTTCCTCACCGCTCGATCAGCGCAATGCGCTTGTTGTACCAGTTCATCAGCAGGGAAATGCTGATGCTGATCGCCAGGTACACGCTCATGGTGATGGCAATAACCTCGATGGCCTGGCCGGTCTGGTTGAGCACCGTGCCGGCAAACAGCGAAACCATTTCCGGGTAACCGATACCGGCGGCCAGTGACGAGTTTTTCGCCAGGTTCAGGTATTGGCTGGTCAGCGGCGGGATGATCACGCGCAGGGCTTGCGGGATGATCACTTTGCGCAGGGTCGGACCGTTGCGCAGCCCGAGGGAACGCGCCGCTTCGGTCTGGCCATGGCTGACGGACTTGATGCCTGAACGCACGATCTCGGCGATAAACGCCGCGGTATACACGGTCAGGGCCAGGGTCAGCGCCAGCAACTCGGGAATCAGCACCCAGCCGCCGACGAAGTTGAAGCCTTGCAGCTTGGGCATTTCCCAGTGCAGCGGCGCGCCGAAAACCAGTGCGCACAGCGTAGGGATCACCACCAACAGGGCCAGGCCGGCCCAGAACTTGTGGAACGGAACCCCGGTGGCTTCAAAGCGTTTGTTGGCCCAACGGGCCATCAACACAATGGCGATGATCGCCACCACCACGCTGATCACAAACGGCCAGAAACCGTCCGCCACCAACGCGGCGGGCATGTTCAGGCCACGGCTGCTGACAAAGAAGGTGTCGCCAAAGTTGTGGCTGTTACGCGGCCCCGGCATCGTCAGGAATACCGCGAAGTACCAGAACAGGATTTGCAGCAGCGGCGGAATGTTGCGGAATACCTCCACATACACGGTCGCCAGCTTGTTGATCATCCAGTTGGGCGACAAGCGCGCCACACCGATGATGAACCCGAGGATGGTCGCCAGGACCACACCGATTACGGTCACCAGCAGAGTGTTGAGCAGACCGATCACAAAGACCCGGGCATAGCTGTCCGATTCGGTGTAGTCGATCAGGTGCTGAGCGATGCCGAAGCCGGCACTGCGCTCAAGAAAGTCGAAACCCGAGGTAATGCCCCGGTGTTGAAGGTTGGTTTGCGTGTTGTTGAACAGGTACCAGCCCAACGAGACCACCGCCACAATCGTGATGATCTGGAATAGCCACGCACGCACTTTTGGATCACTGAAGCTGAGCTTCTGTTTTGGTGCGCCGATTTGATTTTGCATTAAGTGCCCCAGAAATAATGGAACAGAACATCACCCGGCGGTTGGCCCACCGGGTGATAGAACCATCAGCGATCAGCGCACAGGTGGTGCGTATTGAATGCCACCGTTGGTCCACAGTGCGTTCAGGCCACGATCGATTTCCAGAGGAGTGCTCTTGCCGAGGTTTTTCTCGAACACTTCGCCGTAGTTACCGACCTGCTTGACGATCTGTACGACCCAGTCTTTCTTCACTTTCAGGTCTTTGCCGTATTCGCCGTCAGCACCCAGCAGACGGGCAACGTCCGGGTTCTTGGTGGACTTGGCTTCAGCTTCGACGTTTTTGGAGGTGATACCGGCTTCTTCAGCGTTGAGCATGGCGTAGCCAACCCAGCGCACGATGGCCAGCCACTCGTCGTCGCCGTTACGCACGACAGGGCCCAGTGGTTCTTTGGAAATGGTTTCCGGCAGAACCACGTAGTCTTTCGGCGAAGCCAGCTTGCTGCGCTGTGCGTAGAGCTGGGACTTATCGGAGGTCAGTACGTCGCAACGACCGGATTCCAGCGACTTGGCGCTTTCATCGGAGGTGTCGAACGTGATCGGGGTGTACTTCAGGTTGTTGGCGCGGAAGTAGTCGGAAACGTTCAGCTCAGTGGTGGTACCGGCCTGGATGCAGATGGTTGCACCGTCCAGTTCCTTGGCACTTTTAACGCCCAGCTTGTTGTTCACCAGGAAGCCAACACCGTCGTAGTAGGTGATGAAACCCGGGAATTTCAGGCCCATGCCGGCATCGCGGGAGCTGGTCATGGTGGTGTTACGCGACAGGATGTCGACTTCGCCAGACTGAAGCGCGGTGAAACGCTCCTTGGCATTCAACTGGCTGAATTTGACCTTGGTTGCGTCGCCGAATACGGCAGCGGCAACAGCACGGCATACGTCAGCGTCGATCCCGAGGATCTTGCCGCTGGCGTCCGGCACCGAGAAGCCTGGCAGACCGTCGCTCACGCCACATTGCACAAAGCCTTTCTTTTGCACGGCATCCAGAGTGGCGCCAGCCTGGGCGAAACCACTGACACCCAATACGGCAGCCGCGGTCACGATAGCCAGGGTGGATTTCAATACCTTCATTCAAACCTCCAGTTTTGCTCTTGTTGTGTCGGAGCTAGAACCCCACCGCACCCTTATGAGGCGACATCGACCCGTGTTGGCTTTTTTTGGGGTCAAACAGCATGAGGTTTTTGCTTTAAGTCCAGTTGCTATCCCCCGGGCGTCAGTCACTGATAGTGTTACCGCCTGGGGTGAGCCTTGACATCGGGTTTCACATAGCAAGCCCCGTACCAGACTGGTGGCTGAGTGGTTTCGGCCCATGGTCAAGAGCAAAAGATTCAACCTTGCGACATTCTCTTAACAGATCAACCCGTCGCGCACCGTTCCGACGCACTCAATCGGAGCGCACGCACACATATGGAGCAGACATGACCGAACCCTTGATTCTTCAGCCCGCCAAGCCCGCAGACGCCTGCGTAATCTGGTTGCATGGCCTGGGTGCCGATCGCTACGACTTCCTGCCGGTGGCTGAAGCCCTGCAGGAAAAACTCCTGTCGACGCGCTTTGTCCTGCCCCAGGCGCCGACACGTCCGGTGACCATCAATGGCGGCTACGAGATGCCGAGCTGGTACGACATCAAGGCCATGAGCCCGGCACGCTCGATCAGCGTTGAGGAACTGGAAGCCTCGGCAAAAATGGTCACTGACCTGATCAAGGAACAAAAAAGCAGCGGGATAGACGCCTCGCGGATTTTCCTCGCCGGTTTTTCCCAGGGTGGCGCCGTGGTGTTCCACACCGCCTTCCTGAAATGGCAGGGCGCATTGGGTGGCGTAATTGCCCTCTCCACCTACGCTCCCACCTTTGGCGACGAACTTGAATTGTCGGCCAGCCAGCAACGGATTCCGGTGCTGTGCCTGCACGGCCAATACGATGACGTGGTGCAGAACGCCATGGGTCGCAGCGCCTATGAGCATTTGAAGTCGCGCGGTGTCACCGCCACATGGCAGGAATACCCAATGGGCCACGAAGTGTTACCCCAGGAGATACAGGATATCGGTGATTGGTTGGCCGCCCGTCTGGGCTGAAAACCACCCATTGTGTAGCCGCATGACCAACGCACTACGCCGCGCCCGATTCTTGCATTACACTGGCCGGCGTACATTCCTTAACCAATTGATGAGATGACCGTGCTCAAAGCACTCAAGAAGATGTTCGGTAAAAGCGAGGCTGAGCAGCTCGCGCCAGGTTCCAGTGCCCCCGCCCATGTTCAAGGCAGCCGCAATGACGGCCAGCAGCCTGGCCGGACCGCACCTGTAGCCTCGCCAAAAAAAGAGCCGGTGACCACACCCGCCACGGTTAACGTCGCTGAAGAACCAGCCGCCGACCAACCACGCCAGGAGCCACGCCAGGAAAAGCCGCGCCGTGAACGCGCGCCCAAACCTGTGGTTATTCCCTGGAAACTGGAAGACTTCGCTGTCGAACCCCAGGAAGGCAAAACCCGCTTTCATGATTTCAAGCTCGCCCCGGAACTGATGCACGCCATCCAGGACCTGGGTTTCCCGTATTGCACGCCGATCCAGGCGCAAGTGCTGGGCTTCACCCTCGCCGGCAAAGACGCCATCGGTCGCGCCCAGACCGGTACCGGCAAGACCGCCGCCTTCCTGATCTCGATCATCACCCAGTTGCTGCAAACCCCGCCGCCGAAAGAGCGCTATATGGGTGAGCCGCGCGCACTGATCATCGCCCCGACCCGGGAGCTGGTGGTACAGATCGCCAAGGACGCCGCCGACCTGACCAAATACACCGGCCTCAACGTGATGACGTTTGTCGGTGGCATGGACTTCGACAAGCAGCTCAAGCACCTGGAAGCGCGCCACTGCGACATCCTGGTGGCCACACCGGGCCGCTTGCTGGACTTCAACCAGCGGGGCGACGTGCACCTGGACATGGTCGAAGTGATGGTGCTGGACGAAGCCGACCGCATGCTCGACATGGGTTTCATCCCACAAGTGCGTCAGATCATTCGCCAGACCCCGCCGAAAAACGAACGCCAGACCCTGCTGTTCTCCGCGACCTTCACCGAAGACGTGATGAACCTCGCCAAGCAATGGACCACCGACCCGTCCATCGTCGAGATCGAGGCGCTCAACGTTGCCAGCGAGAACGTCGAACAGCACATCTATGCCGTGGCCGGTGCCGACAAATACAAGCTGCTCTACAACCTGGTCAACGACAACGGTTGGGAGCGGGTCATGGTGTTTGCCAACCGCAAGGACGAAGTGCGCCGCATCGAAGAACGCCTGGTACGTGATGGCGTGAATGCCGCGCAACTGTCCGGCGACGTGCCGCAGCACAAGCGCATCAAGACCCTGGAAGGTTTCCGCGAAGGCAAGATTCGCGTGCTGGTGGCCACCGACGTGGCCGGGCGCGGGATTCACATCGACGGCATCAGCCACGTGATCAACTTCACCCTGCCGGAAGTGCCGGACGACTACGTGCACCGGATTGGCCGTACCGGCCGTGCGGGCGCTGCGGGCGTGTCCATCAGTTTTGCCGGTGAAGACGATTCGTATCAGTTGCCGTCGATCGAAACCTTGCTGGGCCGCAAGATCAGCTGCGAAACGCCGCCGACGCATTTGTTGCGCCCTGTAGAGCGCAAACGCCCTTAAGCCGGAATGCGCTAAAAAATGTGGGAGCGAGCCTGTTTGGGAGCTGGCTTGCCTGCGATAGCATCACCTCGGTGTAACTGACATACCGAGGTGCCTGCATCGCGGGCAAGCCCGGCTCCCACGCAAGCCCGCTCCCACATTTGGTTTCAGCGCTTTCAAATTCCAGGAGGAACACATGAACCAGGCCGACTACCTCATCATCGGCGGTGGCATCGCTGGCGCATCCGCCGGCTACTGGCTGTCACACCATGCCCGCGTCATCGTGCTGGAACGCGAGTCGATGCCGGGTTACCACTCCACCGGCCGCTCCGCCGCCCTGTACATCGCCGCCTATGGCACGCCCCAGGTTCGCGCACTGACGCTGGGCAGCCGCGCCTTCTTCGATAACCCGCCAGCAGGCTTTGCCGAACACCCGCTGCTCACCCCTCGCGGTGAATTGCTGGTGGACTTGATCGGCGATCCCGATGAGCTGCAGCGCCACTACCTGAGCGCCAAAGCCCTGGTGTCGGAAACGCGACTGCTCGACGTCGAGGAGTCGATGGCCATGATGCCGATCCTGCGCCGGGAAAAAGTCCATGGCGGGATCTACGACCCGACAGTCTGCGACATCGATACCGATGCGCTCTATCAGGGCTACTTGCGTGGCATTCGGCGCAATGGCGGTGAAATCCATACCGACAACGATGTGCAGAAACTGACCCGTGACGCTCAGGGACTGTGGCAGGTGCGCACCGCGCAACAGCACTTCAGCACCCCGGTAATCATCAACGCCGCCGGCGCCTGGGCCGATCACATCGGCGAGTTGGCCGGTGCACAGAAAATCGGCCTGCAACCCAAACGCCGCAGCGCGTTCGTCTTCGCCCCGCCTGCCGAGCTGAACATCCATGCATGGCCGGAGCTGGCCGCCCTCGACGGCTCGTTCTATATGAAACCCGACGCCGGCATGTTCCTCGGCTCACCGGCCAATGCCGACCCGGTAGAGCCCCACGATGTGCAACCGGAAGAGCTGGACATTGCCACGGGCATCTATCACATCGAAGAAGCCACCACCCTGAGCATCCGCCGGCCTGCGCGGACCTGGGCCGGGTTGCGCAGTTTCGTCAGCGATGGTGATCTGGTCTGCGGGTTCGATCCACAAGTGGAGGGCCTGTTCTGGATTGCGGCTCAGGGCGGCTACGGGATCCAGACGTCTCCGGCGATGGGCCAAGCCAGTGCGGCGCTGGTGCGCGGGAAGCCGTTGCCGGATGAATTGGCGGCGTTCGGGTTGAGCGAAGCGATGCTGTCGCCCCACCGGCTGCAAGCCTCGACCTAACCCCTGTGGCGAGGGAGCTTGCTCCCTCGCCACAGCAAGCTCCCTCACCACACGTGTCGTTATTTCCAGCGATCAGCGGCAGTGTGATCGCTGTCGCGCCCTTCCACCCAGCGCGGCCCTTCACTGGTGTTCTCCTTCTTCCAGAACGGCGCCCGCGTCTTCAGGTAGTCCATCACGAACGCGCAGGCATCGAACGCCGCCTGACGATGGGCACTGGCCGCCGCCACGAACACGATCGGTTCACCCGGCTCCAGGGCGCCGATGCGATGCAGCACTTCCAGCTTGAGCAGTGGCCAGCGTTGCTCCGCCTCTACGGCAATTTTGCCGAGGGCTTTTTCAGTCATGCCAGGGTAGTGTTCGAGGAACATCCCCGCCACATCCAGGCCATCATTGAAGTCGCGCACATAGCCGACAAAACTCACCACCGCCCCCACGCCCGCATTGGCCGCATGCATCGCATTGACCTCGGCACCGGGATCAAACGCCTCGGCCTGCACCCGAATCGCCATGGTCAGCCTCCGGTCACTGGCGGGAAGAATGCCACTTCGTCGCCAGCCTGCAGCGGCTCATCAAGGTCGCACAGTTCCTGGTTACGAGCGCACATCAGGCGAGTCTCGTTGAGCACCGCGAATTCTGGGTCACCGGCCAATGCCTGGCGTACAGCGTCCACCGTTGCGAAGTCGCCTTCCATCTCCAGGGAGTCCAGGCCAATCGCTTCGCTGTAGCGCGCAAAAAACAGTACGTTGATGCTCATGCCTGGTCCGCCTTGAAATGCCCGCTCTTGCCGCCGAGTTTTTCCAGCAGCCGAATGGTTTCGATGGTCATGCCGCGGTCCACGGCCTTGCACATGTCGTAGATCGTCAGGGCGGCGACGCTGGCCGCGGTCAACGCTTCCATCTCCACGCCGGTCTGGCCGGAGAGTTTGCAGCGGGCGATGATGTGCACCGCGTCCAGGCCATCGGCGCTGAGTTCAACCTTGACCCCGGTGAGCATCAGCGGGTGGCACAAGGGAATCAGGTCACTGGTTTTTTTCGCGGCCTGGATCCCGGCGATGCGGGCCACGGCGAACACGTCGCCCTTGGGGTGGGCGCCGTCGACAATCATTTTCAAGGTCTCGGGCAGCATACGCACCCGCGCTTCGGCCACGGCTTCACGGAACGTCACGGCTTTTTCAGTGACGTCGACCATGTGGGCGCGACCTTGGGAATCGAGATGAGTCAGCACAGGGATACTCCTGATCAGGAGCGGCAATTGTAAACCTGTGAGTCAATTTTGCGCAGGGCTGTTTATCCCATGAATAAAGGGGCGCACTGATCCCTCAGTGCGCCCCCTCACAGGCAACGACGCGGAGTCAGAAGCGGAAGGTAAATCCGGCATTGATCCCGTTGTTATTGCCCCGGTTGGACAGCAGACCGCTGTAGCTCAAGGACACCAGCGTGTCCTTGGTCAAGGCCATCTCTGCACTGGCCTTGATGACGGCCCCATCACGGGCCACCGGCACGCTGTTGACGGCAAACGCAGTGTCGCTGCCGGCAAACTTGAGCGAGGCCTCACGGTCGGTATCGCCCAACTGATGCTCCCAGCCCAGTTCACCACGCAACGTCACGGCCGAGGTCGAGCTGACCGGCAATTGGGTATGCGCACGCAGCCCCAATGTCGAGAGCGTGGCGTCCTGGCTTTGCTTGCTGGCATGCAAGGCCGCGGCGCCGCCTTTCTCTTTGAACGAATTGCTTTGGTAGTTCAGGTAAGTCAGGTTGGCAAAGGGCTCGACAAACGCCCATTGGGTGTAGCCGATTTCGCCGAACACCTGATCGGTGCGAGCACTGTAGTCGGCCTTGTCGTAGTCCGACTGGTTGGCGTAAGCCACTCGCCGCGAGCTGTCTATACGGTGCCAGGTGGTGGCGCCGCCCAAGCGCAGAGCGACGGCCTCGAAGCGTTTACCGCCGTAGACCGACAGGTGATAGTTATCGCTGTCTGCCGATGCCGAGGCGTCGCCATTGAGGTGACTCTGGGTGTAGCCGGTCGCTGCGCCCAAACGCCAGCCGTCGCCGACCTCGGTGTCCAGACCGAGCAGTACACCGCTGGTGGACGAGGAGTAGCCACTGGCATTGTTGTCACCGCTGACGTTATCGCGACCGCCCAGCAGTTGCACCCAGCCGCCGTTGTCGCTGGCCTGGATCTGTGCACTGGAATCCAGTGCCTGAGCCTGTTGCAGACGGCCGTTGACGGCTTCGCGAATGTAACGACTGTCGGCCATTTGCGCCGCCGCCACATCCGAGTGCAGTTGCCCCGAGAGTTGCTTGAACGCGTCCCGCGCCTGGGCCGCCGAGTCTGACGCCAGCAGGCTTTCATACACGGGGCTGCCGTTGCCCAAGGTCTCCACTGCCGTGGCCACGGCGCGTTCGTTGCGGGTTTGCGCGACGCTGGCAAAGGTCGTCTGGTTGCGCTCCACCGCAAGGCTCAGCAGGTTCGGCTGATAATTCAGCTGGGTGCCGATAAACAGGTAATTGGGCGAGATCGCCGCAAACTGGCCATTGATGCCTTGGCTGGCGCTGAGGATGCTGTACTGCTGGCCCAGCAAGCTGCGGGCTTCGGTGGCGGACAGCAGATTGGGGCTGTTCTCCAGAGAAACGGTGACCACACCGCCATTGAGGGTAGCGGCGCCGCTGCTCTGAATCTGATCGCTTCGCCCGTTCGGGCCCACTTCTACGGCGTACACCGAGCCCGAGTTGAAGGTCACGTCGCCCGTGTGCAGCGTGCCGATCGAATGCCCCGGCGCCACGCGGCCACCGTTGTTGACGATCAAAGCGCCCACCGTGCCGTTGCCGGCCAGCGTGCCGCCCTGGGTGGTGGTCACACCGTTATCTGCGTTCACCGTGCCCACCGCGCTGCCATCCACCGTCACAGCCGAGGTCAACGCGCCGTCCACCGACAGCTTGCCGCCGCGTACCCAGGTGCTGCCCGAATAGGTGTTCTGGCCTTCCAGCACCAGTTCACCGTCTCCGGACTTGGCCAGGCTGCCGACGTAGGTGCTGCCGGTGAGCAGATCCTTGCCACGTGCCAATGTCGCCTGCTCCCGCGCGCTGCCGATTTCGTATTGAAACTGATCGTCCGCCGACGCATTAGCGGGCAAGCCGTTGAGCCAGCCTTTTTGCTGTCTGGTGGCGGTCCAGGTCGCCTGTTCGGTGGAATCTTCCAAGCGACGGGCGCGGATTGCCTCGTCGGAAATCGGGTTAGCCCAGATATCCCGAGTACCGGTGGGCAATGCCACCGCCACCGAGCCGAGGAACTGCCCCGGCCCCTGCATGGCTTTTTGCAGGTTGGGCAAACCCCAGCCGCTGACCACGCCGGGCACTTGCGGCGTACCCGGCGCAGCATCGTGCACCGGTTGCAGGTTGTCGTAGGTGCGGCCACCGGTCTGGTCCCCCACTGGCGTGTCCGGACCGTCCGGCGCCTGCAAGCTGGAGGTGGTGAGCAACACATCGCGGGCCTGGCTGGCGGTCATGTAGGGGAAGCGTTGGATCACCAGGGCCAGGGCACCGGAAACGCTCGGCGCGGCGGCGGATGTGCCGTTGGCATTGGGGATAATTTCACCTTCGGGCCCAGTGGATGGAATCCCCGAAACGCCCATCACGCACCACCACTTCGAGGTGCCGCAGCGGTTGTACACCTGGGCGCTGGTCTCGTCGTAACCGGTGATCGAAAGGAATTTGGCTTCGATGTCGGGCTTGAAAAACGGCAGGTTGGCGTTGGTGTCCGGGTTGGCCCCGTGGCTGTCGTTACCTGCCGAGATGATCTGAATAAACGTGTTTTGCCGCGCTGCGTCGGCCATCGCGTCCATCCAGGTTTTCTGCCCGGCGTGGGCCTTGTCCCAAAACGGGCGATAAGCGGCGGTCATGTCGCGCAAGTTGTCCGCCGCACTGTCGCCGACATTGCCGAAGTGGTTCTCTACGTCGTTGCGAGAGTTTTGTCCCCAGCTCTGGTTGACGATCGACACATTCTTTGCAGCCAGGGCGTTGTAGCTGGCCATGAAGGCGTTGTAGTCGAGGTCATTGGAACCCTGGAAACGGTTGTCATCGGTGCCGCCGGTATTGGCCACAAAGATGTTCGCGTCAAAGGCAATGCCATGCATGCCCGTGCCGTTGCGACTGGCGCCCAATACACCGGACATTTCCGTGCCATGACCGTCGTTGATGGTCGGGTCGTACTCGCCGGAAATACTGAAGTGCTCGCCCTTTTGAAACTCGCCATCCGGGGTGTCGTGGAGATAGCGCGGATGGGTGGCGTAGTACTCACCGGTGGACGTCACCGCCTGCACCCGATCCTGGCCCTGGGCGTTCTTGCCCTGGAACTCGAAATGCTCGGTGAGGATGCCCGAGTCCAGCACACCGACATTCACGCCCTTGCCGGTCATGCCCAAGGCATAGGCGTAATACGCATTGGTGCGGTCCAGGCCGGAGTTGACCTGGGCTTCCGGGGTCTTCCATGTTTGCGCATTGGCGCTCCAGTCACGTGTAGCGCCCGCCCAGGATTGACCGGCATTCAGTTGCCCGTTGAGGTTGCTGCTGACGCCCGGTTCTACATAGACATAGGGCTTGGCGGCGGGCAGATGGGCGATGATGGCCTTGGAAAAATCCAGGATATCGGTGGTGTAACGGCCGCTGTTGCTGAACAACCGGCTGCGGTAATAGTCCAGGCGCGAGGCATAGTCCAGCGGCCGTTTGGTGTCGCCGAGCATCGCACCAATCGTCAGGTTTTCCGGCTGCAGTTCGTAGTATTGCTTGAGGGCCGAATCGAACTTGTCGGACTGCGCGGCAAAGTCCTTGGCCGCGAGGTCAACGATGTCCGCGTAGGCAAACCGCAGGTTCTTGTAGACATCGGTGTTGGGGCCAAACGAAGCAACCGCGTTCCTGAAGGCCGACTCCAGCACCTGAGCCGTGTAAGGGTTGCTGTCATCCGCCCGGGCCATGGGACCCTGGCCCAGCCATAGCGCCAATCCGAGTGCGATGGGTGTGAGGGGTATCGATTTGAAACCTGCCGTGCCTTTGCGCTGAGGCAAAGTAGAGCCATTACCTGCTACGTCCATGTTCCTTTCCCTTTAGATAAGTGCGTCGTCAATGAGCGATGTATCGGGCTTTTTGTAATAGGCAGGGTCACGCTGAAACCAGTAAGAGGGTCTCCAATGCGTCGTCGAATTGATGAGGCGGTTGTCCGACGGAGCCGAGCGTCGTTTTTATTCTGTTTTTTGTGCCGGCCAAAAAATGTAACAAAATAATTACAATCGCCACAAGCACCTAAAGGCAGGTCAAGGAAAACAAATTTCATGCACAGCAAAAACCCCGGACTTCGTGAGAAATCCGGGGTGATTCGTGGCATTTAGCCACTAGTTAAGACATTTGTGTTTACAGATGCGACTCTGCGTATTCAGCCAGAATCGAGCGAGGGACACCTTGCAGGGCGATATGCACGCCGTTCGGGAAGTCCTTGAAGCGTTCCGTCAAGTAGGTCAGCCCGGAGCTGGTCGCGGACAGGTAAGGGGTGTCGATCTGTGCCAGGTTACCCAGGCACACCACTTTGGAACCGGCGCCGGCACGGGTGATGATGGTTTTCATCTGGTGCGGCGTAAGGTTCTGGCATTCATCGATCAAAATCAGGCTTTGCTGGAAGCTGCGACCTCGAATGTAGTTGAGGGATTTGAACTGCAACGGCACTTTGCTGAGGATGTAGTCGACGCTGCCATGGGTGTTTTCGTCATCCATGTGCAAGGCTTCGAGGTTGTCGGTGATCGCCCCCAGCCACGGCTCCATTTTTTCCGCTTCGGTGCCGGGCAGGAAACCGATTTCCTGGTCCAGGCCTTGCACGCTGCGGGTGGCAATGATGCGGCGATAACGCTTGGTCACCATGGTCTGTTCGATGGCGGCAGCCAGGGCGAGGATGGTTTTCCCCGAACCTGCGGCGCCGGTCAGGTTGACCAGGTGGATGTCCGGATCAAGCAAGGCATACAGCGCCAGGCTCTGGTAGATATCACGCGGTTTCAGGCCCCAGGCTTCCTGGTGCAACAGGGGTTCCTGATGCAGGTCGAGGATCAGCAGCTTGTCGACCTGAATCTCTTTGATCCAGCCCACAAAGCCCTGTTCGTCGATGATGAATTCGTTGATGTGCACAGCCGGCAGGTTGTCGATCAGCTGTACCTGGTGCCAGGTGCGGCCATGGTCCTGACGGGTTTCGACCTTGCTGACGCGGTCCCAGAACGAGCCGGTCATGGTGTGATAACCACGGGACAGCATCGACACGTCATCGACCAGTTGGTCGGTACTGTAGTCCTCGGCAGCGATCCCACACGCTCGTGCCTTGAGGCGCATATTGATGTCTTTGGTCACTAGCACCAGGCGCAGGTCCTTGTCGCGTGCGTGCAGGTCGATCAATTGGTTGATGATTTTGTTGTCGTTCAGATTTTCCGGCAGCAGGCTGTTGGGCTCGCTGCGCTTGCTCATCAGAATCGACAGCAAGCCCTTGGGCCCGCTTTTGCCACGCTGGATCGGTACGCCCACCTCGACATCGTCGGGGGAGGCTTCGCCGAGGGTCTTGTCGATCAGGCGGATGGCCTGGCGGCATTCGGCGGCAACGCTGTGGTGCCCGCTTTTGAGTTTGTCGAGCTCCTCAAGCACGATCATCGGGATGGCGACGTGGTGTTCTTCGAAGTTAAGCAGTGCGTTTGGATCGTGAATCAGTACGTTGGTATCAAGCACATAAAGGATTGGCTGGTCGGAAGAAGGGTTACGTCCATGATCATCCATACTCGGTCACCTTTGTGGGAGCCAGTCGACGCAATACCACGACAGTGCTGCGCCTCGATTCGACCGTCGAACGCACTTGAGGGGCGTCAAGTGCGGTGCACACAAGAGGTGTCTTGGAAGACGCCACCTGTGTTGCAGGTTTCGGCTGTCTGTCTTCGTAATACCGCAAAACACATGACAGGAAAAAGCACTTTGACGCTTTTTTGAAGTTTATTTTTCAGGATGACGAATAGCACTAGGCGAGCCGGCATTGCACCGTTAAAGTCGGAAGTCCGCCTGTATCGAAATATCTCCCAAATTCTCCCCTAAAAAACCTCAGCCCCAACAGGGCCGGGCTCTTTGTGCTTTTTCAGCGAAACGCTTCGCGGCAATCCTGCCAGCCGAGTCCACTTTCTGCCGTGGCGTGTAAAAGCCAGGGTAATGCGATGCGCGCCTTGTCCTGGGTGTCGTGGAATACGATCACTCCGCGCCGCCACAACAGCATCAGCGTGAGCACCCGGTTGGCCGATTCATCGGCCTTGAGCTTGCCGGGTTCGTCTTCCGAGTCGATGTCCCACAAGGCCACTTGCAGCCCCTGTGACTGGAAGAAGCCCTGGCTGTCGGACCGGCGCTGACCGTAGGGTGGCCGGAACAGCGGCAGGTAGTTTTCCGGCATCAGGTTCTGGGCCAAAGAGGCGCTGCGGGTGATGGACGACTGCCAGTCGACCCAGTGGCTATGGGAGCGGTATTGCCAGCCCTGGGTACCAACGCACTGGCCTTGGTACAGCGCCTGCACGTCGGCGGCCGAGCTTTTCTCGACGCGAGTTTGCAGGCTGTTGCCCAGCACGAAGAAGAGGCTGTGCATTTTCTGTTTGCGCAGGTAGTCGGTGAGCCAGTCGGTATTGCCGCTGACCGGGGACGGGCCGCTGTCAAAGGTCAGCAGGAACATCCGGTCGTTGAGCTCGTCGCCATTGCGTTCGTGGTCGCCGAAGCGGGCGATTTCGCTGCTGATCTGGGGGAACAGGGCGGCCTTGCGCAACTGTTCATCCAGGTAGCGTTCGTGGAATGCACGGCTGGGGCCGGCCCAGCCTATATAGAAGGAGTTGTCGCTCACTTCGAATTTGGCGGCTTGTTCGCGCAGGTCGTCCATGTTTTCCACCAGGTAGCAGAAGGAAGCGTCCTGTTCGCAGCTTTGTTGGGCGAAGGTGTAGTTTTCCAATAGCCGTTGCCACAGTTGGCGGCGCAGGTCGTCGATGGAGGCCAGGTTGATGATCTTCAGGCCCAGGCGCTGCTTGAGGGCGGGCTCGTCGAGGGCTTCGCTGGCCAGCAGGGTGTGGGCGAACATCAGGATTTCTGCGCGTGAGGCGACGTCGAACAGGGCGGGATTGCTGAGGCGTTCGGGCCAGGTGCCGCGGTCCAGGGTCGCGACGTCCACAGGGGCGGCTTGGGCGCCCAGGCAGATGAGCCAGGCTGACAGTAAAAGCGCAATTCGCACGAAGGGTCTCCCTTTCCAGAGTCGTCGGGCACTATAGCCGATCACATTGGATTGGTTGGTGTGCATATCCGTTGCTGCGGTAACGGCCGCTTATGGTTCCGCTCTTACAGCGGCTCACTTTTGAAAAGCGCAAAAGTAAGCAAAACGC
>NZ_JAAAFU010000056.1:0-32785 GCF_019352905.1 Pseudomonas sp. Xaverov 83 | reverse complement strand
TGCGCTCTTCAAAAGTGAGCCGCTGTAAGAGCGGAACCATAGGCGGCCGTTACCTAAATAACGGATATACACCCCACCCCGACCGGCTACTTCAAATTCCCACTCAAAAACTGCTGCAACCGTTCGCTCTTCGGATTACCCAGCACATCCTCCGGCGCACCCTGTTCCTCCACCAATCCCTTGTGCAAAAACAGCACCTGGCTCGACACCTTGCGGGCAAAGCTCATCTCATGGGTCACCATGATCATCGTCCGGCCTTCCTCAGCCAACCCCTGGATCACCTTCAACACCTCACCCACCAACTCCGGATCCAGCGCCGAAGTCGGCTCGTCAAACAGCATCACCTCCGGCTCCATCGCCAACGCCCGGGCAATCGCCACCCGCTGTTGCTGGCCCCCCGACAAAAACGCCGGATACTGATCCGCCACCCGCGCCGGCAACCCAACCTTGTCCAGATACCGGCGAGCCCGGTCCTCGGCGTCTTTCTTGCTGCAACCCAGCACCCGGCGCGGCGCCATGGTGATGTTCTCCAGCACACTCATATGGCTCCACAGGTTGAAATGCTGAAACACCATCGCCAACCGCGTACGCAGGCGCTGCAACTCCGCATCATCCGCCACGCGCATCCCATGGCGGTCGCTGACCATCCGAATCTGCTGCCCATCCAGGGTCATGGCGCCGTCATTCGGCTGTTCAAGAAAGTTGATGCAGCGCAAAAAGGTGCTTTTTCCCGAGCCACTGGCGCCGATCAAACTGATCACATCACCGGTCTTGGCCTTGAGCGAGACACCTTTGAGCACCTCATTGTCGCCATAGCTTTTATGCAGGCCTTCAACGGTCAATTTGTACATGGGGCGTGCATCCTCAAGGCGAAAGTAGATAGCCGCTGCGATAGGCTTCAGTGCCGGCGACATGGGCAACGACCATCCCGGCAGTGGCCATGCGTCGCAGCGAACGAGCGTAAAGCAGCCCGGCATTGCGGCAATGCACCGGCGTTACGCGGTCAGAAATGGGGTCGATGATTTCGGCGATCAGTTGCCCTGCTTCCAGGTATTCGCCGGGCAGCACACTGAATACCAGCAAGCCACCCACCGGTGTGGCCACCGGTTCGACGCCCGCCAGCGGTGTGGCGGGGTAGGGCAAGTCCGGCAACGGTGTAGGGTCGCCGCCGATCGCGCCGAAGTGAATCAGGTAATCGATGATCGCCTGGCAGTCGAGGCTGGCCAGGCCGTGGTTGACGTCGCCCTGGCCGCGCAGTTCGACGGTCACGGAAAAGCTGCCCATCGGGATCGGGAAGCGCTCGCCAAACCGTTGCTGCAATTGCCACCAGACCAGGGTGAAGCATTCATCGAACGACTGCCCACCGGAATCGGTAGCCAACAGGCTGGCCTCCGAACCGATATAGCGCGCCAACGGCTCTACCCGGGGCCACGCTTCGGGGGTGGTGTACAGGTGCGCCACGGCTTCGAAGTCGCAGTGCAGGTCCAGCACCATGTCGGCATCGCACGCCAGGCGTTGCAGCACCAAGCGCTGGGATTCCAGCTGCGTGGCGGGTGTCTGCGCCGCAAGCGCCATGGTGAGTGCGTCGCGAATCAGTTCGACGTTGTGCTGTGGATCATCCCCCAGCAGCTCTTCGACTTGATTGCCGACGTCGTCACTCAGGTCGACAAACAGACGGTTGAAGTTCTGCCCGCTTTCCAGCTCGTAGCGGCCCAGGGGGATGTCCATCAACACCTGTTCCAGGCCGGTGGGGTTGGCGATGGGCACCAGTACGATCTCGCTGCGCAGGCGGCCGGCGGCGGCCAGCTCCGCCAGGCGCGCCTTCAAGTGCCAGGCCACCAGCATGCCCGGCAATTCATCGGCGTGCAGCGACGACTGGATGTAGACCTTGCCTTCGGCCTGTTCCGGCCCGAAGTGGAAACTGTGGATCTGCCGCGCCGTGCCCGGCACCGGCGCCAATAGTGGATGAATCTGATGACGCATGAAGGCTCCTTAGTGGCTGGGGCCGAGAAAGGCCAGCCAGCGACGCTCCGCCAGACGAAACAGACCGACCAGGGCAAAGGTCACGGTCAGGTAGATCAGCGCAGCGATACCGAATGATTGAAAGGTCATGTAGGTGGCCGAGTTGGCGTCCCGGGCGACTTTCAGGATATCCGGGATCGTCGCGGTGAAGGCCACCGTCGTCGAGTGCAGCATCAGGATCACTTCATTACTGTAGTACGGCAGCGAACGGCGCAGGGCCGACGGCATGATCACGTAGGCATACAGCTTCCAGCCGCTGAGGCCGTAGGCTTTCGCCGCTTCGACTTCGCCGTGGGCCATGCTGCGGATTGCCCCGGCAAAAATCTCCGTGGTGTAGGCGCAGGTGTTGAGGGCGAAGGCGAGGATGGTGCAGTTCATCGCATCGCGAAAGAACGCATCCAGTACCGGCTGCGCACGAACCGCCGCGATGCTGTAGATCCCGGTGTAGCAAATCAGCAGCTGGATATACAGCGGCGTGCCGCGAAACAGGTAGGTGTAGAACTGCACGGGCCAGCGTACCCAGCGATTGCGCGACACCCGCGCAATGGACAGCGGGATCGATACCAGGAAGCCGATGAAGATCGAGGCGCTGAGCAGCCACATGGTCATGGCCAGGCCGGTGATGTGCTGGCCGTCGCTATAAAGGAAGGGGCGCCAGTATTGTTGAATAAGTTCGATCATCGCACTGCCTCCCGGGAGCCTGCGGAGTAGCGCCGTTCAAGGCGGCGCAGGACGAAGTTGGACGCGCTGGTGATCAACAGGTAGATAAACGCGGCGATCACCAGGAAATAGAACAGCTGATAGGTGCTCTTGCCGGCATCCTGTGCGGCCTTGACCAGGTCGGCCAAACCGATGATAGACACCAGGGCCGTGGCCTTGAGCATCACGCACCAGTTGTTGTTAATGCCCGGCAGGGCGAAGCGCATCATCTGCGGGAAGGTCACGAAGCGAAACCGCTGGCCACGCGTGAGTCCGTAGGCCGTGGCGGCTTCCAGCTGGCCACGGGGCACGGCGAGGATCGCACCGCGGAAGGTCTCGGTGAAATACGCACCGTAGATAAAGCCCAGGGTGATCACCCCGGCGCTGAATGGGTCGATCTCGATGTAGTCCCATTCCATAAAGTCGGTAAAGCCGGTCAGCCAGATTTGCAGGCTGTAAAAAATCAGCAGCATCAGCACCAGGTCGGGCACGCCGCGAATCAAGGTGGTGTAGATCTGTGCGGGAATCCGCAGGAACGGCAGGCTGGAGAGTTTGGCAGTGGCGCCGAGCAAGCCCAGCAACACGCTGACGGCCAGGGAAAACACTGACAACTTGACGGTCATCCAGGTGCCTTGCAGCAACAGCGGGCCGAAACCCTTCAAGCTAAAGGCACTGAGCCCCAGGGTTTGCAAAAGATCTTCGAACATAAATCAGGACCTATGGCGATAAAAAAGCGCCCCTCCAGAGGAAGGGCGCCCCAGGCATTATTTGCCGCTGTACAGGTTCAGATCGCCAAAGTGTTTCTTCTGGATGGTGGCGTAGGTGCCATCATCGTGTAACGCTTTGATACCTTTATCCAACAAGGCCTTGAGGTCTTTGTTACCTTTTTTGATACCGACCGCAGTTTTGGACGGCAGCAGTGGATCGTCGATGGCCTTGCTGACTTCGTAGTCAGCACCGGCTGGCGACTTCAAAAAGCCCAGTTCGGCTTGCAGCATGTCTTGTACGGAAGCGTCCAGGCGGCCGGAAGTCAGGTCGGCGTACACCTGGTCCTGGTTGGCGTAGGCCTTGGTGGTCACACCGGCCTTGTCCAGTACGGCCTTGGCGTAGGCTTCCTGGATGGTGCCTTGCTCGTAGCCAACACTTTTGCCCTTGAGCGACTCAGGCGTGGAGTAGTTCGCGCCCTTTTTGAACACCAGGGAAGTCGGGCCGGAGAACAGCTCGTTGGAGAAGTCGATCGCCTTTTCACGGGCTTCGGTCACGGTCATCGAGGAAATCACGCCATCAAACTTGTTGGCGTTGAGGCCTGGAATCATGCCGTCGAAATCACTTTCGACCCACTTGCACTTGACCTTCAGCTCGGCACAGATGGCATTGCCCAGGTCGATATCGAAGCCCACCAGGCTGCCATCAGCGGCTTTTGACTCAAACGGCGCGTAGGACGGATCGACACCAAAACGCAATTCCTTGTATTCCTTGGCCAGCGCGGAACCGGCGGCCATGCACAGAGCCAGTGCAGAAAGGGTCAGCAATGCTTTTTTCATTATGTAATCCCTGGAAACCAAGATAAGCGCTTGTGGCGCGGTTAGGACTGTTACTGAACGGTGTCAGACCGGACTCAAGTAGCAATTTCTGCACCATAGTTCCGAATGGTCGTTTTAAAAGGTGAGATTAAGGAGTTGTGCCAGTAGGAAATGCCCGAAAATGGGCATTGATAAATCTATGCATTATTTTGGGGCGTTTGAAGTTTTCAAATGTGGGAGCGGGCTTGCTCGCGAATTCGGTGGATCAGTCACCAGATGTATTGACTGACACACCGCATTCGCGAGCAAGCCCGCTCCCACATTGATCTGTGGTGTTCGTGAGGGACGTGTCAGGCCAGTAAATCCTGCAGGGTCGCCAGGTTGTCGGCCTCCTCGACGGATTTATCCTGGCGCCAGCGCAACATCCTCGGAAAACGCACGGCAATTCCACTTTTGTGCCGTTTGGACAGGGCAATCCCTTCAAAACCCAGTTCAAACACCATGCTCGGCGTGACGCTGCTGACCGGGCCGAATTTCTCCACGGTGGTCTTGCGCACGATGGCGTCGACCTTGCGCATTTCTTCATCGGTCAGCCCCGAATACGCCTTGGCGAATGGCACCAGCGTGCGTTGGCTGCCGGGTGGGCCGTCCCATACGGCGAAGGTGTAGTCGCTGTACAGGCTGGCGCGCCGGCCATGGCCGCGCTGGGCATAGATCAGCACGGCATCGACACTGAACGGGTCGACTTTCCACTTCCACCACACGCCCATGTCCTTGGTGCGGCCCACGCCGTAGAGGCCATCCCGGGCCTTGAGCATCATGCCTTCCACGCCCAGGCTGCGGGAGGCTTCACGTTGTTCCGCCAAGGCCTGCCAGCTGTTGCCGGTCAGCAAAGGCGACGCCCGCAACGTGGGCTGGTCGCAGTCGCTGATCACCTGTTCCAGTTGTGCCCGACGCTCGGCCTGGGTGTGGTTGCGCCAGTCCTCGCCCCGGTGTTCCAGCAGGTCATACGCCAGTACCGCGACGGGGGCGTCTTCGAGGATTTTCTTGCTCAGGGTTTTGCGGCCGATGCGCTGTTGCAGCAGGGCGAAGGGTTGCACCGAGCCCTTCCACACCACGATTTCGCCGTCGATCACCGTGCCATCCGGCAGGCTGTTTTCCAGGTCATGAAGTTCCGGAAAACGGTCGGTGACCAGTTCTTCGCCCCGGGACCAGATCCACAGTCGGCCTTCGCGCTTGACCAACTGTGCGCGGATGCCGTCCCACTTCCATTCCACTTGCCAGTCAGCGGGAGAGCCGAGCAGGGCCTCGAATTGCTCCACCGGTTGCGCCAGGCCATGGGCGAGAAAAAACGGATAAGGCTGCCCGCCGCGTTGCGCATGCTCGTCGGACGATTCGGCAGCGATCAGTTTCAAATAGCCTTCGGCGGTCGGACGGTTGGACAGGTCGGTGTAACCCACCAGGCGCTGGGCCACGCGTTTGCTGTCGAGACCGGCCATGGCCGCAAGGGCGCGGGTGACGAGCAACTTCGACACGCCCACCCGGAAACTGCCGGTGATCAGCTTGATGCACAGCATCAGGCTCGGTTGATCCAGTTGGGCCCACAACGCGGGCAGGCGCTCGGCCAATTCTTCTGGCGGCAGGCCACGCAGGGGCAGGAGTTTTTCTTCCAGCCACACCGCCAAGCCGTCGTCGGAGGTGTGGGGCGATTCCGGTAACAGCAGGGAAATGGTTTCTGCCAGGTCGCCTACCGACTGATAACTCTCTTCGAACAGCCACGGCTCAATGCCGGCGGCTTCGGTGGCCATGTCCCGGAGCAACCGGGTGGGCACCAGTTGCCGGGGCCGCCCGCCGGATAAAAAGTACACCGCCCATGCAGCATCTTCCGCGGGCGCTTGTAGGAAGTAAGCCTGCAAGGCCGCGAGTTTGGCATTGCTGGAAGTGGTTGCGTCGAGATTGGCGTACAGCTCCGCGAAGGCCTTCATGACGTGACTTCCTCTTCGTCATCGCCGTATTCGGTGGTGAACCCTTGCGCGTCGAGGCCCTTTTCCCGCAGGTGCCGGACCAAGACGCCCACAGAACCGTGGGTGACCATCACTCGTTCAGCGCCGGTTTGCTCGATGGCCCACAACAGCCCGGGCCAATCGGCGTGGTCCGAGAGCACAAAGCCGCGATCCACCCCGCGCCGCCGCCGAGTGCCGCGCAGGCGCATCCAGCCGCTGGCGAAGGCGTCGCTGTAGTCGCCGAAGCGGCGTATCCAGGTGCTGCCGCCGGCCGAGGGCGGGGCGATGATCAAGGCCTGGCGCAACAAAGGGTCGGTCTTTTTGAAGTCGCCGGCGTAGAGGGTTTCGGGGATATAGATGCCCGCTTCGCGGTACACCCGGTTCAGGGGTTCGACCGCGCCGTGGCTGAGGATCGGGCCGATGCTGGCGTCAATGCCGTGGAGAATCCGCTGAGCCTTGCCGAAGGAATAACAGAACAGCACGCTGGCCTTGCCGGCCGCGATATTCGCCTGCCACCAGTCGTTGATTCCGGCAAAAATCTGCGCCTGGGGCTGCCAGCGGTAGATCGGCAGGCCGAAGGTCGATTCGGTGATAAAGGTATGGCAGCGCACCGGTTCAAACGGCGCGCAGGTGCCGTCGGGCTCGACTTTGTAGTCGCCGGAGGCGACCCAGACTTCACCCTGGTATTCCAGGCGCACCTGGGCCGAACCGAGGACATGGCCGGCGGGATGGAAACTCAAGTTGACGCCGTGGTGGCGCAGGGTTTCGCCGTAGGCCAGGGTTTGCAGGTTGATGTCCTGGCCCAGGCGCGAGCGCAGGATGCCTTCGCCGGGAGCGGCGGCCAGATAGTGTTGATTGCCGTTGCGGGCGTGGTCGCCGTGGGCATGGGTAATGACGGAGCGTTCCACCGGGCGCCAGGGGTCGATGTAGAAATCCCCGGCGGGGCAGTAGAGGCCTTCGGGCCGGGCGATAACAAGGTCCATGGGCGTGCCGTGGAAGTGGGCTTGTTAATTATGAGGCGGGGGCGGGTGGAGAAGTTCTATCGGAAATGGATGCGATCAACTGTGGAAGCTGGCTTGCCTGCGATGCTGGCGACTCGGTCTGGCAGTCAGACCGGGTTGATGCCATCGCAGGCAAGCCAGCTCCCACATTGATTTGGTTGAGTCAGGGAAACCGGGTTATTTACCCGGCACCAACGTCAACCGCGTCTTCCCATACACCCCGTCAAAGTTCTGCGGCTGCATCGGGAAGCTCAGGTATTGCGCTTTCAACCACGGGTCGATGCCATTGGCATAGTTCGGGCTCGCGGGGTTGCCGGATTGGCCGATGCCGCTTTGGCCCATCATGGGTTCCACCTGGCCGAAGTCGACAATCATCCGCAGTGCCGGCACCTGGGTCGTGTCGAAACTCTGGCCCCAGCTATACGGTGCGCTGTTCAGCGTGTTGTGATCGCCGCCCGCTGCCAGTGGGCCGCGAATGTTCTGGCCGCTGGTGTTCTTCCAGGTGTAGCTGTGCAATTTGCCCCACTGCCAGGCCTTGTGATCGGCGCCCAGTGCGCTATCGCCGGCGGTGATCGCGGCGGCCAGGCTGCGGGCGAGGATCGCCGGCTTGTCGGTTTTCTGCCCGGTGCGGGCGTCATTCCAGAACGGGCTGTCTTCGCGCCCCAGCAGGTGGTCGGCCACCGCTGAGTACGACAGGTTGGCGTTGCCGATAAAGGCTTTCCAGGTGGCGCTGTTTTCCGGACCGAGTTCGTCGAGAAAAATCTGCTTGGCGCTTTCCTGCAGGAACAACTCATAAATCGCCGCGTCGGCAGAAGTGGAGACGAGACGGCCATCGAAGGCCATCAGGCGACCCAGGGCTTCCCGCGCCTTGGCCTGGTCTGCCGCTGGCAATGCGTCGATCGCCTGTTTCAGCGGCTGGGCCATGCCCGGCGCCTGGAACATGCTCTTGAGCTTGGCGGCGAACGTGGTGGTCTGGTCGTACTGCATGGCGATCATGCTACGGCTGTCGTGCTTGCCGCTGCCGGCCAGTTGCGCGATACGTTCGGCACGTTCCGGCGCCGCCCACGAGTTGGACAATTGCATGCCGTAGCCACGGGGAATGGTGCGCTGGTTGGCGGTGCCGATCCAGCCTTGGGTCGGGTCCTGATCGTAAGGGTGCAGCATCGCGTCGGCGTAGCCATCCCAGTCGAAACGCCCGTCCCAGCCCGGGGACGGCACTAGGCCTTCGCCTTCTCGGCGGTTCGGGAAGCGCCCGGTCACTTGCCAGCCGATACTGCTGGCATCGGCGAACACCATGTTCAAGGCAATTGCGCGAATTTCCCGGGTGGCGTCAGACGCTTTACCGGCGGTTTGCGCACGGGACAGGTCGAAGAACGCGTCCAGGCTCTTGTCTTCCTTGAAATCGGCGGTCTGCAAGGCCAGGCCGTAGCCGCTGGTCAGCGACTGGGCACTGTTGAGCAGTGGCCCGTGGCGGGTTTCGTACACCGCTTCGCGAATCGGCCGCTGGCCCTTGGCGAAGTAGGTTTCATTGCGCACGATGGCCGGCAGCCATTTGCCGTTGTTTTCGTAGTACAGCGCATTGCCCTGGCGCTTGACCTTCTCCAGGAACACATCCTGAGTGTCGCCCGAGACCTGGCTCATGCTCCACGCCACCTTGCCGTTGAAGCCGGAAAGCAGGGTTGGCAGGCCAGCGATCGAAACGCCGGCGGCCTGGTATTTCGGCGAACGGATCTGCACGTAGTTCCACAGCGAAGGCGCCTGCATCGAGGTCGACAGGTCATTGGCCAAAAGGCTTTTGTTGCTGCGGCTGCGCTGCGGGCCGATCGCCCAGTTGCTGGAGCTGGAAGTGCCCAGGGTGTTCAAGGTGCCGAGGTGCTCGCTGAGTCTGGTCAACGCGGCGAGGCCCGGGATCTGGCTCAGGTTGATGCCCTTGAGCTTGTCGGATTCGGCCACGGGCAACGGTTCATCCGGGTAGCTTGGGGTCAGCCAGGCGAGTTTGTCGGCGCCGACTTTCTGCGCCAGCACCAGCGAGGACAACTCTTCCTGCAGGTTGGTCGACTCGCTGAAATTCAGCAGGCAGAACAGCAGCGCCGAATCTTCCGGCTTCCAGTATTCAGGCTTGTAGCCGGTCTGGGCCAGGTCTGGCGGCAGCTTGTCGCGGTAGCGGAACAGGTAGGCGTTGACCCCGCGTGCATACACTTCAAAGAAGCGCTTGAGGCGCGGCGACGAGGCGTTATACAGCTCGCCGGCGCTTTTGCGCAGGTTGACCGCCCGCATGAAACGGTCGACATCCAGCACATCCGGCCCGGACATTTCCGCCAGGCGGCCCTGGGCCAGCAGGCGCAGGGTGACCATCTGGGTGATGCGGTCGCTGGCTTGCACATAGCCCAGGGTGAACAACGCATCGTGGAAGGTGCTGCTTTCAATCAGCGGGATGCCCTGGCTGTTGCGGCGCACGGAAACATTCTGCGCCAGGCCCTTGATGGGCTGCACGCCGGAAACCGGAGGCAGGGTGTCTTGGGTGCTTTGTAACTGGCAACCGGCCAGGCCCAAGGCACTGGCAATGGCCGCGGCAACGCCGAACCGGGGAAGAAAATGTGAGAGGGCTGGCGAGGCCATGGCAAAGCTCCTGCGGGGGGTAGCGTCAGTAAAGGCGCTACGTTAGTGAGCGCGGCGAAACGACGCAAGCGGGAGGCGATGCTTATTTTCAGGATTTGCGTAAGGTTTCTAGTCGGGCACAAATCAGTGTGGGAGCGAGCTTGCTCGCGAAAGCGGTGTGTCAGCTAAAAAGTTGTGACTGATCCACCGCATTCGCGAGCAAGCCCGCTCCCACATTTTTGATTCGGCTTACCTTCAGGATTTCGGCGGATTGACCTTCTGCACCAGCTCATAAGCACGTACCGTCGCCGGGCGTTGCTTGATGTGGTTGAACCAGCGTTCTACATGTGGGAAGTCTTCCAGCTTCTGGCTCTGCCACTTGTGGGAAACGATCCACGGGTAGATCGCCATGTCGGCAATGCTGTACTCATCGCCGGCCACGAACGTGCGGTCGGCCAGGCGCCGGTCCAGCACGCCATACAGACGGGCGGTCTCATCCACATAGCGTTTGATCGCGTAGGGAATCTTCTCCGGGGCGAACTGGCTGAAGTGGTGATTCTGCCCGGCCATCGGGCCCAGGCCGCCCATCTGCCAGAACAACCACTGCAAGGCTTCCTGACGACCGCGCAGGTCCTGGGGAATGAACTTGCCGGTTTTTTCCGCGAGGTACAGCAGGATTGCGCCGGATTCGAACAGGGAAATCGGCGCGCCGCCGTCGGTCGGGTTCTGATCGACGATGGCCGGGATGCGGTTATTGGGGGCAATTTTCAGGAAGTCAGGCTTGAACTGCTCGCCCTGACCAATGTTGATCGGGTGCACCTCGTAAGGCAGACCGGCTTCTTCCAGGAACAACGACACTTTGTGACCGTTGGGGGTGGTCCAGTAATACAGGTCGATCATGAAGCTCTCCAAGGGTGGTGATGCTTGAGCGAATGCCTGTAGGTATAGGTGATGTTAGGGTGACAAAAATTCAATGAAACATTTGGGTCTATCGATATGGAAATTCGTGCGGGCGCAGCGTTGGTTTTGATTGATCAGCAAAAAGGCATTCATCATCCCAGGCTGGGGCCGCGCAATAATCCGCACGCCGAGGCGCGCATGCTGGCGTTGCTGGGGCATTGGCGGCGCGAAGGTTGGCCGGTGATTCATGTGCAGCATTTGTCCCACTCGCCGGAGTCGGTGTTCTGGCCTGAGCAGTCGGGGGTGGAGTTTCAGGACGCCTTTATTCCGCAGACGGGTGAGCAGCTGGTTCAGAAGCGGGTGCCGGATGCGTTTTGTGGGACAAGTCTGGAGGCGAGTTTGCGTGAGGCGGGGATTCGGCAAGTGGTGCTGGTGGGCGTGGCCACCCATAACTCGGTGGAGGCCACGGCCCGCAGCGCCGGCAACCTGGGCTTTGAGACCTGGGTTATCGAAGATGCCTGCTACACCTTCGACAAGCCGGACTTTTTTGGGCAGATGCACTCGGCGGAGGCGGTACATGCCATGTCGTTGGGCAACCTCCACGGCGAATACGCCACCGTCATCTCTTCAGAAACCCTCCTCCCGTAGGGGGGTCAGGTTACGGCGCCGTCCACCAACACCTGCAACGTCTGTTGCGAACACCGTTCGATACGGACCTGCACGCCATAGACTTCGGCAAACAGCGCCGCATCCAGCACTTCGTCCGCTGGGCCACAGGCATGTAACCGGCCTTGTCGCAGCACCGCGATATGGTCGGCATAACGCGCGGCGAGGTTGATGTCGTGCAGCACCACCACGGCGATCAGGTTGTGTTCCCGTACCAGGCCGCGCACGCAGTCCATGACTTTTAACTGGTAGTTCAAATCCAGCGCACTGGTGGGCTCATCCAGCAGCATCACCTGTGGCCGGCGCGCAATCAGTTGCGCCAGGCTGACCAGTTGCCGCTGACCGCCGGATAACGTGCTCAATAGCTGATCCGCCAGGTGAGCGATGCCAATCCTTTGCAACGCATCAAAGGCCTGGCGCATGCATGCGTCGCTTGAAAGCGGAATGCCATCGACATTCGCCACCCGCAACGCGGCGATCACGCTTTCCATCACGCTCAGGCTCAACCCCGGCGGAAGGTTTTGCGGCATATAGGTCACGCGTCGGGCACGTTCACCGACGGACATTTTCGTCAGGTCCAGGTCACCCAATCTGACAACGCCCTGCATCTTTTCCAGCCCCGCCACCGCCCGCAGCAACGTTGACTTGCCCGCACCGTTTGGCCCGATCAACGCGGTCAGGCTGCCGTGGGCCAAGGTTGGCAAGCTCAGGTCATGCACAATCTGGCGTCGTCCATAACTGACGTGGGCGTTCTGAATCGACAATCCCTTACTCATAACTGCCTCCCGCGCTTGAACACCAGCAACACGAAAATCGGCACGCCCACCAGTGCGGTGACGATGCCCACCGGCACGATCACCCCGGGCATGATCAACTTGCTGGCGATGGACGACAGTGACAGCAGCAAAGCACCGACAAGCGCGCTGGCCGGCAGCAGGAAGCGCTGATCTTCACCCACCAGAATCCGCGCGATATGCGGACCTACCAGCCCGATAAATCCGATGGTTCCTACAAACGCCACAGCGGTGGCCGACAGCAGGCTGATGCGCAGCAACGAGAAAAACCGCAGGCGTTTCACGTCGACCCCGAAGCTTTGCGCGCGGTCTTCGCCCATGCGCAACAAGGTCAGGCGTGGCGCGGCAGCAAAGGAAAAGGGCATGACCACCGCGACCACAAACGCGAGGATGCCGAGCTTGTCCCAGTTGGCCCGGGTCACGCTGCCCAGGGTCCAGAACACCAGTTGTTGCAGCACGTCCTCGGTGGCCACCAGTTGCAACAGGGCGACCACCGCGTTGCAACTGAACACCAGGGCAATCCCGAACAGCACCAGGCTTTCCACCCCGGCACCCCGCAGGCGTGACATGGCTTGCAGCAAAAAGACCGAGGCGGCGGCAAACACAAATGCCGAAATGGAAATCGCCGTATTGGCCGACACCCACAGCGTTGTCACCGGAAACACAATCACCAGGGACGCGCCCAACGCCGCCGCCGAGGAAACCCCCAGGGTGAACGGACTGGCCAACGGGTTGTTCAAGATCGCCTGCATCTCGGCGCCCGCCAGCGACAGCGCACAACCGACCAACACCGCCATCAAGGCGTAGGGCAGGCGCACGTTCCAGATAATCACCTGGTCGGTGGCGCTCAGGTGGGCCGGGTGCAGCAAGCCATCCAGCAGGGCGCCAAGGCCCATGCCCGACGGGCCGCTGGCCAGGTCCACGAGGATCGCGCACATCAGCGCGCCACCCAGCAGGGCGAGCAGCCAGCAGCGACGGGCCAGCAGGTGGCGGTAGCCTTCGCTGGCGGTGGCGAGGTCGAGGGTTTGAGTGGTCATTGGATTCGCAGCCTTGAAAACGACGAAAATCCCCGTCGGTACTCGGTCAGTGTGTGGGCTTGCCTGCGATGGCGATGGTGAATCCAACACCGCTATCGCAGGCAAGCCAGCTCCCACAGGAACCGTGTCCAGGCAGGGAATGGGTTGTGAGCCTTAGTTACTTGGCCCTGCCATCAATCCAGTAGGCACCCTGCAATGGCATGCCGAGGAACTGCTGGTTCATCGCTTCCATGGTCGCCTTCGGATCCAGCTTCGCGAACAACTCCGGATGCACCCACTTGGCCAGCGCTTCAATCGCCAGCAGGTTGTACGGCGAGTTGTAGAAGTCATGCCACAAGCCGTGGGAATTACCCTCACGAATTGCCCGAAGGTTCACAAACTCCGGCCGGGCCAGCACGGCGTCAAACGCGCCACGCGCATCTTCTTCGCTCACGCCAGCACCCAGAATCAACCCAGGCTTGTGATTGCCGGTGGCCACATACACATCCGGGTCAGCCTTCAGCGCGTACTCGACACTGATGTCCCCCAGCGCCCCCGGCACTACGTCGGCGGCGATGTTGCGGCCGCCCACCAGCTTGATCACTTCGCCCATGCCGCTCTTGCCGGTGGTGTGGCCGGGTGCCTGCCAGGCGCCGGCCAGCAGTTCCAGGAACACGCTCGGGCGCGGACCGGTCGGCAAGGTGGCGACGGCGTCGGTGATCACCTTGATGTGCTGGTCATAAAAGTCGAGGAACGCCTTGGCCTGGGTTTCCCGGCCAAGGGCCTGGCCCAGGGCGGTCATGCTGGCGTGGGTGCCTTGCACCGGGTTGATGCGGAAGTCGACGAACAACACCGCGATGCCCGCCTTGGCCAACACGTCCGCCACCGGGCTGTGTTCGGTCGGACCGTGGCCGGAAATGCTGAATACCGCGAGGTCCGGTTTCAGCGAGAGGATTTCCTCGGCGCTGACGCTTTGCTCCGACGCCTGACCAATCAGCGGAATGTCATTTACCGTCGGAAATTTCGCCACGTAGGCGTTATAGGTGTGGGCGTCCAGCAGCTTCAAATCATTCTGCCAGCCGACAATCCGTTGGAACGGCGCGTCTTTGTCCAGCAAGGCAAAGGCCGAAATCAAGCGGCCTTCGCCGAGCACCACGCGCTGCACGTGGTCCGGCACGTCGACCTTGCGGCCCAGCACGTCGGTGACTTCATGGGCGGCGGCGGTTTCGGCGTGGCCAAGGACCAGCACGGCAAACAGCGCGCCCAGCTTGAGGAAGTTGCGGGGTTTCAGCATGGCGAGAACTCCAGGTGAAGGCGGCGCATCAGACATCGCTCCAGCGCCGCAAAAGGTTGTGATAGGCGCCGCTCAGTTGCAGCAGCGCGTGGTCGTCGGCGTGTTGCGCGGTGAGGCGTTGAATCGCCACGTCCATGTCCAGCAACAGTTGGCGCTGGCTGTCTTCGCGCACCAGGCTTTCGATCCAGAAGAAACTGGCGATGCGCTCGCCGCGGGTGACCGGGTTGATCTTGTGCAAACTGCTGCCGGGATAAATCAGCAAATGCCCGGCGGGCAGCTTCACCGCGTGCTCGCCGAAGGTGTCGCGGATCACCAGTTCGCCGCCGTCGTAGCTGGCCGGGTCAACCAGGAACAAGGTGGCGGAAATATCGGTGCGCACCCGTTCGCGCACGCCCTTGAGGCCGCGAATCGCATTGTCGATATGCCAGTCGAAGGCTTCGCCGCCGCTGTAGCGGTTGAAAAGTGGCGGATAGATTTTCTTCGGCAGGGCGGCGGACATGAACAGCGCGTTGTCCGACAGCCGCGACAGAATCTGCTCACCCAGGCGAATCGCAACCGGGTCGTCTTCCGACAGCTGCCGGTTGTTTTTCGCCATGGCCGAGCGCTGCCCGGCGGTGACCTTGCCGTCGACCCACGGTTGATCGAGCAGGGGGGCGATGGCCACCTCGACTTCTTCGGCATTCAGCAGGGCCGGGATTTCGATCAGCACGGCTTAAAACTCATAGTCGACACTGGCGGTGAGCGTGCGCCCGGCGCCCGGGACGCCGTAGAGCTGGAAGCCGTCCAGGGACGCGCCAATCTGGCTGTAGTAGAACTTGTTGAACACGTTGTTGAGGTTGAGGTTGACCGTGGTCTGCTTGCTCACCTTGTATTGCGCAGCCACGTTGTTGAGCCAGTAGCCGGGGGCCTTTTCGTGGTCGCGGGTGTAGATCGCGTACACGCCGGACGGGCCGGTGGCGTAGCTGCTGTTGTTGTTCAGGCCGCCGACGTATTTGTTGTCGCTGTAGCGGCGGCGTCCTACGTATTGCGCGCCGTAGCTCAGGCTCAGGTCGTCGGTGACGGCGTAGGTGGTCCACAGGTTGGCGGTCAGGTCGGGAACGTTCTTGGCTTCCTCGCCTTTGTTGGCACCTTTGGTTTGGGTGCTTTTCAGCGCGGAGAACCCGCTGTACACCGTCCAGCGCGGGTTGATATTGCCTTGCAGGCCCAGTTCCACACCGTCTACGCGCTTGGCGGGGAGGGCGCGTACCGGGGCGCTTTCGCCGTCCTGGTATTCCCAGGAGTTGTCCAGTTCGGTGCGGAAGATCGCGGCGGTGATGTTCAGCAGGTCGTGGGCAATGTCCCACTTGGTGCCGATTTCGTAGGTTTTCGACTTGGCCGGGGTGTAGTTGCTGGTGCTGGCTGCGCCGTAGATCTGGTTGTTGGTCGACGCGCCCAGGGCTGACGGTTGTGCCGCTTCGCTATAGGACACGTAGATGCTGCCATTAGGCAACGGCTTGTACACCGCGCCGACCCGGCCGCTCACGGCACCGTCGGTGCTGTCGATGGACGCTTGGCCACGCTGGGTGGTTTTGGCCTGCCAGTTGTCGTAGCGCAGGGAGCCGAGCACTTGCCACTGTTCATTCAGGGTGATGGTGTCACCCAGGTAGATGCCGGTGTTGTCGATCACCGAGCGTGGCTGGCCTTCACCCTTGGTCACTTCGGTGCTGGCAAAGCTGTGGTTCGGGTCGTTCATGTCGAAGAACAGATCGCCGGCCGGCACTTCGGCGTTGCGTTTCAGGCCGCCGTAGGTCTCGTGATAGAACTCGAGCCCGCTGACCACCGCGTGTTCCAGCCCGCCGGTATTGAGCTTGAAGGCGAAGTCGGTCTGGTTGTCGAGGATGGTGTAGCGCGTCGACTGGCCGAAGTCGCTCCCTCGCAAAATACCGTAGGCGGTGTTACCGCTGTTGGCGTATCCCGGGTAGGCATTTACCGTGCTGCCGGGCACTTGGCTGATTGGTCCTACACCGGTATAGCCCAAGGTCGCACAGCGCGTGCCGGTGCAGGTTTTCTGGCCATTGGCGTTGGCAGCGAAGAAGCGCGCGGGCGAGAGCACCGCGAAGTTGTCGGTGCGCTCCCACTTGGTCTGGTTCTTCAGGGTCGCTTCGTTCCAGTCGAAATCATGCTCGAAGCGGGTGGTCAGCGAGGTGGTTTTGGTCTGCTGGGTGTACAGGTGCGAATCGCCGTACCAGTTCGAACGCTTCACGCCGGGCATGCGGTCGCCGTCGGTGCCGCGCTGGATCGGCACGCCGCCGTCCGGCGTGTTGTCGTCCTTTTGATAGAAGGTGTCGATGAACAGGCGCGTGTCGGTGCCCAGGCCGAAGCCGAGGGAGGTCGCAATGCCCCAGCGGTCGTAGTCCACGTCGTCGCGCTCGGCCACCTGGTTGTAGTGTTTCATCAGGTTGATGCGCAGGGCGGTGGTGTCATTCAGTTGTTTGTTGAAATCGCCGGTGAGGCGGCGGTAGCTGTCGGTGCCGATGCCGGCCGAGAGTTTGTTGGCATCCCCCAGGTGTGCCTCTTTACTCACCAGGTTGACGCTGCCGCCTACCGCGGAAACGCCGGATTCGATCGAGCCGGTGCCCTTGAACACTTCTGCCTGTTGCAGGTTGAAGGTGTCGGTGCGGGTTGATTGGCCGGCATCGCGCACACCGTCGACGGTCAGGCTCTGCTCCGAGGAAAACCCGCGAATCGAAAACAGGTCGCCCCAACCCAGGTTGCCTTCGCCGGACATGAAGGTGATGCCCGGCACGTTGCGCAACACTTCCTGCAAGGTCTGCGCGTTTTGCTCCTTGAGCACTTGCTGCGGGACGATGGTTACGCTTTGCGGGGCGTCCAGCAGCGGCTGGCTGATTTTTGCCGAGGTCACCCGGTCGACTTTAAAGGCGGAAGTGGCTTCACCGTCGATCTTGATTTCCGGCAGGCTCAGCACCGAATCATTCGACGCCGCCACCGGCGCATCGGCCCAGGCAGTGGGAGAAACGCTGCCGGCGGCAAGCAGGCCGAACATCGGCGCAAGGGTAGATTGCAGCGACAGGGCGCGAGGGGTAGGCAATGGCATTCGGAGTGACCTAGGCTAAATTACAATTAATCTCATTTAGATTCGGTAGTCTAAAGACCGATACCGGCCGCCACGCCGTGGCTTTGTAATGGGGATGCGCGATTACCGCTTCCCACAACATTCCATTACATTTGCGCGTACTCCTGGCTGAAGTTTCGGCTATCTCCTGCCTTTTGAGTTTCGGACGAATTGCCCCATGGCCAAGCAAGACCACCTGCTGATCGTTGATGACGACCCGCAAATCCGCCAATTGCTGTGCGACTACCTGAGTGACGCCGGCTTCCAGGTGTCCACCGCCGGTGACGGCAAGGAAATGCGCCGCCGCCTGGCGCTGAATGTCATCGACCTGATCGTCCTGGACCTGATGTTGCCCGGCGAAGACGGCCTGAGTTTGTGCCGCGAATTGCGCGTCAGTTCCAACACGCCGGTGATCATGCTCACCGCCAAGGGCACGCTGATCGACCGGATCGTCGGCCTGGAAATCGGCGCCGACGATTACCTGCCCAAGCCGTTCGACCCGCGGGAGCTGCTGGTGCGGATCAAGGTGGTGCTGCGTCGGGTGCAGAGTTTTCCGGACCGGGCGCGGCTCGATGAAGCACCGAGCATCAGCTTTGCCGGCTGGCAGCTGGACACCCGGGCCCGGCAATTGCTTTCGCCGGAAGGCGTGGTGGTGAGCCTCGGCAACTCCGATTACCGGGTGTTGCGCCTGTTGTTGCAGCATCCCAACCGGCCGCTGAGCCGCGACTTTTTGCTCAACCACGTGTTCGACAAAGACAGCACGCCGTTCGACCGCTCGATCGACGTGTGCGTCAGCCGTCTGCGCTCGCAGTTGCCCGCTGGTTTGATCAAGACCGTGCGCAACGAGGGCTATATGCTCACCGCCGACGACGTGGCGCTGCAATCGTGAAACTGCTGCCGCGTTCGCTGTTCGGCCGGCTGGTGCTGATTCTGGTCAGCGGCATGCTCGCGGCCCAGGCCCTGACCAGCAGCATCTGGTACGACATGCGCCACGGCCAGGTCCTGGAAATCCCCAGCCGGCTGATCGCCACACGGCTGGCGGACGTGGTGCGGCTGGTGCACAGCGATCCGGCGCAGGCTGATGGGCTGATCAAGCTGCTCGATACACCGGGCTTTCGCCTGACCCTGAGTGATCAGGCCAGTGAGGTGACAAGCCGCATCAGCGACAGCGACCAGGCCACCGAGCGCTTGCTGAATAAAGTGCTGTCGGAGAGAACCGGCTACAACCAGAACCTGCACCTGCTGAGTCTCAAGTTGCTGGATGCCGAGGGCCAGCATGCCGGGTTGTCGACCCTGCTCAGCTCCAAGCCTGTGGTGGGGCAATTCCTGATTGACCTGCGTTTGCCGGACGGGCGCTGGCTGCAGGTGCAGGCCACCGAGGAACAGGGCTGGACCAGTACTTCGCCGATGGACTTGCTGTTCGATTACGTGATGCGTATTTATCTGTTGCGGGTGTTGGTGCTGGTGATTATTGCCTTGGTGGCGGTGCGCCTGGCCATTCGCCCGCTCAATGCCCTGGCCAAGGCTGCCGAGGCGTTGGGCCGGGATATCCAACGGCCACCGTTGGCCCTCGATGGGCCTACCGAAGTACGCCGCGCTGCTCAGGCGTTCAATGCCATGCAACAGCGGCTGATCGCCAATATCGCCGAACGTACGCGCTTCCTTGCGGCGATTTCCCACGACCTGCGTTCACCCATCACACGCCTGCGGTTGCGTACGGAAATGCTCGACGACAACCGCACCAAGGAGCGTTTTCGCAGCGACCTCGAAGAAATGGAGCACATGGTTTCCAGCACCCTGGATTTTGTCAGCAGCGGCGAAATCAACGAGAAGCGCCAGAACATCGACATCAACGCCTTGCTGCAAAGCTTGCAGGCCGATCTGCAGGATGTGGGTGAGACGGTCACGATAGAAGGGCGGGCCAAACAGCCGCTGCCTGGATATGCCCGAAGCCTTAAGCGTTGCGTGCAAAACCTGCTGGAGAATGCGGTGCGTTATGGCTGCGAAGTAGTGGTGCGGGTTGAGGACAAGGCAGACAGCTTGAAGATTGTGATCCGCGACCGTGGGCCTGGGATTCCCCGGGAACAACTGGAACAGGTGATGGAGCCGTTTTACCGGGTGGAAGGCTCACGCAATGTGGAAACCGGCGGGTATGGGCTGGGGCTGAGCATCGCGCATACGATCGCCAGTGCCCATGACGGGCGTTTGAGCTTGAGCAATCGGGAAGGTGGGGGATTGGAGGTGGTGTTGCAGTTTCAACGCAAATCCCCAAGTTGAAATACGGTCAAAATGTGGGAGCTGGCTTGCCTGCGATAGCGGTGTTTCAGTCACATCAATGTTGTCTGAAAGATTGCTATCGCAGGCAAGCCAGCTCCCACAATGACCAGTGCTCAGGGCATCAAGCCCCGTGGCACTTCTTGAATTTCTTCTCGCTGCCGCACGGGCAAGGGTCGTTACGACCCACGTCCTTCAACGTATTGCGCACCGGCTCCTGGTGAGCGTGGCCGCAGTTCGGGCCGTGGACATGGCCGTGGTCGTGATCATGGTGATCGTGATCGTGGTTGCAGTCAGGACCATGGACATGGGGTTGTTGAGTCATCGATGTCGCTCCGGAATAGAATCGCCGGGGATTATCTCGCCATTGCGCATCACCTGCACGTCGTTCCCGATAAATAAACCGGTTTTCAACTCGCCTTCAAGGCGATAGGGCACGGGCTCGCGCGGATTTTTCAGCATGTCGACCACATCGCGGATTTGTGGCCACAGGTTGGTGCGCACCGATACCCGGAAGAAAGCGTGGCTGTGGGGCGGTACGGTCAGCCATTCGTTGGACTCACCTTCGGTCAGCAGCAGGGGACCCAGACTGACCTTGTACACCAGGCCGCGTACGGTCAGATCGTTGTCGTCGCGGTTATCCACACGGAAATACAGCTTGAACTTCTGCTCCAGCAATTTGACCCGCACGGGGTCGACCTTGACCAGCCGCACCTCGGGGGCGGGCGCGTCGTCGGCGAACCACGATGCACAGCCAGAGAGCCCTAGCGTCAATGCCAGTAGAAGGCTGTATGTCCTGAATACCCGCGCCTTAGAAACCATGCCATTACCCCCTTTGAAGAGTCAGCATAGCAAGCGCGAGCCTGCCGGGTATCAATGAATGTCAGAGGTAGCCCGAACAGCACTTCTTGAATTTCTGCCCGCTGCCACATACGCAGGCGTCATTGCGCCCAGCCTTCACGTCCACTGTCGGGTCGATAAAGTACCAGTGCTCATTGGTCTGTACGAAAGATGAGCGCTCCCGGTGGCTGTGTTCGCCAGTGCTGTCGTGCCAGCGTGCGGTAAAGGTCACGAAGGCGTGTTCCGGCTGGCCGCCGAACACCTCGGAGCTTTCCACTGAAAGGCCTAGCCAGGTGCTTTGGGCGCTCCAGGCGCCGATGGCATCTGTGTCCAACCCGGCTTGTTGCGCGGGCAGGGTGGTCGCCACCAGGTAGTCCACCAGGCCCAGCACATAGGCGCTGTAGCGCGAACGCATCAACGCTTCGGCGCAGGGTGCCGGGTGGCCGGCGTGATAATGGCCGCAGCAGGCATCCAGCAGGTTGCCACTGCCGCAGGGGCAAATGGATGTACTCATCGGGTTACCACCAATACTTTCCAAAGTTTTGCGGGTTGGCCCAGAAGCGGGCGTTCAGCCAATCCGGCACCTGTTTATAGTCAAGCAGATCATAGGTAAACAGCGTCAAAACCTGATCGTCGCGCTGGAAGCGTTCGCTGGCTTGCAGGGCCAGGGAGAAGAAATCGGTGTCTTTCCAGTGGCAGGCGGCGAGGTCCACCAACACTGCAATGCGGCTGGCATTGAGGTTGCGAATGCCCCCCAGCAAGGTCAGGCCCGCAGGTTTTGACAGGTGTTCCAGGCAGTCGACCACCAGCGCCAGGTCAAAACGCTGGGCCGCGAGGTCGGCGGGCAAGGGGCCGGGCTCGGCGAAGGACACCACGGTATCCGGGTGCGCTTCCTTAAAGGCATCCAGCGCCGGGAACTGGCTGGCGCCCAATAACAGCAGGCGTTTGGGCGCGTGAAGATCAAGCAGCGCGGCGAGCGCTTGCTGGGGTGTACGGGAAGAAATACCGGCAGTCATCGAAGATCCTCACATCAGGACCGTAGAGACTAGCTTGCCTGAGCGTGCGGGCCTAGAGCGGGCGGTGAGAATAAACCGCTCGGCCCAATGAATACTGGGGTGTGACACGCTGGCGCAGATGAAAAGAGCCGTCTTTACTCCACCCGTCGGCCCCCGCCGATCCCCTCAGGAGAAAGTCAGATGAGCATCATGCGGACAGCTCTACCCTTGGTTCTGCTAACCGGAGTATTGACAGGTTGCGCAGGCTTGCAAAAAACCGACTGGCCCACCTGCGCCGCGGTCGGCGGCGTGACCGGCGCGGCCATTGGTGCAACCCAAAGCTCTTCCTATGCAGGCTACGGCGCGTTGCTGATCGGCGGCATGGCAGGCGCCTATTGCTGGGTGCATGGCGATGGTGATGAAGACGGCGACGGCGTACCGGACAGCCGCGACAAGTGCCCTGGCACGCCAAAAGGCGTGCAGGTCGACGCCAATGGCTGCCCTCCGGTGCCGGTAGCGGTGGTTCAAGAGGAAGTGGTGGTGGTCAAGGAAGAAACCATCGTGATTCGTGACGTGCACTTCGAGTTCGACTCCGCGAAGCTCACGGCTGCCGACAAAACCAAGCTCGACGTCATTGCCACCCGCCTGAAAAAAGAGGCCCCGAGTGCGCAACTGCGCGTCAGCGGGCATACCGACAGTGTCGGTAAAGATGCCTACAACCAGAAACTCTCTGAACGACGCGCTCATTCGGTGACCGACTACCTGGTCAGTTCCGGCATCCCGCGCAGCAGTTTCGTCTCCGTGACCGGCGCCGGTGAAAGCCATCCGGTGGCGGATAACAAAACCGCTGACGGTCGTGCACTAAACCGCCGCGTGGAAATCCAGATCAACCGCTGACCCCGCCTCAAGGCCCCTGTGGAATCCACAGGGGCCCCTTCATCAATTTTTTAATCCTTCACTGGCACAACGCCTGTAGAAGTCGTTACTGTGCGCCCAAAGAATAATGTGCAAGGGGAGCGTGTGGGATGAAGGTGTTTTGGGGGCTGGGGAAGTGTTTGACGTTGCTGTTTTGGGCCGTGGTGGTGGTCAATCTGTTCACACCACTGATCAACCCTTTCCACCTGTTGGTCAATCTGGCCGGCAGCCTATTGTTGTTGACCCATATTCTGGAGCTGCTGTTGTTCAACGGCAGTGTGAAAGCCCGTGCCCATCCCTGGCGTGACCGCTTGCAGATCCTGCTGGTGGGTATGTTCCATGTGCAGAGCTTTTCGACGCCGACACCGACTAATGATGTAAACAAGGAGGCCAATCATGCGTAAGGTTTTTCTGTTGGCCCTGTTGGTCAGCCCCATTGCCCTGGCCCAGAGTGTCAGCGTCGAGACCAACTCGTTGATGCGCCTGCCCAACAGCAGTGGCGTGTTGCAACTGGAGCGACTGGACGTGGCGGATTACGGCACCTTGCTGATCCCCGCCAATATCACCCAGGTGACGGTGGATGAACTGCACCTGGGCCGCGACGCGCGCATCGCCATCGTGCCCGGCAGCACCCCCCTGCAACTGCAGGTGCGCCAGGCGCAGCTGGAACATGGCAGCCAGATCACCTCACGGGGTGCTCCCGGTACCCATGAACGTCCGGCCAAGGCGGGGCGTGACTTGGTCTTGCGGATTAACTCGCTGACGGCCGATGAATTGTCGGTGGATGCCCGCGGTGGTGCGGGTGCCCAGGGTTATGCCGGGCTGGATGGTGCCAACGGCGAAGACCCGGGCTGCACCTGGGGTTCGGCCGGGCGCGGTTCCAATGGCGATAACGGCGGCGACGGACTGCCGGGCGCGGCGGGCGCGCAGGTCCGTGTGGAGTTGCCGCAGGACTTTCCGGGCGAGAAGATCAAAGTCTGGGTGGACGGCGGTGCCGGTGGTTTGGCGGGCACGGCGGGCAAGCCAGGTAAAGGCGGGCAGTCCAAGGGGTGCCTGGTGTACCGCGCGGATGGCGGCGAAAAGGGCCGGGCCGGGTTGGAAGGGCAGCCGGGGCCAGCAGGGCCTGCGGGTGCTGTGACTGTTCAAAGGCTCTGAGGCGACTGGCCTGACGCTTTCGCGAGCAAGCCCGCTCCCACATTTGAAATGCATTCCAAATGTGGGAGCGGGCTTGCTCGCGAAAGCGGTCTACTAGGCTCCTCAGAACATTGGCCGTGCCGAAGCGATCGCCACCAGCACCAACCCCACCATCAAATTAATTCCCACCAATTTACGAATCTGCCCCAACGCCGCCGCCCCGGCCGGCCAATCCTCAGCCGCCACCGCCGTGCGCAGCTCCGGCAACTTCAGCGCCTGAATCCGGATAAACAGCGCCGTCATCACCACATACAACCCCATCATGACCTGCACATAACGCGGCGCGGTCTCAAACCCGTTGAAGCGCAGTTGCAGCAGGCCGACACCGCTGATCGGCAAGACCAGCACCGCGACCCACACCCACACGAAAAAACGTTGAAACACATTTACCCAGAGTTTCAGCCGGGCAGGCCCGTCCAGCGCAGCCATGGCGGCGGGGCGCAGGATCATCCAGGCGAAAAACATACCGCCGACCCAGATCAGGGCAGCCAGTACATGCAGGGTGTAAGCGAAGCTAAAGACGGTCATTGGGGTACTCCGTTCTGCGCGGGATTAATTAGCGGGGTATGATAGCGGCCGATCCGAACCACTGAAAATTTATCCAGCGTTTTTTGCGCCCGACTATCCATGATCAGCACTGAACTCAAAACCACGATCCAGGGCGCCTACTCGCGTTTTCTCGAAGCCAAGAGCTTGAAACCGCGGTACGGCCAGCGCCTGATGATCGCCGAAGTTGCCAAGGTCCTCGGGGATATCGACACCGACGACGAAGGTCGGCGCAGTGGCGACCCCGCCGTGGTGGCCGTCGAGGCCGGCACCGGTACCGGTAAAACCGTGGCCTACAGCCTGGCGGCGATCCCCACCGCCAAGGCCGCCGGCAAGCGCCTGGTGATTGCCACCGCTACCGTCGCCCTGCAGGAGCAGATTGTCTACAAAGACCTGCCCGACCTGATGCGTAACAGCGGCCTGAACTTTACCTTCGCCCTGGCCAAGGGCCGTGGGCGCTATATGTGCCTGTCCAAGCTCGACGTGCTGTTGCAGGAAGGCCACGCGCAAACCGCTACTGCCTCGCTGTTCGAAGAAGAAGGCTTCAAGATCGAAGTCGATGAGGTCAGTCAGAAGCTGTTTACCAGCATGATCGAGAAACTCGCCGGCAATAAATGGGACGGCGACCGCGACAGCTGGCCCAATGCCCTGGAAGACGCCGACTGGGCGCGCCTGACCACCGATCACAGCCAGTGCACCAACCGTCATTGCCCCAACTTCGGCCAGTGCGCCTTCTACAAGGCCCGGGAAGGCATGGGCAAGGTCGACGTTATTGTCACCAACCATGACATGGTCCTCGCCGACCTGGCCCTGGGCGGCGGCGCCGTATTGCCCGACCCGCGTGACACGCTCTACGTGTTCGACGAAGGCCATCACCTGCCCGACAAGGCCATCGGCCACTTCGCCCACTACACGCGCCTGCGCTCCACCGCCGACTGGCTGGAAACCACCGCCAAGAACCTTACCAAGTTGCTCGCCCAGCACCCGCTGCCCGGCGACCTGGGCAAGTTGATCGAGCAGGTTCCGGAGTTGGCGCGGGAGATCAAGACCCAGCAGCAATTCATGTTCAGCGCCTGTGAGCAGGTGGCAGACTTCAAGCCCGGCGAAGACGTGGAAGGACGCGAACGGCCGCGCCATCGTTTCGTTGGCGGGCTGATCCCCGAGCACATGCGGGAAATGGGCGTCGAGCTGAAGAAGGGCTTTTCACGCCTGACCGACTTGTTCACCCGCCTCACCGATTTGCTCAAGGAAGGCATGGACGGCGAGGTCAACATCGGCATCGCCAGCAACCAGGCCGAAGAATGGTACCCGCTGTTTGGCAGCCTGCTGTCCCGCTCCCAGGGCAACTGGGAGTTGTGGACCGCCTTTACCGTCGAAGACCCGGAAGACAACCCGCCCATGGCCCGTTGGCTGACTTTGTCGGAAAGCGGTGCGTTGTTTGATATCGAGGTCAACGCCAGCCCGATCCTGGCGGCGGAAATGCTCCGACGCAACCTGTGGAACGTGGCCTACGGTGCCTTGGTCACCTCGGCCACGCTGACGGCCCTGGGCACCTTCGACCGCTTCCGCATGCGCGCCGGGCTGCCGAAAAAGGCGGTCACCGCCGTGGTGCCAAGCCCGTTCCATCACGCCGACGCCGGTGTGCTGCGGGTACCGGACCTCAAGGCCGACCCACGGGATGCGCCGGCCCACACGGCGGCGATCATTCGTGACCTGCCCTCATTGGTAGAGGGTTCCCGGGGCACGCTGGTGTTGTTCTCGTCCCGCAAACAGATGCAGGACGTGTTCGACGGCCTCGACCGTGACTGGCGCAAGCAGGTGTTTATCCAGGGCAACCTGTCGAAACAGGAAACCCTGAACAAGCATAAGGCGCGGGTAGATGGCGGCGATTCCAGCGTCCTGTTCGGCCTGGCGAGTTTCGCTGAGGGTGTGGATTTGCCCGGCGCTTACTGCGAACACGTGGTGATCGCCAAGATCCCGTTCTCGGTGCCGGATGATCCGGTGGAGGCCGCGTTGGCCGAATGGATCGAAGCCCGGGGCGGTAATCCGTTCATGGAGATCTCGGTGCCGGACGCCTCCTTGAAGCTGGTCCAGGCCTGCGGGCGCCTGCTGCGTACCGAAGAAGACCGCGGCACCATCACCTTGCTTGACCGGCGTCTGGTTACCCAGCGCTACGGGAAAGCTATCCTGAATGCTTTGCCGCCGTTTCGGCGGGAAATTTCTTAAGACCCCGTGGGCGAATTCGCCCACTTCGTGGTCTATCTCACCATTGCTTCACGTCATCAGGCCAGTCACCGGCCGTTTGGGAGAACCTTGTTCACATGATTCGCACGCTGCCCGCTGTTTTTGCCTTGTTGTTTGCCGCGCCATTGCTGGCTGCGCCTGCCGGGCAACAAACCCTGTTCAACTTTGTACGGCCCGCCGATGTGGTCAAGGTAGCGACCCAGGACGCCAGCCTGCCGCAATACAACGCCGAACAAACCCCTGAAGGCGAAGTGCTGCGCCGTATTACCTTCAACCCGGCGGCCGAACCAAGCCTGGTGCTCAGCCCGCAGACCGGTGCCTGGGACTGGTCGCAATCCGGTGCGATGAGCCTGCGTATCCAAAGCGCGATGGACTGGGCGCTGACCCTGTACGTCAAGGTGCAGAGTAATGACGGTCGGACCCTGTTCAGCCGTATCGACCTGCCAGCCGGCCCGGCGCAAACGCTGTTGATTCCGTTGCAAGCCAACTCGCCGCTGAGCCAGGGCATGAAGGCCGGCCCGCCGATGCCGATCACCGTCGATGGCCAGCGCGTGTTGCTGGCCAGCAGCGAAGGGGAGATCGACCGCAGCCAGATCGTGTCGGTGACCCTGTCGATGATCAAGCCCAATGTCGCCCAAAGCATCCTGCTGGAGCGCTTTGGCGTGCAGGATATCGAGCCGGTACTCAAGGCCACCTACAGCGACCTGGTGGATGCCTATGGGCAGTCCACCCGCGCCAAGTGGCCGGAGAAAGTCAGCAGTGACGATCAGTTGCGGGCCGCAGCGGTCAAGGAGCAACAACAGCTCAAGGGCTGGCTGGCCGAGCGCGACAAGGCGTCCCTGGACAAGTACGGCGGCTGGAACAAGGGCCCGGCCTTCGACGCCAGTGGCTTCTTCCGCACCGAGAAGCGCGACGGGCGCTGGTACCTGGTGACACCGGAAGGCCATCCGTTCTACTCCCTGGGCGTCAACACCGTCGCCCCGGACAACAGCCAGACCTACGTCGCAGGCCGCGAATGGATGTTTGCCGCGCTGCCCAAGGCCGGCGAGCCTTTCGACAAATACTATGGAAGCGGCGACAGCCGCAGCGGCAATGGCGCGGATCAGGGGCGCAGCTTCAATGTTGGCCGCTGGTACGACTTCTATGGCGCCAACCTGCAACGTACCTATGGCCAGCCGTGCGTGCCGCCGGCACCCTGTGCTCCTGAAGGTTTCGACCAGAAACGCTGGGTCAGCCACACCCTCGACCGCCTGCAAGCCTGGGGCTTCAACACCGTCGGCAACTGGAGTGCGCCGCAGCTGGCGACCGCCGACCGTGTGCCTTACACCTTGCCACTGTCGATCGTCGGCGATTACGCGAGCATCAGCACCGGTACCGATTGGTGGGGCGGCATGCCCGACCCGTTCGACCCGCGGTTCGCCATGGCCACCGAGCGTGCGGTGGCGATTGCCGCCCGTGACCACCGTGACGACCCGTGGCTGATCGGCTTCTTTGCCGACAACGAACTGGCCTGGGCCGGTCCCGGTGATGATGCTAAATCCCGCTACGCCTTGGCCTACGGCACCCTGCGCATGACCACCGACGTGCCGGCCAAGCGCGCGTTTCTCAAGCAATTGCGTGACAAGTACCGCAACCAGGACGGCCTGTCCAAGGCCTGGGGCATCGAACTGCCCGCTTGGGAGTTGATGGAAGACCCGGGCTTCGTGCCGCCTATGCCGAACCCCGAGCACCCGGAAATCGAAGCGGACTTCAAGTACTTCCAGAAAACCTTTGCCGATGCCTACTTCAAGACCATCTCCGATGCACTGAAATGGCACGCGCCGAACCAACTGTTGCTGGGTGGCCGTTACGCCGTCAGCACCCCGGAATCAGTGGCGTCCTGCGCGCAGTATTGCGATGTGCTGAGTTTCAACATGTACACCCTCAAGCCACAGGATGGTTACGACTTTGCGGCCCTGCGGGCTTTGGACAAGCCGGTGCTGATCACCGAGTTCAACTTCGGTTCGGCGGACCGTGGCCCGTTCTGGGGCGGCGTGACGCAGTTGGCCCGGGAAGAGGATCGCGGGACTGCCTACGCCAACTTCCTCAAGCAGGCCATGACCGAGCCATCGATTGTTGGCGTGCACTGGTTCCAGTATCTGGACCAGCCGGTCACCGGTCGTCTGCTGGACGGCGAAAACGGCCACTTCGGCCTGGTGGGCATCACCGATGTGCCGTTCCAGGGTTTTGTCGACAGCGTGCGTAAAAGTAACCTGGCGGCGGTCGACCAGTTGGGCAAGGAGGCCGAAAAGGCCAAGGCGGCCGCTGCGGTCCACATCGGCGAAGGCGGTAAACCGGGGCGTGACGGCAATGCTGCCGGGCCGGGCGCAGGGCATTCCGGTGGGCATTCCGGCAAGGGTCATTGATGGTTCCGGATCGACGAGTGCGGGTTCACAAATCACTCAATGGCTGGAACAATGTCGGCCACTTTTTGTAGTACTTTTCCGAGGGGGCTTAGGTGCAGATTCAGGGTCATTACGAGCTTCAATTCGAAGCGGTGCGTGAAGCCTTCGCCGCGCTGTTCGACGACCCTCAGGAGCGTGGCGCCGCGTTGTGCATCCAGATTGGCGGCGAAACTGTCGTCGACCTGTGGGCCGGTACCGCCGACAAGGACGGTGCCGAGGCCTGGCACAGCGACACCATCGCCAACCTGTTCTCCTGCACCAAGACCTTTACGGCCGTCACGGCGCTGCAACTGGTAGCAGAAGGCAAGCTGCAGCTTGATGCGCCGGTCGCGAAATACTGGCCGGAATTTGCTGCAGCCGGCAAAGAAGCCATCACCCTGCGCCATCTGCTCTGCCACCAGGCCGGGCTACCGGCCCTGCGTGAAACGCTGCCTGCCGAAGCGCTGTACGACTGGCAAATGATGGTCGACGCCCTCGCCGCCGAAGCGCCGTGGTGGAAGGTCGGAGAAGGCCATGGCTATGCGGCGATTACCTACGGCTGGCTGGTGGGCGAGCTGCTGCGTCGCGCCGACGGTCGTGGGCCGGGTGAGTCCATCGTGGCCCGGGTTGCGCGGCCATTGGGCCTGGACTTTCATGTAGGCCTGGCAGACGAAGAATTCCATCGAGTTGCCCATATAGCTCGAGGCAAGGGCAATTTAGGCGATGAGGCGGCACAGCGTTTACTTCAAGTAACGATGCGCGAGCCGATGGCGATGACTACCCGTGCATTTACCAATCCGCCGTCTATTCTGACCAGCACTAATAAACCCGAATGGCGGCGCATGCAGCAGCCAGCGGCAAATGGTCACGGTAATGCACGAAGTCTGGCGGGTTTTTATAGTGGGCTGCTCGACGGTAGTTTGCTGGAAGCCGACATGCTTGAAGAGTTGACCCGTGAACACAGTATCGGCCCGGATAAAACCTTATTGACACAAACCCGGTTCGGGTTGGGTTGCATGTTGGATCAACCGCAAGTACCAAACGCCACGTTCGGCCTTGGCCCACGGGCCTTTGGGCATCCGGGAGCAGGGGGCTCGGTGGGGTTTGCCGATCCGGAACATGATGTAGCCTTTGGTTTTGTGACCAATACATTGGGGCCTTATGTACTTATGGACCCGCGGGCGCAAAAGTTGGTAAGAATATTGGCCGGTTGTCTGTAAATAGCTTGCTGTCTTGCGTTTTTTTGTTACAAAGGCACATACAAAAAGACGCTAGGCAAAATGTTGTAACTTTAATGTTCCAAAAGCGTCTGTTTAACGGGTCATTCAGGCCCTTGGTTTTTTCTCATTTTGTGGATATCTCATGTTATCGAACAAGTCCTTGGCACTGGCGCTATGCCTCACTATTACTGGCTGTGCACAAACCCCACAAAATGATGCCGAAGGTGGGCATTGGTGGTCATTTGGTTCTGATAAGGCTGCTACCAAGGATGCAGTGAGCCAAGCCGACACCAAACCGGATGCCAAGCCGGCCGTCGCTGCCAAGGCGCCTGCGCCGGTAGCTCCCGCCGCTGCAGCACCTGCCCAGGCGCCGGCACCGGTTGCCAAGGCAGATACCGGCTCCAGTTGGTGGCCGTTCTCGTCGAAAGCCGACGACGCCAAGGCCGACCTGAAAGCTGACCTCAAGGCTGCAACGCCTGCATCCGGCGCGCCCGCCGCTGCACCGGCTGCCGCACCTGCCGTTGCCAAGACAGATACCGATACCAAATGGTGGTGGCCGTTCGAAAGCAAGCCAAAGCCATTGGCCAAGGTCGACGTTGCCAACATTCCAATGCCTGATCCAAAAATCACCCAGGCCTGGCTGGACGACTACGAGCCGCGCCTGCGCCTCGCGATCAAAGACAGCAACCTGCAACTGGAACGTCGCGACAACGTATTGGTCGTGATTGCCCCGGTTGACGGCTCCTACAACCCGAAACGCCCGGCGATGTTGCTGCCGGTGACCCTGGGTCCATTCACCCGTGTTGCCAAGGCCGTTGAAGGCGATCCGAAGACCGCCGTACTGGTCCTGGGCCACGTCGATACCTCGGGTGCCGAGCCGGTAAGCCAGGCCCTGACCAAAGAGCGCGCGCAGTCCATCGCTTCGATCTTCAGCCTCAGCGGCCTGAAGCAGGACCGCCTGATGCTGCGTGGCATGGGCGACCTGATGCCGCGTGCCGCCAACGACAGCACTCAGGGCCGTGCCTTGAACCGTCGCATGGAAATCCTGTTCACCCAGCGCACCACCATGCTGGCCTTGCTGAGCAAGTACAACTCGGCCAACCCGCCGAAGGCTGAAATGGTTGCTGTGCAGGACGTTCCTGCTCCAGCCGCTGCTCCGGTCAAAAAAGCTGCCGCTCCGGCGAAAAAAACCGTCGCCAAGAAAGCAGCTGCCAAGCCAGCGGCCAAAAAGGCCCCGGCCAAGCCAGCTGCTAAAAAGCCAGCACCAGCCAAGGCCGCCGCTCCAGCCGCTACCAACGACCAGGCAAAAAACTGATTATTTGAGCGAGAAGGATAAAGCCGCATGACCCAGGCACTGGCCGATATGCGCCGTGACTACACTCGGGACGGTTTGAGCGAGGCCCAGGCCCCGGACGAACCGTTTGCCTTGTTCCACCAGTGGTTTGCGGACGCGGTGAAAACCGAGCAGCCACCGGTTGAGGCCAATGCCATGACTCTGGCAACGGTCGACCACGAAGGGCGCCCACATTGCCGGATCCTGCTGCTCAAGGGCCTGGACAGCCAGGGCTTTACCTTCTTCACCAATTATCAGAGTGCCAAGGGTGAACAGCTCGCGGCGCGGCCGTTTGCTGCCATGACCTTCTTCTGGCCGACCCTCGAACGCCAGGTGCGCATCGAAGGTCGGGTGGTCAAGGTCACGCCCGAGGAGTCGGACGCTTACTTCCAGGTCCGGCCCCTGGGCAGCCGCCTGGGTGCCTGGGCTTCACCGCAAAGCCGGGTAATCAGGGATCGCGAGGAGTTGCAGGACCTGCTCACGGCCACCGAACAACGCTTCAGTGATACCCAGCCAGACTGCCCCGAACACTGGGGTGGTTATCGCCTGCTGCCGGAGCGCATCGAGTTCTGGCAAGGCCGCGCGAGTCGTTTGCACGATCGCTTGAACTACCGCTTGCAGGGTTCCGACTGGACCCGTGAGCGGCTGGCGCCCTGAGCCCACCTTTCGTCACCTCGCCTGAATGCAGCGCTGCACGCCGAAGTCTCTAGTCAGAGGCCCCGGATGGGTAGCGTTGCGCCGCGTCATGCAGCCGTTGGCTACAATGTGAAAGCGTCCATGAAGATCCTGAGGGAGGTGGGGTTGCTACCGTTCGTCGAGTTTTTCGGTACAGGCTCTCTGTACTAAGGCTGAATGAAAACAATTTTCTGCCGGGCATGCCGTGACAGGCAGCAAGCCACAGCGGTTTAATGGATACCTGTCCTTTGGAGTTGATGCTATGCGTAAGTCCGTTTTACTAGTTGCCTGCTTTACCACCCTGTCGCTGCTACTGGGTGGCTGCGCCTCGAGTCTGACCGGCGACTCGTACTCCCGTGACGAAGCTCGTCGTGTACAGACTGTTCGCATGGGCACCATTGAATCCCTGCGTCCGGTGAAAATCGAAGGCACCAAGACCCCAATCGGCGGCGTTGCTGGTGCAGTGGTTGGCGGCGTTGGCGGCAGCGCTATCGGCGG
>NZ_JAAAFU010000055.1:0-9346 GCF_019352905.1 Pseudomonas sp. Xaverov 83 | reverse complement strand
GATCTGACTGCCCCAATAAGCCCGAGGCCGAACGCAGGTATTGCGGAGCGGGTAAACCGGCAGGACGCCGATTTAGCCGCGCCGGGCCATGGATGGCCCGTCGCGGCGGCCCGCGGAGCAATGCCGGAGTGAGGGAACGCCGAGCCCTAGCGAGGCGCCGACAGGCGGGGCAGAGCCCTTTGGTTACTTTGGGGCTTTTCCAAAGTGACTCGCTGTAAGAGCGAAACCATAAGCCGCCGTTACCGAAGAAACGGATATGCACACCACACCACCACTCAAATCCTGCGTCTACGCCCCAACTGCGGAATCCCCAAAGCAGGCACCACCTCCACCCGCTCCACCCGCCTCCCAACCACCCCCGCCAACCCCACCACCGTCGGCTGACTGAACAACGAGCGGGCATCCACCTCCAACCCCGCCTTACGCATCCGCGCCACCACCCCCACGGCCAACAACGAATGCCCCCCCAACTCAAAAAAGTGATCCTGGCGCCCTACGCGGTCCAACTTCAACACCTCCGCCCAAACCCCCGCAATCACCGTCTCCACCTCCCCCCGAGGCGGTTCATAGGCACGACTCAAAACCGCCTCCACCCCAGGCTCCGGCAACCCCTTGCGATCCAGTTTCCCCGCCGGATTAAGCGGCCACGCCTCCATGTGCACAAATGCCGAAGGCACCATGTACTCAGGCAACCCCTCCACCATGTAACTGCGCAACGCCTCAAGCCCCGGCACCGCATCACGCACGGTGAAATACGCCACCAACCGCTCATCCCGGATCAACACCGCCACCTCCCGCAATGCAGGATGCGCCGCCAACCGTGCCTCAACCTCCCCCAGCTCCAGCCGCACCCCACGCAGCTTCACCTGAAAGTCATTACGCCCCAGAAACTCCAGATTCCCATCCGGCAAATACCGCACCAGATCCCCGGTGCGATACAACCGATCCCCCGCCACAAACGGACTATCGATAAACCGCTCCGCCGTCATCTGCGCCAACCCCAGATACCCGCGAGCCACGCCCACCCCACCGATATGCAACTGCCCACTGCACCCCAGCGGCACCGGCCGGTCATGCTCGTCCAGCACAAACAACCGGGTATTGCTGATCGCCCGCCCAATCGGCAACTGCAACGCAGGCACCGGCGCGCCCGGCTCCAGGGTCCAGGCGCTGCTGTCCACCGTCGCCTCGGTCGGCCCATAAACGTTGTGCAAACGCACACCGGGCAACCGCGCCTGAACCCCACGAGCCAAGGCCTCGGTCAACTCGCCGCCACCGCATAGGACGTCGGTAAGGCTGGTGCAGTGAGCGGACTCTTCCAGCTCCAGAAACTGCTGCAACATCGCCGGCACAAACTTGATCACGCTGATCTGTTGCTCACGAATCACCTGCGCCAGGTACGCCGGTTCACGGTGCCCATCGGGACGCGCCAGGACCAGGCGCATGCCATTGGTCAACGGCCAGAACAGCTCCCACACCGAACCGTCAAAACTGAACGGCGCCCGCTGCAACAACGCGCCACCCTCGGCATTCGGGCACAGTTGCGAACCCCAGTGCATCAAGTTACCCAGGCCGCGATGTTCGATCATCACGCCCTTGGGTGTGCCCGTGGAGCCGGAGGTGTACATCACGTAAGCCAGGTTGCCGACGCTCAACCCCGGCACCAGCGGATTGCCTTCGGGTGCGTGCTGCCAGGCGCAGTGGTCGAAGTCGATCACCGGTATCGACACTTCACCCGGCAAATCGCGGGTCGCGCCGTGTAACAGCAACGCCACCGGAGCGCTGTCTTGCAGCATGTAGGCGAGACGCTCGCGGGGGTAGCCCGGGTCCAGCGGCACATAGGCGCCGCCTGCCTTGAGGATCGCCAACAAGCCCACCACCAGGTCCAACCCGCGCTCGACACACAGCGCCACCCGCGAATCCGGCTGCACCCCGCGCTCGCGCAGGTGATAGGCCAGACGGTTGGCGCGTTCGTTGAGCTGGCGATAGGTCAGTTGGTGCTCACCGGCCTGCACCGCCACTGCATGGGGGATGTACCGGGCATGGGCTTCGAACAGGGCGTGGACGGTCTGGCCCGCGGGGTAGTCGGTTTCGCTAGCGTTGAAGTCCACCAGTTGCTGTTGCAGTTCGGTCGCGGGCAACACCTCCACGTCGAATAGCAGCGCTTCTGGGGTCTCCATCAATCCCGCGAGCACCGTGCCGAGGTAGTCCAACAGGCGCTGGGCACCGACCTTGCGGGGCGCCTTGGCCTTGAGCCGGAAACCGCTGGGCAGGTCGTCCACCGTGAGCATCAGCGGGTAGCTGAGGATGTCTTCGCTGCTGAGCAATTCGATCCCGGGCTGCAGCTCCTGGAGTTCCTCCGCCGAGGCATGTCGGTAATTCAGCAGGCTGTTGAACAACGGCGTGACGCCGCTGCAACGCTGGGCTAACGCCAGGGAGGCTTGCTCATGGGCGAGCAAGGCGCTGAGTTGCTGCTGCGTGTCCTTGATCGCCTCACTCACCGTCAACCCGGCCAGGCGTACCCGCAGCGGCAAGGTGTTGATGAACATGCCCAGGGCACGGTCGGCGCCCTCACCGGCCTGCAAACGTCCCAGCAGCACCGTACCGAAGACCACATCGTCACGGCCCGAGACGCGTCCCAGCACCTGGGCCCACGCCAAGTGAAACAGGCTCGCCGCACTGACACCAAAGGTGCGCGCCTGCTCACGCAGCAACTGGCCGAGCGCGTCGGGGAGCAGCACATCGGCCTCCTCGGTCGCATGGCGATCCGCCTGGCGATCCTGTAAACCGAAGGCCAGGGTCGGCTCATCGACATCCGCCAGCCGCTCGCGGAAGAACGCTTCGTGCGCGGCTTGGCGCTCCGGTGAACGGGTCTGGGCGACCACATTGCGATAGGGCACCGGCTCCGGCAGTTGCTGTTGCTGGCCGAGCAGATGCGCTTGGATTTCCGCCATCAGTACCTGAGTTGATGTGGCGTCGTTGACCAGGTGATGGAAACGCAACATGCCCACCCAACGGCGGTTCTGCAGGTCTTCGGCGTAATCCAGGGCCATCAGCGGCGCCTTGCGCAAGTCCAGTGGGCGCTGGTGTTCACGCAGTTGTTCGAGGATTGAATCCCCCTGAAGGGCCACCGGTTCCACGTCCAGAAGCGCCTTGCGCCACACCACTTGCATCGGTTGCTCGATGGCATCCCACGCCAGGCTGGTGCGCAGGATGTCATGGCGGTCGATCACCTGTTGCAGTGCCTGGGCGAAGGCATCCAGCTGTTCACGGCAAGCAAAACTGAACATCGCGTGTTGCTGGTACGGATCGCGTTCGTCGGTAATGTGGTGATAGAGCAAGCCCTCCTGCAACGGCGCCAGCGGGTAGATCTCCTGCACATTGGTGGCGCCCCCGGGGATGGCGGCGACGATGCGCTCGATCGTCGGCGGGTCCAGCTCCGCCAGCACCAGCAGGTCCGGGGTAATCAATGTGCAACCTGCAGGAACGCGGTTGGCCGGCACCTCAAGCTCGGTGCCCTGGCCGACCGCTGCCGCCAGCGCGGCCAATGTCGGTTGGCCAAACAGCACCTGCACATCCGCCTGCAACCCGGCCTGACGCATGCGCTGTACCAGTTGCACCGCCAATAACGAATGGCCACCCAACTCGAAGAAATGGTCGTGCCGCCCTACTTGCTCGACGTGCAACACGTCGGCCCAGATCTGCGCCAGGGTGATTTCCGTGGTGCCTTGGGGGGCTTCGTAGACGCGGCTGACAAACGCATCGGCACCGGGTGCCGGCAAGGCCTTGCGGTCGAGCTTGCCGTTGGCGGTCAGGGGCAACGCGTCCAGTTTTACGTAGGCCTGCGGCACCATGTAATCCGGCAAGCGTGATCTGAGATGGGCACGAAGCTGTTCAATCTCTACCGGCGCGTGCTCGGTGAACCAGGCCAATAACTGCCCCTCACGCACCAGGACCACCGCTTCAGTGACACCGTCATAACCCGCCAGGGCGGATTCGATTTCGCCGAGTTCGATACGCACGCCACGGATTTTTACCTGGTCATCGTTGCGCCCCAGGTATTCGAGATTGCCGTCCGGCAGCCAGCGCGCCAGGTCGCCGGTGCGGTACATGCGGCCCGGGTTGAAGGGATCATCAAGGAAACGCTCGGCAGTCATTTCCGGACGGTTCAAATAGCCGCGCGCCACACCTTTACCGCCGACGTACAACTCGCCCGCGATGCCGATGGGCACCGGCCGCTGCTGGTCATCCAGCAGATAGGCCGTGGCGTTTGCGATGGGCTTGCCGATATGCAGCGGCTGCCCGACCTCAACCAGGCCAGAGGTGGCAACTACGGTGGCTTCAGTGGGACCGTAGTTGTTGATCACCGCGAAACTGCGCGCCATGTTGAACTGGCGCAGGCGGTCGCCACCAATCAGCAAGGTGCGCAAGGTGGGGTGTTCGAGGTTCTGGCTGAAGGCGTACTCGGCCACCGGCGTGGGCAGGAAGCACACGTCCAGTGGCTGTGTGCGCCACCAGTCCAGCAGCGCGTCGATGTCTTCGGCACCGTCGTGGGCCGGCGGCAGGTGCAAGGTCGCCCCCACGCACAACGCCGGCCACACTTCCCAGGCCATGGCGTCAAACCCGAATCCGGCAACGCTGGCGGTATGGCTGCCCGCGTGCAAGTCGAAGGCCTGGCAATGCCAGTCCACCAGATTGGCCACGGTGTGGTGTTCCACCATCACGCCCTTGGGCAAGCCGGTGGAGCCCGAGGTGTAGATCACATAGGCGAGATTGGCGGGCGTCATCACTACTTGTGGGTTGCTCGCCAACTGCGCCGTGGCGTGATCCAGATTGATCACCGGCACCGTCAGTTCCGGCAAACGTTCGAGCAAATCCGTCTGCGTCAGCACCGCCACCGGCGCGCTGTCATCGAGCAGGTAGTTCAGGCGCTCGGCGGGATGGGCCGGATCCACCGGCACATAACAAGCGCCGGACTTGAGAACCCCCAGCAACCCCACCAACGTCTCCAGGCCACGTCGGGCGACGATCGCCACACGGTCGTCAGGCTTTATCCCCAGCACCAACAGCTGATGCGCCAGGGCATTGGCCCGTTGATTCAACTCGGCGTAAGTCAGTCGCTGGCCCTGGTACACCGCAGCCACCGCATGCGGGGCCAACGCGGCCTGGGTTTCGATGCGCCCGTGCAGGGTTTGCGCGGCCGGGTAAGCTTGGGCGGTGGCGTTCCAGCGTTGCAACTGCGCGGTTTCCTCAGGCGTTATCAATGAGAAATCAGCCAGGGGCCGCGCCGGACTTTCCAGACCTTGCTCCAGCAGATACACCAGGCGTTCGGCCAGGGCCTGCACCTCGTGCTGCTGGAAATACGCCTCGTTGTAGACGCAGTGCAAGCACGCCGTGTCGTGGTAGCGATTGCTGCGCAGGTGAATCGCAAGCGGCAATGGCTCATGGTGATTGGAGACTTTGATCGCCCGAGCCGATGCCTGGCCGTAGCGAAATTCATGGTCGTCCTGTTCATAGGACACCGACAGGTCGAACAACTGGCCACGGTCGGCGCGCAGCAAACCCAGCTCGCGATTCATCTCGCTCAGGGGGAAACGTTGATGCCGGAAATCCTGCTTGAGTTGGTCGCGCACGCCACGCACCAGGGCGCTGAAAGGCAGGTCGTCGCTGAACTGCAAGCGCACGGCACTGACCTGGGTAAACAGACCCAGGGTCGAACGGAATCGCGCGTTGGAACGGTTGAGAATCGGCAGCCCAAGCACACACTCCTGACGCTGGGCGGTACGGCTGAAGTACAGGTAAATCGCGGCCAATAACACATGGAACGCCGACGCCTGGTAATGGTTCGCCACCCGCGCCATGCGGTTGAGCAACGTTGCCGGAAACGGTGCTACGCAGGTGTTGCTCGGTGCCTGGCCCTTGGCGTGGTAACGGGGCGTCAACAGCGGCTCGGGTAACGCCTGGTATTTGTCCAGCCAGTAGCTGCGGTCCCGGGCGTAACGGGCCGACTCGCGATAGCGTTCATCATTGTCGATGAAGTCGACATAGGACGGCGCCGACAGGTCCGGTTGCCGGCCTTGCTCCAGGGCGCTGTAGATACCCGCGAGGGATTGCAGCATCTGGCCGAAGCCCCAGCCATCGAGAATCAGATGATGGGCCTGGGTGCCGAGGCGGTAATGCTGCTCATCGAGCTTGACCAGGAAAAAGCGGAACAACGGCTCGTCGAGCAGCGCGTAGGCCCGGGCCATTTGCGCCTGCAGCAAAGCCTCGGCCGCCGCCTCGGGGTCCGGCTGCCGAGAGACGTCATGCTGCGGCACCGATACCACCATCGCCTCGGCAAATGCCTGCCGGGGCAAGCCATCGGCGGCCACCTGCAACACCGTACGCAACGCGTCGTGCTTGGCCACCAGTTGCTCAATGGCCCGCTGGATCAATGCGGGATTCATCGGGCCAGTAAGGTCGACATAGCCGCCGATGTTGTACAGCGGCGAGTCGCCGAGGCGCAGTTGGTCCAGCCAGATATCCCGCTGGGCGGCGGTCAGGGGGAAAAACGTCATAAGATCCTTCTCATGTGAGGTGTCGATAAGGCGCACAACGCCCCATTGAGGTGAAATCAACGGGATTTAAGCATCGCCCCGGAGGACCGTATGTCACCCGAAACCCGGACAGCCAGCTACCACGCCGGGGTTGGCTGATGGTTCAGTGCTGAATCGATTAAATGGGTGTAGGAAATTGGCTATCCCTGGCCGCTGCCTGACAGCTAAGCATTTTCATATAAATCAATAAAAACGTTTTATATCAACTAGTTAACAAACTCTAAAACACCCTTCCTGTGCGGCCCCACCTTATTTGTCCGTCAGAAATGACGAAATAATGGCGCGTTTTTTATGGCAGGTTGTGTCCCTCGTTTCCGCTACATACGTAGGACAAATCCCCGTGGCTAAATGAAGCCTCGAGCACCGACCCAGGTTCAAGGAGAACGGGAGGCCTGCACACGGACGGGGGCAACCGTCGACGGTTTTCGACATCAAGGATGAGATGGCTATGAGTCTGACCAGCAGTATTCGAAATATGGAAAGTCCGCATTTTTATTTCGAGTTGGGGGAATTGATTTCCAGCACAGGCACTGAACACTTCGCAGCGAACATGCTGCAACTGGTCAACAAGCTGGTACCGGTTCACCTGGTGGACCTCAGTGAATGGACCCTCGACGAGCACCAGGCCTGCGTGCTCGATATCAAGTTACTCGGCAGCGATGGGTTGAAGCAGGACTTGCCGCCACCGCGCACCCTGCATCACCGCGACGACCATCCGTTGCTGAAAAAAATGCTCGGCATGAACGACCCGCTGTTGATCCAGATGAATGCCAAGGCCAACAGCACCCATGCCCGGGGCACGTCCCATCAGTGCAACCTGGTCTCGCGCCAGGCGAATCGGCGGTGCGTGATTTCGTTCTATCGGCCCCACACCCAACGCGCCTTCTCCCTGGCGGAGTTGTCGTTTCTCAAGAGCCTTTCGGAAACCTTGCTGCCGTTGATCGAGCGCCATGCGCAGATCAATCGACAGGCAGCGGTGGTGGCGCCCGAGCCCTCTAAAACCCTGTTGGAGCAGTCGCAATTGCAGCGCGAATTCTATAAACGCCTGTCACTCAGTGACATCACCTTATCGGCGCGGGAACAGGAAGTGTGCCTGGGATTGTTGACCGGCGGAACCGTGCCGCAGATGGCCGAGAAACTCAGCGTAAAAAACAGCTCCATCGAAACCTACCTCAAGCGCGCGGCGGCCAAACTGGGCGTGAGTGGCCGCCATGGCCTGGCCAAATGGATGGTTGGCGCGTGATGAAAAAACTGATGCTCGGCGTGGCGTGTGTGCTTGGCGGGTGTTCGCTGATCCCGGACTATCAGCGCCCCGAGGCGCCAACGCCGGCACAATACCCGGTGTACAACTCAGACAAGGTAGGCCCCTCGGCCGCCGGGCCTGACTGGCAACAGTTGTTCCGCGACCCGGTGATGCGGCAGTTGATTGGCCAGGCACTGGTGAATAACCGTGACCTGCGGGTGGCGGCGCTGAATGTCGAAGCGTTCCAGGCGCAATACCGCATCCAGCGCGCGGACCTGTTCCCGGCGGTGTCTGCCACGGGTGCCGAAAACCGGCAGAAAGTCCCACGGCGCGCCACGGGCACCGGCAAATCGGCGATCACCTCCACCTACTCCGCAACGCTGGGCGTGAGTGCCTATGAGCTGGATTTTTTCGGCCGCGTGCGCAGCCTCAGCGAACAGGCAATGCTGCAATACCTGGCCACCGAAGAAGCCCGGCGCAGTGCACAACTGAGCCTGGTGGCCAACGTGGCCAATGCCTACCTGACCTGGCGCGCCGATCAGGAATTGCTGGCCCTGGCCCAGCAGACGCTGGCTTCGGACGAACACAGCCTGCGCCTGACCTCCCGTAGCAAAACGGCGGGCAAGGCGTCGTCGATCGATGTGATCCAGGCCCAGACCAGCGTCGAGAGTACGCGAGCAAGCATTGCACGCTACCAGCGCCAGGTGGCCCAGGACCTCAACAGCCTGGCGCTGCTGGTGGGCGGCCCGGTGCCGGATTCTCTGCCGGCACAGCCGCTGTCCGCCGACCTGGTGGCGCGCGTGCCGGCCGGGTTGCCCTCGGACCTGCTGCAACGGCGGCCGGATATTGTTCAGGCCGAATATCAGTTGCAGGCGGCCAACGCCAATATTGGCGCGGCGCGGGCGGCGTTTTTTCCTTCGGTTACGCTGACGGCCAATGCGGGGACCTCCAGCAAGGATCTGTCGGGATTGTTCCAGGGGGGGTCGGGGAGTTGGGCGTTTCAGCCGCAGATCAATCTGCCGATCTTTAATGCGGGGAGTCTGAGGGCGAGTCTGGATTACGCGAAGATTCAGAAGAACATCTTTGTCGCGCAGTATGAGAAGTCGATTCAGACGGCGTTTCAGGAGGTCTCGAATGGGCTGGCGGCGCGCCAGACGTATAACGAGCAACTGGCGGCGCAGCGGGATTTTGTGCGGGCCAACCAGAAGTATTACGACTTGGCGCAGCACCGGTATCGCAGTGGGGTGGACAGTAATCTGGTGTTTCTGGATGCGCAGCGGTCGTTGTTCACTTCGCAGCAGGCGTTGATTGTGGATCGGTTGGCGCAGTTGGTGGCGGAGGTGAATTTGTATACGGCGTTGGGTGGGGGGTGGGACTTGGGTTCCGCGGGGGTTGAGGTTGGGGTTGGGGGCATATCCGTTTCTTCGGTAACGGCCGCCTATGGTTCCGCTCTTACAGCGGGTCACTTTTGGCAAACGCCCCAAAAGTAACCAAAAGGTCTTTGCCC
>NZ_JAAAFU010000054.1:0-16451 GCF_019352905.1 Pseudomonas sp. Xaverov 83 | reverse complement strand
TAAATCGGCAGGGATGCCGATTTAGCCGCGCCGGGCCATGGATGGCCCGTCGCGGCGGCCCGCGGAACCGAGCCGGAGTGCGGGCATGCCGAGCCTAGGCGAGGCACCGAGTGGTGGGGCAAAGACCTTTTGGTTACTTTTGGGGCGTTTGCCAAAAGTGACCCGCTGTAAGAGCGGAACCATAAGCCGCCGTTACCGCAGCAACGGATATGTACACCTTCAGGCCCGACTCCGCAGCCACTGCATAAACCCTTTCTTAACCGGCACCACAGGCGCCTCCTGCGTCAAACTCTGAGCCGCATGCAACCTGAAATCCAGCAGGCTTTTCATAGCCTCACTGATGTCATGCCGAGCATCCAGACAAGGCTTCAGATACTCCTTCTCAATCCGGTACAACGTACAAAACGTCTTCGCCGAAAAGTCCGCAGGCACACCCTGCTCCGACAAAATCCCGGCCTCACCAATCACCTCCCCAGGCCCCATCCGCCCGGCTTCAAACTTGTGCCCCGCCTTGGTCAACATCACCGAAATCACCCCGGACTCAATGATAAACAGGTGATCACTCACCTCCCCCGCCGGCAAAATCATCTCACCGGCGCGAAAGGTCTGCAGCGTCATGTTCTGGCTGAACGTCTCCTTCTCCTCCTGCCTCAACGTCGAGAAAATAGACGAACTCTCCAACAACGCCCGAGCCCGGGAAACCGTCACCGGCGCATTACTCTCGGCCGCCGACAACAAGCTCACCCCCGCCGCCTGCAAATGCCGAAACGCCAAATCATAAAGTTGGTTACGCACCTCACGCTTGAGCGCCATCGCCGGCACAAACCCGCTGATCTCATACTCCACCCCACCACTGGCCGAAGTCTTGAACGCCACACTCGGCGCCGGCTTGGCCAACAACGGCCGACATCCCTGCATCGCCCGCTCCAGCGCATCCAGCACGGTTTGTGGCCGCGCATGGGGGCTGACCTGCAGGCTGACTGCCAGGCCAAACATATCCGCCGGGCGCGAGAAGTTGATGATCTTGGCCTTGGCCGCCAACGAATTGGGAACCACCGCCAGGCTGCCCTGGGAGGTTTGCAGTTGGGTGGCGCGCCAGTCGATGTCGATCACCCGGCCTTCGGTGCCGTCGATGGAGATCCAGTCATCCAGTTGGTAGGGCTTGGTGGTGTTGAGGACGATGCCGGAAAACACGTCGCTCAAGGTGCTTTGCAACGCCAGGCCGACGATGATCGCCACCGCGCCGGAAGTGGCCAGCACGCCCTTGACCGGCAGGTCGAGCACGTAGGCCATGGCCGCGATGATCGCGATCAGGAAGATCACCGCGCCCACCAGGTCCTGCAACAGCCGCCCGGTGTGGCCGACCCGCTGCATCATCACCGCGCCGAGCAATACCGTGAGGGTGCGCGCCGCAAACAACCACCAGCCGATCTGGAACGCCGTCGCCGCCAGGTGCAGCGCGACATTGTCGCCGAACGGCGCGACCTGCATCGGGTTCATGCCTTCGTTGAACAGCACGGCGCTGAACACCGCAAAGATCACCAGCCGCGCTGCCAGCTTCCAATTGGCGAAATCGGCAGAGATCAGGCGCCATACGGCGATGTCGATCAGCACCAGCGCCAAGGCACAGAACATCGGGTGATCGGAGATAAATGAGGGCATTCAGGCGACTCCAGGGCGAATGCCATGAAGATCGCATGAAATGCCTTTGGAGGGTATAGCGCCCTAGCGCTGCATCTGCCCGAATTGCCCGGACTGATAGTCAGCAAACGCCTGGTGGATTTCCTGCTCGGTGTTCATCACGAACGGGCCGTGACCGACGATGGGTTCGTCGATCGGCTCGCCGCTGAGCAACAGCACCATGGCGTCGTCGCTGGACTCGAGGCGCAGTTGCGTGCCATCGCGCTCAAACAGCGCCAACTGCCCTTCACGCGCCACTTCAGTGCCGTTGATCCGCACCGTGCCGCGCAACACCACCAGCGCCGTGTTGCGCCCGGCGTGCAGGTCCAGCGTCACCGAACGGCCGGCGTTGAGGCGCATGTCCCACACGTCGATCGGTGTGAAGGTTCGGGCCGGCCCCTTGACCCCGTCGAACTCGCCCGCGATCAGGCGCAGGCTGCCGGCGTTGTCGGCCAGGGGCAGCGTCGGGATATCGCCATCGAGAATGGTCTGGTAACCGGCGTCGGTCATTTTGTCCTTGGCCGGCAGGTTGACCCACAACTGGACCATTTCCAGGGCGCCACCGCTGCGGGCGAACGCCTCGGAGTGAAACTCCTCGTGAATGATGCCCTTTGCCGCAGTCATCCATTGCACATCGCCCGGGCCGATGGTGCCGCCGGCGCCGGTGGAATCGCGGTGCTCGACTTCGCCCTTGTAGACGATGGTCACGGTTTCAAAGCCGCGATGGGGATGCTGGCCCACGCCGCGCCGTTGCTCGGTCGGGGTGAATGCCGCAGGACCGGCGTGATCCAGCAACAGGAACGGGCTGATCTGCTTGCCCATGGTGTCGTAGGAAAACAGCGTGCGAACCGGAAAGCCGTCGCCGACCCAATGGGCGCGCGGGCTGGTGTAGATGCCGATGATGTTTTTCATAGTGTCTCCAATAGTGGATACACCTTAAATCTGATACCAATCTGGCGCTAGACGGCAAAAACAGCTCTTACTGTTCCATTGGCAAGACAATTAAACACTACGGGCCAAGCGCGTGGCCCGCAGTGGAATCCAAGGCTTATTTAGCGCCGGTCAACGCGTTGTAGCTGGTGAACAGATTGCGGTAATCCGGGATGTGATTGGAGAACAGAGCACCCAGGCCCTCGACATCGTTGCGCCAGTCGCGATGCAGCTCACAGGCCAGGCCGAACCAGGTCATCAGTTGCGCGCCATTGGCTGACATACGGTCCCAGGCCGACTGGCGAGTGATCTCGTTGAACGTGCCGGAAGCGTCCGTGACCACGAACACCTCAAACCCTTCCGCCAGGGCCGACAAGGCCGGGAACGCGACGCACACCTCAGTCACCACACCCGCGATGATCAGTTGCTTCTTGCCAGTGGCCTTGATCGCCTTGACGAAATCCTCGTTGTCCCAGGCATTGATCTGGCCCGGACGGGCGATGTACGGGGCATCCGGGAACAGCGCCTTGAGTTCCGGCACCAGCGGGCCGTTGGGGCCGGTTTCAAAGCTGGTGGTAAGGATGGTCGGCAGCTTGAAGTACTTGGCCAGGTCGGCCAGGGCCAACACGTTGTTCTTGAACCTGTCCGGTTCGATGTCACGCACCAGGGACAGCAGGCCAGCCTGATGATCAACCAGCAGAACGGCGGCGTTGTCCTTGTCCAGGCGTTTGTATTGAGTCGTCATGAGTAGTCCTCTTTCGTCGATTAAAGGGTGAGTCTCAGTGGCACTCAGCGCTGGGAATCCAGCACTTCGTGTTCGGTCGCCACTTGCTGGGCCTTGAGGTAGCTTTCGATCAGCAACTGGTAATGCGGCATGGCCTGGGTGTAGACCTGGGCCCACTGCTCGGCATCCGGACGGTTCCATGAACCTTGCAGTTCGGAGAGGGTTGCCATGATGTCGATTGGCACCACGCCGGCCTGGGACAACCGGGCAATGGTGAGGTCCGTCGCCAATTTGGAGTGGTTGCCCGAGGCATCGACCACGGCAAACACTTTGTAGCCTTCATACACCGCGCTGATGGAGGGAAACGCCAGGCATACGCTGGTGAGGGTGCCGGCGATCACCAGGGTTTTCTTGCCAGTGGCTTTGACCGCCGCGTGAAACTCGGGGTTGTCCCAAGCGTTGATTTCACCTTTGCGCGCCACGTATTGGGCATGGGGCGCCGCCTGCTGGATCTCGGGGATCAGCGGGCCGTTGGGGCCCTGCGGCACCGAGGCGGTGGTGATCACCGGGATATTCAATAGCGTCGCGGCGCGGGCCAGGGCGATGGCATTGGCGCGCAACTGCGGCACGTCCATGTCCTTGACGATCTGGAACAGGCCACTTTGATGGTCGATCAACAACATTGCCGTGTCGCTGGCGTCGATGACGGGTTTGTGACCGTTAAAGTTGGCCGGAGCAGCAGTAGTCATGGGCTTTTCCTCTTTTCTATGGGCAACAGCCATCCTTGGCCGGTAAACCGGCCTGGCTGTCGGGGGTTGGTTTTGCGGGGTGTATCAGGTGTGCATCTGGCCGAATTGACCGGACTGGAAGTCGGCAAAGGCCTGGTGGATTTCCTGCTCGGTGTTCATCACGAACGGACCGTGGCCGACGATGGGCTCGTCGATAGGCTCGCCACTGAGCAGCAGGAACATGGCGTCATTGTTCGACTCCAGCGCGAGTTGATCACCGTCACGCTCGAACAACGCCAACTGCCCTTCGCGCACCAGTTCCAGGCCATTGACCTGCACGGTGCCCTTGAGCACCACCAGCGCCGTGTTGCGCCCGGCGTGCAGGTCAAGGGTCACCGCCTTGCCAGCGTTGAGTCGCACATCCCACACGTCGATCGGCGTGAAGGTACGGGCCGGGCCTTTGGCTCCGCCGAACTCACCCGCGATCAGTCGCAGGCTGCCGGAGTTATCGGCCAGGGGCAGCGCCGGAATATCACCGTCGAGGATGGTCTGGTAACCGGCGTCGGTCATTTTGTCCTTGGCCGGCAGATTCACCCACAACTGCACCATTTCCAGGGCGCCGCCACTGCGGGCAAAGGCCTCGGAGTGGGACTCTTCATGAAGGATGCCCTTGGCCGCAGTCATCCATTGCACATCGCCCGGGCCAATGGTGCCGCCGGCACCGGTGGAGTCCCGGTGTTCGACTTCGCCCTTGTAGACGATGGTCACGGTTTCGAAGCCGCGATGGGGGTGCTGGCCGACTCCGCGGCGTTTATCAGTCGGGGTGAAATCGGCAGGCCCGGCGTGGTCCAGCAGCAAGAAGGGGCTGATGTGTTTGCCCATGGTGTCGTAGGAAAACAGCGTGCGAACTGGAAAGCCGTCGCCCACCCAATGGCCTCGTGGGCTGGTGTAGATACCGATGATATTTTTCATGGTGCGTCTCCAAATGGGTGAAAGCAGTGCATGGATCAACCTTAAATCCGTTACCTTTGCAGGGCTAGATGGCAAAATTGACCCTTAGCGTTCTATTTGGAGAACGATAGTGGAAGACCTGAACACCCTCTATTACTTCACCCAAGTGGTCGAGCATCGAGGCTTTGCAGCGGCAGGCCGGGCGCTGGACATCCCCAAGTCCAAGCTAAGCCGGCGTATCAGCCAGTTGGAAGAGCGTCTGGGCGTACGCTTGATCAACCGCACCAGTCGGCACTGTTCCCTCACCGAAATCGGCCAGGCCTATTACCAGCGCTGCCTGGCCATGCGCGTGGAAGCGGAAGCCGCCGCCGAGGTGATCGAGCGCAACCGCTCCGAACCCCAGGGCATTGTGCGTTTGAGTTGCCCTACGGCCCTGCTCAACTCCTGGGTCGGGCCGATGCTGACCCGCTACATGATCAAGTACCCGCTGGTGGAACTGCACCTTGAAAGCACCAACCGCCGAGTGGATGTGATTCACGAAGGCTTCGACATCGCCCTGCGCATTCGCTTTCCGCCACTGGAAGACACTGACTTGGTAATGAAGGTGCTGGGCAACAGCACCCAATGCCTGGTGGGCAGCCCGGCATTTGTGTCACGCCTGTCAACGCCGCCGTTGCCGGGGGACTTGAACGGGTTGCCGAGTGTGTACTGGGGATCGGCGCAACGGGAATATCAGTGGGAGTTGTTTGGAGAGAACGGCGCCAGTGCGGTCATCCGGCATTCTCCGCGGATGATCACCGATGATTTGCTGGCGCTGCGGCATGCGGTGTGTGCCGGGGTGGGTGTCGCCCATCTGCCCAGCGTGGTGGTGCGTGAGGAAATCGCCGCAGGACGGATGGTGAACCTGATCCCCGGCTGGGCGCCGAGGACCGGCATCGTGCACGCCGTGTTTCCGTCGCGCCGAGGGTTGCTGCCTTCGGTACGAAGCCTGATTGATTTTCTTGGGGAGGAGTTCGCGCGAAGCGATATGGCATGACGACGCCGCCGGCGCCGACCGGCGCATCCGACATGGGGTCTGTGCAGGGGCTGGATTATTTTATATTTCAGCCATAATATGGCGAAAAATATTACGCACGTAATTTTTAGCTCACCCCGCCCCACGGAGCCCGACATGAACCCTCTCCCCCTGCGTCTTCTCACGCCCCTGGCCCTGTTAGCGGTACTCAGCGGCTGCAACAACAAGGCCGACCCCGTCGCCGAAGCGCCCCTGCCCCGCCCGGTACTCGCTGCCAAGGTCGAAGCCGCCGGCAGCCAGCAAAGCGCCTACACCGGCGTAGTGGCCGCACGCACGGAAAGTGACCTGGGATTCCGCGTCAGCGGCAAGGTGATCGAGCGCAAGGTGGATCCCGGCCAGCACGTCAGCCGTGGCGACACCTTGCTGGTGCTGGATATCGGCGACTTCGAACTGGCCCTGCGCTCGGCCAAAAACCGCGTCAATGCGGCCCAGGCGCAACTGCGTCAACGGCGGGATGACGAATCCCGCTACCAGCGCCTGGCGAATACCGGTGCCGTGTCGCGGCAGATTTTCGACCAGTCCGCCACCAACCTGCGGGTGGCTGAAGCCGAGCTGGCCTCGGCGCAATCCGATGCCAGCCAGATCGAAAACCGCCGCACCTACTCGGTGCTCAGGGCCGACAGCGACGGCATCATCACCGACGTGCGGGTGGACCGCGGCCAAGTGGTCGCCGAGGGGCAAGTGGTTGCGCGCCTGGCCCACGACGGCGCCCGGGAAGCCATCGTCAACCTGCCGGAAAACCAGCGCGGCCAGGCTTCGCAAAAAGCCCTGGCCTTCCCCTTTGGCGCCCCTGAGCAGGCCGTGACCGCCACCTTGCGCGAGCTGTCCGCCAGCGCCGACCCGACCACCCGCACCTACCGTGCCCGCTATGTATTGCACGGCCCCGTCGACCGCTTCGCCCTCGGTTCGACCATCACCGTGCGCCTGCAAGGCGACGGCCAGGCCCAACAGACCCGCGTGCCCATCGGCGCACTGCAGGATGCCGGCAAAGGTACCGGTGTGTGGGTGATCGGCGCCGACGACAAAGTCAGCTTCGCCCCGGTCAACGTCGCCAGTCTCGGCCAGGAAGACGCCTTGCTGGACAGTGGCGTGAGCCCCGGCCAAGTCGTCGTCGCCCTTGGCGCGCACCTGCTGCACAGCGGCGACGCCGTACGCCTGTTGCCGGCCCAGGTATTGGCCCTCAACCGTCAGCAGGAACCCTGATAATGCGCGGGATCAACCTCTCCGAACTGGCGGTCAAGCACCGCGCGGTCACGCTGTTCCTGATCATCGCAATCCTCGCCGCCGGGGTCTTCGCCTTTGGCAAGCTGGGGCGCGCCGAAGACCCTTCGTTCACCGTCAAAGTCATGACCATCACCGCCGCCTGGCCCGGCGCCACCGCCCAGGAGATGCAGGAACAAGTGGCCGACCGCCTGGAAAAACGCCTGCAGGAGCTGGACTACTACGACCGCGTCGAAACCATCGCCCAGCCGGGTTTTGTCTCGATGCGCATGACGTACCTGGAGTCCACCCGCCCCAGCGAGATCCAGGACCTGTTCTACCAGACCCGCAAGAAACTCAGCGATGAAGCCGCGAAGTTGCCCAAGGGCGTGATCGGGCCGTTCTTCAACGATGAATACTCCGACGTGTACTTTTCCCTCTACGCGCTGGAGGCCGAACACCTGCCCCACCGGCAATTGGTACAGATGGCCGAGGACATGCGCCAGGGCCTGCTCAATCTGCCGGGAGTGAAGAAGGTCAATATTCTTGGCGAGCAGGCACAGCGGATCTTCGTCGAGTTTTCCTATGAGCGCCTGGCCACGTTGGGCATCAAGCCCGAACAGATCTTCGCCGCCCTCGCCGCCCAGAACGCCGTGGCGCCTTCAGGCTTTGTCGAGACGGCCGGGGCACGCGCCTATATCCGCATCGATGGCGCTTTCGACAGCCTGGCGCTGATCGAAAACGTCCCGCTGGAAGCCAACGGCAAGCTGCTGCGCATCGCCGATGTGGCCACCGTCAGCCGGGGCTATGAAGACCCGCCCAGCTACCGCATCCGCCATCAGGGCGACCCGTCGCTGATGCTCGGGGTGATCATGGAGAAGCACTGGAACGGCCTGGAGCTGGACAAGGCCCTCAAGGCCCAGGAAGCGAAAATCCAGGCCGACCTGCCCCTCGGTGTGAACTTTGCTAAGGTCTCCGACCAGGCGAAAAACATCAGCCTGGCGGTCAACGAATTCATGCTGAAGTTCTTCGTCGCCCTCGCAGTGGTAATGGTCATCAGCCTGCTGGCCCTGGGGTTCCGGGTTGGGCTGGTGGTGGCGGCCGCCGTGCCGCTGACCTTGTCGATCGTGTTTGTGATCATGCTGATGACCGGCCGCGAGTTCGACCGAGTGACCCTGGGCGCGCTGATCATTTCCCTCGGCCTGCTGGTGGACGACGCGATCATTGCGATCGAGATGATGGTGGTCAAACTCGAAGAAGGTTTTGACCGGGTCCACGCGGCCACGTTTGCCTGGAGCTCCACCGCCGCACCGATGCTCACCGGCACGCTGGTAACGATTATCGGCTTCCTGCCGGTGGGTTTCGCCCGCTCGGGCGCCGGGGAATATGCCGGGAATATTTTCTGGATCGTCGGCTTTGCGCTGATTGCCTCGTGGCTGGTGGCGGTGGTGTTCACGCCTTACCTGGGGGTCAAGCTGTTGCCGCACATCCAGCCGGTTGCCGGCGGCCACGATGCAATTTACGCCGGGCGTTATTACCAGAAACTGCGCCGCCTGGTGGATGCTTGCGTGCGCAGACGCTGGCTGGTCACTGGGCTGGTGGTGGCCGCCTTTGTGCTGTGTGGCCTGGGCATGGGCGTGGTGAAGAAGCAGTTCTTCCCCAACTCTGACCGTTCCGAGCTGATTCTTGAGGTGTACATGCCGCCGGGCAGCGCCTTCAAAAGCACCGAAGCAGTGGCGGCGCAGGTGGAAAAGGCATTGATGGAGGAGCCGCAAACCGTGATGGTCGACACTTATGTCGGCGGCGGTGCACCACGGTTTTTCCTGTCGCTGAACCCCGAGTTGCCGGACCCGGCCTTTGCCAAGCTGATCGTGCAGACCGCCGACGCCCATGCCCGGGACGCCCTGAAAAAACGCATGGCTGAACGCATCGCGGCAGGCGAATTTCCATCGGCGCGGGTGCGGGTCACCCAGTTGGTGTTCGGCCCGCCGGTGCCGTTCCCGGTGGTGTTTCGCGTGTCCGGCCCCGACCTGAATGTACTGCGCAGTCTGTCTGAAGACGTGCGCCAAGTGGTCGCCGCCAACACCCTCACCCGCGACAGCTTCCTCGACTGGGGCGAGCGCGCCAGCAGCTATCGCCTGGTGCTGGACCAGGATCGCCTGCGCCTGCTGGGCTTTACCCCCGACGGGGTGAAATCCCAGCTCAACGCGTTGCTCAGCGGCAACCCGATTACCGAAGTGCGCGAAGGCAATCGTACCGTATCAGTGGTTGCCCGCTCCCAGGGCAGCCAGCGCGAAGACCTCGGCAACCTGGACAACATGACCCTGACCAACAGCGCCGGCGTGTCGGTGCCATTGGCCCAGGTCGGGCATTTCCAGGCGGTGATGGAAGAACCGATCCTCAAGCGCCGCAACCGTGCGCTGACCGTGGAAGTGCGCGCCGACATCGTCGACGGCACCCAGCCGCCGGATGTGGAAATGGCGGTGTACAAGGACCTGCAACCCCTGATCGCCAAGCTGCCGGCCGGCTATCAAATCGTCATCGGCGGCCCGGTGGAAGAAAGTGCCAAGGCCAACGTCGCCCTGGCGGCGCTGTTCCCGATCATGATCCTGCTGACGTTGACCGTGATCATGTTTCAGGTGCGTTCGTTCGGGGTGATGTTCATGGTGTTCGCCACCGCGCCGCTGGGGCTGATCGGTGCAGTGCCGACGTTGCTGCTGTTCAACCAGCCGTTCGGGTTCAACGCGATATTGGGGCTGATCGGGATTGGCGGGATCCTGATGCGCAATACGCTGATCTTCACCGACCAGATCCGGCAGAACCAGGACCAAGGCATGGTGATTCGTGAGGCGATCATCGAGGCCACGGTGCGCCGGGCACGACCGGTGATCCTGACCGCGCTGGCGGCGGCGTTGGCGTTTATTCCGCTGACGTTGTCGGTGTTCTGGTCGTCGCTGGCGTATGTGTTGATTGGCGGGGTGCTGGTGGGGACTGTGTTGACGTTGCTGTTCCTGCCGGCGTTGTGCAGTTTGGTGTTGGGGCGGGAGAAGACCCGGGAAGTGGTGCCTGCAACCTGATCCAACTAACACCACAAAAACAGTGTGGGAGCTGGCTTGCCTGCGATAGCGGATTGTCAGTCATGAATTCTTTGACTGATACACCGCCATCGCAGGCAAGCCAGCTCTCACATGTTGATCTGCTTGCACAGAGGCTCAGTGGTGGTTTCAGATCAGCGCTTGGACAGCTCCATAATCATCCGGCTCAGCAGATAAATCCGCGGCGCCACACTCTCCACCTCGGCATATTCCTCCGGCGTGTGAATATTGCCCCCGACAATCCCGAACCCATCCAGAGTCGGCGTACCCACGCCAGCGGACAAGCTGGCATCCGCCGCCCCGCCGCTGCCTTCAATGGTCAACTTGCGTCCCAGCTCGCCATAAATCCCTTGGGCAATCGCCACCAGCTTGTCCGACTCCGGCGTCTGCGGCATTGGCGGCAGGCCACGGTGCAAGCTGGTGGTCACTTCAGTCTCAGGGATCAGCTTGTTGGCCGAAACCCGCGCCAGGTCCTTCTCGATCCGGTCAAACTCTTCCGGCAATGCCGCCCGTACATCCGCCTTGGCGGTGGCCTGGTCCGGGATCACATTGACCCGGTCGCCGGCGTTGATCACGGTGAAGTTGATGGTGGTCTTCTTCTCGGCATCCCCCAGCTTGCCCAGTTGCAGGATCTGGTGCGCGGCTTCCATCGCCGCGTTGCGACCCAGTTCCGGAGCCACGCCGGCGTGGGCGGCCTTGCCCTTGACCTCGACCACCGCAGTGGCGCTGCCTTTGCGCCACACCACCAGGCCATCCGCCGGGCGACCCGGTTCCAGGTTGAGGGTCACGTCGTGGCCCTTGGCGGTGTTGCGGATCAGCTCGGACGCGCCGTCGGTGCCGGTTTCTTCGCTGGCGTCCAGCAGGAAGGTGATTTGCGCGTAGTCCTTGAAGCCCTGGTTTTTCAGGACTTTCAAGGCGTAGATGCCGGCGACGATGCCGCCCTTGTCATCCATCACGCCCGGGCCATAGGCGCGGCCGTCCTTGATGTGGAACGGCCGGGCAGCCGCCGAGCCTTCCTTGAACACCGTGTCCATGTGGGCCATCAGTAGGATCCTGGCCTTGCCGGTGCCTTTGAGGGTGGCGATGACATGGCTGTTATGGGCCGCGGCATCCGGCACCAGTTGGATGCTGAACCCCAGTTGCTTGAGCTCGTCGACGGCGATGTCACGCACTTGGGTCAGGCCCGGCTCGTAGCCGGAGCCCGAATCGATATTCACCAGGCGCTCCAGCAGTTTCAAGGCATCGGCCTTGTACTGCTCGGAATCGGCCTGGATCTGTTTGTGGGGCTCGGCGCTGAAGGCCGGCATGGCGAACGACAGCGCCAGGGTGGCTGCCAGCAAGGTACGCGGGAAGTTGAAGAGCATGAACCGATCCTTGTTTTTTGTTGGGAGGTAGCGCTCCACCCTACCTGACAAAAAACAATTTGTTGATCCTCAGATCGACCTCAGCCAACTTCCCTGCACCGAACTGACCCGGTTGCGCCCGCCGCTCTTGGCTTCGTACAGCGCCTGGTCGGCGTCGTTCAGCCAACTGGTGGCATCGCCGTGTGCCGGTCGATACGGCGCCAGGCCGATACTCAGGCTGGCGCGCAAGGTCGGGTCTTGGGCGTAGGCCAGGGAGTTGAAGCGGTCACGCAGGGCATCCATCACTTCGGTCGCGCGGTTCAGGGGCATGTCCGGCAGGATCACGCAGAACTCATCGCCGCCATAACGCCCGGCCAGGTCAGTGACCCGCAGGTTCTGGCGCAGCACTTTGCTCAACTGGCGCAGCACGATATCGCCGGTGACATGGCCGTAGGTGTCGTTGATGGTCTTGAAGTGGTCGATGTCGATCAGCGCGATAGCGGCGCCCTGCTGGTCGCGGCGGCAGCGCTGGAACTCGATTTCCAGGTGGTCTTTCCAGGCGCCGTGGTTGAGCAGGCCCGACAGGCTGTCGGTGCGGCTCAGCGCCAGCAACTCGCGCTTGTGCCGGGCCAGGGTGATCGCTTGCCGGTAGCAGATCCAGCCCAGGGCCAGGGGATAGAGCATCAGGATCGGCAGGCAGGCGTAGAGCTGAACTTCACTGGTCAGGACCGTCACGGCCGGGGTAAACACCAGCATCGAAGCGCCGATCCCCAGCGCCTGGGCCACCCAGCCGGCGAGCATGAAGCGCGGGCCGCCGATGGCGACGTTGTTCATGGTCATCATCGACAAGGTGGTCACGCTGGGCAGCGGGTTGAACTGCATGGCACCGACCCAGAACCCGCCGCAGAACGAGTCGAACAGCAGGTTGCGGTGTTCCGAACGCAGGGAGTTTTTCGAGTGCCGTGACCATTGATACGCCACATGTGGCCAGATAAAGGCATTGGCGATCATCACCACCCAGACCCAGGCGGGTTTATCCAGTGGGTAGATGGCGGCGGCCACGCAGATGAACCCGAGGGTTAATCCCAGGGCGCGCGACTTGTACAGGCGTGAAGCGAGCGAAAGTCCCTTTCCTCCTGCGGCTGGCATGATCTGGCTTGATCCTGGATGAATGCCCGAAGTCTATCAGGGCAACGGCAGATCGCCACTACCACTCATAAGCTGGCCTTCAGTTGGAAAAGCCCCGGGCTAGCATCAACGCGACTCCCAGCAACAGTACCGCCGTGGCCCGTTGCAACAGCACTCGGCGCTTGGGGTTCTCCAGGACGTGTTTGATTCGCTGGCCGAAGTAGCAATACAGGCAGCCGCTGGCGAATTGCAGCAACAGGAAAGTCAGGCCGAGGATGGCGATGTCAGAGGCAGCACTGCCCTGGCCGATGGCGGCGAACTGCGGGAATACGGCGCTGAACAGGATGATCGCCTTGGGATTCGACAGCCCGGTCAGTAGGCCTTTGCCGAACAGGCTACGGGCATTTTCCGGGGTTGCATCGGTGGTTTTGATCGTCACTCCGCTGCTGGTCCATTGCTTGTAGGCCAGGTAGAGGATGTAGGCCACGCCCACCACCTGGATGATCCGGGTGATCAGCGGGTAGTCCTTGATCAGTTCGGAAAAGCCCACGGCAAAGATCAGGATCGAGATCAGGTAGGACACACTCGCCCCGAACTGCGCCGGCAGGGAGCGGCGCAGGCCATCTTTCAAACCGAGGCTGAGCAACAACAAGGTCATGGGGCCGGGGCTGAACGCCAGGGTGGTGCACAACAGCAGGAAATACAAAAACGAAGACAGCGTCAGCGCGGTGGCCATGGCGTGGAATTTCACAGCAGGAAGTAAGGTTCGCAGTCTAGGACGCACGTGGCGTCGGAGGCAGGTAAACTCTGCGGAAATAGGCGCAGACTTTACCGGTAAAGTTGGCGGCAAACTTAAGGACAGTGTGATGCCCATTCCTGCGATTCACTTTCATGACCGAGCGCCGAAGGTGCAGCAGATCGTCGATGCCCTGGCCCATGCAATTGAGCAAGGCGAGTTGGCAGCCGGCAGCAAACTGCCGTCGGTGCGGGAGTTGGGGGCCTTGTTGGGCGTCGGAAAATTCACCGTGAATGAAGCGCTGGATCGTCTGCGCGGGCGCCACCTGCTGACCTCCAGCCAGGGCCGCGGGCACTTTGTCGCCAGCAGCCCGGCGCAGCCGTCGTCCAGCACCTGGGTCGACTTGCTGCCCCAGGACCTGCTCAGCGTACTGCGCCGCCCCCTGGCCATGGCCCAGGGCGACCTGCGCCCCGGCGGCGGCCACCTGCCGGAAGACTGGCTGGATTCCGACGTGTTGCGCCAGGCCATGCGCAGCGCCGTGCGTGCCCCCACGTTGCGCATCGCCGGGCTGGGCACCCCGGCGGGCCTGCTGCCGTTGCGCCAGGCGTTGCAGCAGAAGCTCCATGGTGAAGGGTTGTCGGTGCCGGTTGAGCAGATCATTACCACACCCAACACGGTGCAAGGGCTGGACATGCTCATGCGCCTGCTGGCACGGCCCGGAGACACGGTGTTGCTGGATGCGCCGTGTTATTTCAACTTCCACGCGAACCTGGCGTTGCATGGGGTCAAGGTGGTGACGATTGCGCGCCGGCCTGACGGGTTTGATTTTGTCGCGCTGGAGCAGTTGCTGGCGGAGCATCGTCCCAGTCTGTATCTGACCACCAGTGTGTTGCATAACCCGACCGGGCATTCGTTTAGTCCGAGCCAGGCGTTTCGGTTGTTGCAGCTGGCCCGGGAGTATCGCTGCCATATCGTCGAGGATGATCTTTACGGGGATTTGCACCCCAACCCGCCGCCGCGTTTGGCGACGTTGGCGGGGTTGGAGCAGGTGACGTATCTGTCGGGGTTTTCGAAGGTGCTGACGGCGAATGCGCGGGTCAGTTATGTGGTGGCGGCGCCGCAGTTGGCGGCGAATTTGACCAATATGAAGTTGATGAGCGGCGGGATTACGTCGGAGTTGTTTGAGCAGATTGTGTATCGGCTGTTGAGTGAGGGCGGGTATGCCAGGCATCGCAAGCGCATGGTTCAGCGGCTGCTGGAGGCCGGGGGGCGGGTTGAACAGTGGCTGCGGCGTTGTGGGTGTGAGTTGCCGATGGGGTTTGAGGGGGGGATGTTTATCTGGGCGCGGTTGCCGGCGGGGGTTAATGGTGAGCGCTTGGCGGAAGCCGGGTTGAAACGCGGGATGGTATTGGCGCCGGGGGCGTTGTTTGGGTATGAGCCGGGGTTGCGGGATTTTATGCGGTTTAATGTGGCGCATTGTGATCAGGCGCGGGTTCAGGTTGAGTTTGAGGGGTTGCTGTTGTCGCAGGTGTAGGCTGGGTTTGGGGTGTATATCCGTTATTTGGGTAACGGCGGCTTATGGTTCCGCTCTTACAGCGGCCAGCGTGGTTTAACAGGGCGCCTAAGATCAAAATCAAGATCAAAAGCGGGCACGGTCAAATGTGGGAGCAGGCTTGCCTGCGATGGCATCAACTGGGTGTACCTGATGCACCGAGGTGTCTGCATCGCAGGCAAGCCAGCTCCCACAGAAAAGCAGAGCCACCCCGCCCGTAGCAGCTGTCGAGCGCCAGCGAGGCTGCGTGCCTTTGATCTTGATCTGCGGGCCCCATCAACCACGATGGCCAGAGTGCGGGCATGCCGAGCCTAGGCGAGGCACCGAGTGGTGGGGCAAAGACCTTTTGGTTACTTTTGGCTGGGCCGGCATTCCGGGCGTTTGCCAAAAGTGACCCGCTGTAAGAGCGGAACCATAAGCGGCCGTTACCGAAGAAAACGGATATGTACACAGGAATCACAGTAATCCCCCCGCGAAGCCAAGCAATCCCCCCAATCCCAACTAAGCTCACCCCCCAACAAAAACAACACCGAGCGCCCCCCAATGACCCACCCCACCGAGGCCTTCCGCGCCGCCTACCGCACAAGCATCACCCCCCACTACAACCCATGGCTCCACGCCGGTTTCGTCCTCGGCTACGGCCTCCTCTGCATCACCCTGTTCTGGTCAACCACCCAACAAATCCAACCCCTGGAATGGCTGACCATCCCCCTCACCCTGATCTTCTTCAACCTGTGCATCTACCTCGTCCACCGCCACCTGGGCCACCACAAACACCCCTTCGCCCGCCTGTTCTACGCCCGCCACACCGGCGACCACCACAGCTTCTTCACCCCAGGCCACATGACCTACGACAGCCCGCAAGACTGGCGCGTCATCCTGTTCCCCGCCTGGCTCATCCTGCTCCACAGCCTGACCGTTACCCTCCCCGCCTGGTGGCTGCTCAAACACCTCAACCCCAACGTCGCCGGCCTGTTCGCCGGCTGCATGATCCTCGGCTACCTGCTCTATGAATTCTTCCACGCCTGCGAACACCTGCCCCCCAACCACCCCGTGGCCCGCCTGCCGTGGATCCGCCAGATGCACCACCTGCACGCCCTGCATCACCGCCGCGAACTCATGCAGGGACGCAATTTCAATATCGTCCTGCCGCTGATGGACTACCTGTTCGGCACCCTGCATTGGGAACCACAAGCGCCCGAACCAAAAAAAGGCCAATAAAAAACGCCCCACCTAGGTGTAATGCTGTTCACTTAAGCGGAGCAGCCTTACGGTCTACTGGAAATCGGGTTTTTGAGATCTTCACCGT
>NZ_JAAAFU010000053.1:204093-215962 GCF_019352905.1 Pseudomonas sp. Xaverov 83 | reverse complement strand
TGGGGCAAGAGCGTTTTGCTTACTTTTGCGCTGTTCAAAAGTGAGCCGCTGTAAGAGCGGAACCATAGGCAGCCGTTACCTAAATAACGGATATGCCCCCTAACCCAACAACGCCCGAGCAAACTCATCAGACGCAATAAAGTCCATGGCCTTGCGCAACTCGCAAGCCGCCTCAGCCCCAAACACCTCATCAAACCGCACCGCCATCTGCCTGGACACCACCCGCGCCTCCTCGTACTTACGCTGCCCCGCATCGGTCAACAGCACCCTCCGGCTACGGCGGTCCAACTCATCCACCCGCAACACCACCAGCCCATCCCGCACCAGCGGCTTGAGCGTATGCCCCAGGGCCGACAAATCCATCACCAACGACTGCGCCAAGTCACGCATTTTGGGCGCGTCCCCATTGGCAATGTGGTTCATCAACGAATACTGAGTGGCCTTCAGCCCAAACGGCAAAAACGCCTCATCATAGATTTGCGCCATCCGCCGGGACGCACGACGCACGGCTCCATTGGAACAGGTGCTGGGACTATTGAGGACGGGCGGTGCGCATTTCACAGGCTGATCACTCGCTACAGCTAAAGGGTTAACCGAACGTTAATCCGGCAAGATGAATATTGACACATGTAGCAACAAATTAGTTGCGTATGCCTCTAAACGCTATATCGTGGCATATGCCTCTATTTTGACCGGATGTCAGTGCAGTTGGCCCGGATTACAGACGGGCGGGGCAGGAGGGAAGCGCTGTTTGGTACCTCCTTCAGTCATCAACTTCCTGTCTGGATCACATCTATGCTCAACCTCGTGCGCATCGCATTGCGGCGCCCCTATACCTTCCTGGTATTGGCTATTTTCATTCTGATTGTGGGCCCGCTCGCGGCCTGGCGTACCCCGACCGACATCTTCCCCGAAATTCGCATTCCTGTGATTGCCGTGATCTGGCAGTACACCGGCTTGCCTCCGGATCAGATGGCCGGCCGGATCACCTCGCCGTTCGAGCGGGTGCTGACCACCACGGTCAACGACATCCGCCATATCGAGGCGGAGTCGTTGAACGGCTTCGGCATCGTCAAGGTGTACTTCCAGCCGGGGGTCAATATCAGTACGGCCAACGCACAAGTGACTTCGGTGTCCCAGGCCATCTTGCGTCAATTGCCACCGGGCACCACGCCGCCGCTGGTACTCAACTACAGCGCCTCTACGGTGCCGATCGTGCAACTGGCATTGTCCGGCAAAGGCCTCACCGAACAGAGGCTGGGCGACCTGGGCCTCAACACCGTACGCCTGATGCTGACCACCGTGCCCGGTGCGGCACTCCCATACCCCTTCGGCGGCAAGACCCGCCAGGTACAGATCGACCTCGACTCGGCGCGGATGCAGGCGCGCGGGCTGTCGGCGCAAGACGTTGCCACCGCCCTGGCCACCCAGAACCTGATCACGCCGGTGGGCACGCAAAAGATCGGCAGCTACGAGTTCAACCTGCAACTGAACAACTCGCCGACGGATTTCCACGACCTGGAAAACCTGCCGATCAAGACCGCCGACGGCACCACAGTGTTGATTCGTGACGTGGCCACCGTCCGTGACGGCAACCCGCCGCAGACCAACATCGTGCACGTCAACGGCAACCGTTCCGTGTTGCTGCCGGTGCTCAAGACCGGTTCGGCGTCGACCCTCGGGGTGATTGCCGGGATCAAGGACAAACTGGCCGACAATAAAGGCGCGTTGCCGCCCAACCTGAACATCGATCTGATCGGCGACCAGTCGCTGTTCGTGCGTTCGGCCATCAGCGGTGTGGCCCGTGAGGGCGTGATTGCAGCGGCGCTGACCAGCCTGATGATCCTGTTGTTCCTCGGCAGTTGGCGCTCCACGGTGATCATCGCTACCTCGATTCCGCTGGCCATCCTGTCGTCGATTGCCACGCTGTCGGCGCTCGGCGAAACCCTCAACATCATGACCCTCGGCGGCCTGGCATTGGCCGTGGGGATTCTGGTGGACGACGCCACGGTGACCATTGAGAACATCAACTGGCACTTGGAGCAGGGCAAGCCGGTGGAGACGGCGATCCTCGACGGTGCGGCGCAGATCGTGACGCCGGCGTTCGTGTCGCTGCTGTGTATCTGCATTGTGTTCGTGCCGATGTTTTTCCTGGAAGGCGTGGCGCGCTTCCTGTTTGTGCCGATGGCGGAAGCGGTGATCTTCGCGATGATCGCCTCGTTCATCCTCTCCCGAACCCTGGTGCCGACCCTCGCCAATTACCTGCTCAAGCCTCACGAACATCATGCCGACGGCACGCCGGTGGTCGCGCCGTCGAGTAACCCGTTGGTGAAATTCCAGCGCGGGTTCGAGCGCCAGTTCGAGGCGTTTCGCGGGGTTTACCACGGGGCACTGGAGAGTGCCTTGCATCACCGCCGTATCGTGGTAATCGCGCTGCTGGCGTTTGTCGCCGTGTCGTTTGCGCTGGTGCCGTTTCTGGGTCGCAACTTCTTCCCCGAGGTCGACTCCGGGCAGATCCTGCTGCATGTGCGTGCACCGATTGGCACACGGGTCGAAAGCAATGCGCGGCTGGTGTCGCAGATCGAAAACACCATTCATAAAGTGATTGAGCCCCAGGAGCTGGCGGCTATCGTCGATAACATCGGCCTGGCCATCAGCGGGATCAACGTGGCCTATAACAACACCGGCACCGTGGGCTCCCAGGACAGCGATATCCAGATCAGCCTGAAAGAGGGCCATCGTCCCACCGCCGAATACATGCGCGAACTGCGGGAACGACTGCCTCGCGAATTCCCGAATGCGGTGTTCTCGTTCCCGGCGTCGGACATCGTCGGGCAGATCCTCAACTTCGGGTCTTCCGCGCCGGTGGATGTGCAAGTCAGCGGCAATAACCTGCCAGCCAACTTCACCTATGCCAGCACGTTGCTGCGGGAAATCCGGCGGGTGCCGGGGGTGGTGGATGCGCGTATCCAGCAGTCGCGGCAGCTGCCAACCTTCAATATCAACGTGGACCGCACTCAAGCCCAACTGGTGGGCCTGAACGAGCGTGACGTGACTAACAGCCTGGTGGTTAACCTCGCCGGTTCCAGCCAGGTGGCGCCGACGTTCTGGCTCAACCCGGCCAACGGCGTGTCCTACCCGATTGTGATGCAAACCCCGCAATACGGCCTCGACACCCTGGCCGCGTTGCATAACCTGCCGTTGAGCGGCAGTGCCGGTGCGGCAGCGGACCAGACCCTCGGCGGCCTGGCTTCCATCGACCGCAGCCACAGCAACTCAGTGGTGACCCAATCGGATATCCAGCCGGTGGTGGAGGTGTTGACCGCGATCCAGGGCCGCGACCTCGGCGCCGTCGCCGCCGACATCCAGAAAATCCTCGCCGCCCACGCCAGCGAGGTGCCCACCGGTTCCAAGGTGCTGTTGCAGGGCCAGGTGCAAACCATGAACGCAGCCTTCAGTGGCTTGCTGTTTGGCCTGCTCGGCGCCGTGGTGCTGATCTACCTGCTGATCGTGGTCAACTTCCAGTCCTGGGTTGACCCGTTCGTGATCATCACCGCCTTGCCGGCGGCGCTCGCGGGCATTGTGTGGATGCTGTTCATCACCCACACGCCGCTGTCGGTACCGGCCTTGACCGGGGCGATCATGTGCATGGGCGTGGCCACCGCCAACGCTATTCTCGTAGTCAGCTTCTGCCGCGAACGCCTGGCCGTGCACGGGGATGCGGTGCAGGCGGCGCTTGAAGCCGGCTTTACCCGTCTGCGTCCGGTATTGATGACCGCGATTTCGATGATCATCGGCATGGCGCCGATGGCCCTGAGCCTGGGGGAGGGCGGCGAACAGAACGCTCCGCTGGGCCGTGCGGTCATCGGCGGGTTGGCCTTCGCCACCATTGCCACGCTGTTCCTGGTTCCGCTGATTTTCAGTCTTGTGAACGGGCGGCGTCAGCACGCCACGCTTGCGACCACCGCCACTCAAGGGGTTTGACATGTCCACTTCCGTTTCCAATCCGGGTTCACCCCGCCGTAAATCCCGTGGTCTGCTCTGGCTGGTGCTGGGGCTGGTAGTACTGGTCGCCGTGGTGGTGTTTGGCATCGGCGTGCGCGCCAGCGAATCCCGCGACCTGAAAACCTGGACCGACGCCCAGGCTTTGCCCAGCGTGATCCTGATCACCCCGAGCGTGCAGCCCCAAGGGCCGATCCTGAATTTGCCGGGGCGCCTTGAGGCGTACTCCCGGGCGTCGATCTTTGCCCGGGTCAATGGCTACCTCAAGACCTGGAACGTCGACATCGGCGATCACGTAAAGGCCGGGCAACTGCTGGCCGAAATCGACACGCCGGAGCTCGATCAGCAACTGCTGCAAGCCAAGGCCGTGCTGGCTTCAGCCCAGGCCGACGAGTCGCTGGCGCAGACCACCGCCAAGCGCTGGCAGGCGATGCTGGCTTCGGATTCGGTGTCGCGCCAGGACGTGGATGAGCGAACCGGCGACCTCACCGCCAAGCAGGCCAAAGTGGTCGCGGCCAAGGCCAACGTCGACCAGTTGATTGCCACCAAGGGCTTCCAGCGGTTGACCGCACCGTTCGCTGGTGTGGTCACCGCGCGCTCCACCGATGTGGGGGCGCTGATCAGTGCCGGCGGTGCCACCGGTAAAGAGCTGTTCGCGGTCTCTGACGTCAGCCGCCTGCGAGTGTATGTGCAGGTGCCGCAGTCGTCGGCGCCGCAGATCCAAGTGGGCACCGTGGCACGTCTGAGCGTGCCGGAGTATCGCGGTGAAACCTTCAACGCCAAGGTGATCGCCACTGCGGATGCGGTGAACGCCGCGTCCGGCAGCACCCTGGTGCAACTGCTGGTGGACAACCCTGGCAGCCGCCTGTTGCCGGGCGGCTACACCAGCGTGCAGTTCACCTTGCCGGTGCAGACCGACGTGCTGCGCCTGCCTGCCAGCGCCCTGGTGTTCGATGACAAGGGCATGCGCGTGGCCACTCTCGACGCGAATAATCATGTGCACTTCAAGACCGTGACCATCGCCCGGGACTTTGGTGACAGCGTGGAAATCGGCAGTGGCCTCGTCGCCACTGACCGGGTGATCGACACCCCGCCCGACGGCTTGGCCGACGACGACTCGGTGCAACTGGCCGCCAACACTACAGAGGTCAAACCCCATGGCTAAGCGCACTTGCCTGGTATTGGTCGCGACCCTGAGCCTGGGTGCCTGCCACCTGGCGCCGCCGCTGGACGTGCCGGAGGTACCCATTGCCGCGCAGTTCCATACCCAGGGCCCGTGGACCGTCGGCACGCCGAACGACCAAGCGAGTCGCGACGGTTGGTGGCACATCTACAAGGACCCGCAACTGGACGCCATGGAGCAGCAGTTGCTGCAAAACAACCCGGACTTGAGCGCGGCACTGGCTCATTATTCCCAGGCCCAGGCGTTTTTGGCCCAGGCACAATCCGGGCTGTTTCCAAAGCTGATCGGCTCCAGCAATGCCCAGCGCATTCGCCAGTCGGACACCCGGCCACTGCGCTCGGCCAGCCCGCCGAATGTCTATGACTCCGGCACCGTGGGGGTAGAACTGGACTATGAAGTCGACCTCTGGGGCCGTGTGCGCGACACCGTTGCCGCCGGCACCAGCGACGCCCAGGCCGCCAAGGCTGACCTGGCCTCAGTACGTCTGAGCTTGCAGGCGCAATTGGCCGACAGCTACATCCGCTTGCGTGGCGTCGACCGGCAAGACCAACTGCTACAGGAAACCAGCGATGCCTATGCCAAGGCCCTGAGCCTGACCGAAGGCTTGCACGGCGGCGGTATCGTTTCCGGCCTGGACGTAGCGCGGGCGCGTACCCAACTGTCGACGGTCAAATCGCAACTGAGCCAGAATTTGGTGCAGCGTGCAGTGCTCGAACACTCGATAGCGGCGATGCTGGGTGAGTCCGCATCGACCTACGCGATTGCCCCCAGCGTTGCGGACATCGCCTTGCCCGGCGTGCCCACCGGTGTACCGTCTACGCTGTTGCAGCGTCGGCCGGATATCGCCGCTGCCGAGCGCCGGATTGCCTCGGCCAATGCACGCATAGGCGTCGCGAAAGCCGCCTGGTTCCCGGCCCTCACCTTGAGTGCCCAAGGCGGCTTCCAGAGCGATGAGTTCGCGCATTTGTTGAGTGCGCCCAACATCTTCTGGGCCATTGGCCCGTCGCTGGTGGGGACAATCTTTGACGGCGGCGCGCGCCAGGCCGGAGTCGACAGTGCCAAGGCGGCAACCGATGAAGCCGCGGCCAAGTATCGTGGTGTAGTGTTGACCGCGTTCGAGCAGGTGGAGAACAACCTGTCGATCATCTCCGGGCTCGACACCGCCCTGGTTGACCAGCGCGATGCCGCCGCTGCGGCGCAGTACGCCGAGGACTTGTCCCTGGCGCGCTATCGCCAGGGCGGAGCGGCGTACTTGGATGTGGTGACGGCGCAGGTAGCGTCGTTGCAGGCGCAGCGAACTGTGCTGGATCTACAGACTCAACAGTTAAGCGCCAACGTAGGGCTGATCAAGGCACTGGGTGGCGGCTGGGATATTGCCCAACTGGCCCAAAAGAACCTGTAGGGGCGAGCTTGCTCGCGAAGATCGTCAGCGATAACGCGGGCATGCTGAAAGCACAGGGCGCTCTCGGGTTTTTCGCGAGCAAGCTCGCTCCTACCGTTAGTTGTTGTGAACATTGAATCCAAGGAGTAGTGGCATGACTGATTACGTACCGCCAAAAGTCTGGACCTGGAAAACCCAAAACGGCGGCACCTTCGCCAGCATCAACCGGCCCATCGCCGGCGCGACCCACGACAAGGAATTGCCGGTCGGTCGTCATCCGTTGCAGCTGTATTCCCTGGCAACGCCCAATGGCCAGAAGGTCACGATCCTGCTGGAAGAGCTGCTGGCCCTGGGTCACAAGGGTGCGGAATACGATGCGTGGTTGATCAAGATCGGTGACGGCGACCAGTTCGGCAGTGGCTTCGTCGGCGTGAACCCGAACTCGAAGATTCCCGCGCTGCTGGACCGCAGCGGGCCCAAGCCGATTCGAGTGTTCGAGTCCGGGGCGATCCTGCAATACCTGGCCGAGAAGTTCGGCGCGTTCCTGCCCACCGAACCGGCGGCCCGTGCCGAGTGCCTGTCGTGGTTGTTCTGGCAGATGGGCAGCGCGCCGTACCTGGGCGGTGGGTTTGGGCATTTCTATGCCTACGCGCCGACCAAGATCGAATACGCCATCGACCGCTTCGCCATGGAAACCAAACGCCAACTGGACGTGCTGGACAAGCAACTGGCCGAGCACGAATACATCGCCGGCGACGAATACACCATCGCCGACATGGCGATCTGGCCGTGGTACGGCGGCCTGGTGAAAGGCCGCTTGTATGAGGCGGGGGAGTTTCTCTCGGTGCAGGATTACAAGCACGTCGTGCGCTGGGCCAACGCCATCGAAGCACGGCCGGCGGTGCAGCGAGGGCGCCGGGTCAACCGCGTGTCGGGCGATCCTTCAGAGCAACTGCGCGAGCGTCATGACGCGTCGGACCTCGACTGACAACAGCGCTTACTGTGGTGAGGGGCTTGTCCCCTTACCACAGGTTTCAGCAGTGCCCTCACGGCGCTCCCACTTGGCGATCACCAGCGGTGCCAGGGCATTGCCCAGCACATTCAACGCAGTGGTCGGCATTTCCATCAGGCGATACACCCCGGCGATGAAGGCGATGCCCTCCAACGGCAAGCCCGCACTCGCCAGGGTCGCCGACAGAATCACGAACATGAACCCCGGCACCCCGGCCGCGCCCTTGGACGTCAGCACCATGGTCACCACCAACAGTGCCTGGTCGCCCAGGCTCAGGTCGATGCCATACAACTGCGCCACGAACAGCGTGCCGATCCCCAAAAACAGCGACGCACCGTCCAGGTTGAACGAGTACCCCACCGGCACCACAAAGCTCACCAGCGAAGGCGGCACGCCGTAGGTTTCGAGCTTCTTCATCAGTTGCGGCATCACCGCCGCCGAGCTGGCGGTGGAGAACGCCAGGATCAGCTCATCCTTGATATGCCGCATCAACGCAAACAGGTTGATCCCGCACAGCCGCGCCACCAGGTTGAGCACCACCAGCACGAAGAACGCAATCGACACGTAGCTGACCATGATCAACTTGGCCAACGGCAGCAGCGAACTGAACCCGAAGTTGGCCACGGTCACTGCGATCATCCCGAACACGCCGATAGGCGAGTAGGCCATGATCATCGACGTCACCTTGAACATTGCCTCCGACACCCCGCGCAGCAGGGCAATCACCGGGTCCTTGCGCTCGGCGGGCAAGCGCGAAACCCCGAGGCCAAACATCACCGCTAAGAACAGTACCGACAGCAAGCTGCCCTGGGCCATGGCGTTGATCACGTTGTCCGGGATGATCCCGACAATGATCTGCCCCAGGCTGTGGCCGCCACCGGTGCTACTGGTGGGCAAGGTCACGGCGTTGGCTTTCAGGCTGGCCAGTTCAGTGCCGGCGCCCGGCTGGAGCAGGTTGCCCATCACCAGCCCGACGATGATCGCCAGGGTGGTGATGCAGAAGAAATAGCCCAGGGACTTGACCCCGATGCGTCCCAACGATTTACCGTCACCGTGCCCGGCGATGCCCACCACCATGCAGGCAAACACGATGGGCACGACGATCATCTTCATCAGCTTGATAAAGATATCGCCCGCCGGTTGCAGCAGGTTGTCCACCAGCCACGGCCGGGATTCGGGAAAACGGTGCAGCAGGGCACCGATGGCGATGCCGGCGAGCAGGCCGATCAGGATTTGCCAGACCAGCGCGATGCGGGGCTTGTGCATGGGAATGCCTCATTTATATCAATGATTATGAGTGTTGTTCTAGGCAGTCAATGAGCGGCCATCCCTGGCCGCCGGGTGGGGCGGGTATCCGTCAGCGCAATCGATGGCACGCTTCATTCAGGCGACGGCAACCTTCTTCAATCACTTCAAGCGAGCTGGCGAACGACAGCCGGATATAAGGCGACATGCCGTACGCCGCACCACTCACGGTGGCCAGGCCGTATTCCCGCAGCAGGTACTCGGCCAGTTGTGTGTCGCCGTCGATCCGCTCGCCGTGCGGGGTGGTCTTGCCGATCAATCCGGCGACGTTGGCGAACACGTAGAACGCGCCATCCGGCGGGGTGAAGCTCACGCCGGGAATCTCTTCGAGCAGGCCCAGCATGCGTTCGCGGCGTTGCTGGTACACCTCGCGCATGCCGGCGATGGGCGCCTGGTCGCCGGCGAAGGCGGCAACTGCGGCAGCCTGGCTGAGGGAACTGGGGCAGGTGGTGGTTTGCGAAAGCAACTTGGCAATGGCCGCAATCAGCCACGCCGGACCAGCCCCGAAACCCAGGCGCCAGCCGGTCATGGCATAGCCCTTGGAGGCACCGTTGACGATCAGCGTGCGCGGTTTCAGGTCCGGTGCGAGTCGGGTCAGGGAAACGTGGCGGGCATCGTCGTAGACGAAGTGCTCATAGATCTCGTCCGCCATGATCAGCACATGGGGATGGCGCCGCAGCACCGCGGCCAGGGCCAGCAGTTCGGCCTCGTTGTACACCGCGCCGCTGGGGTTGTTCGGGCTGTTGAGGATCACCCATTTGCTGCGCGAGGTGATCGCCTGTTCCAGGGCCTGAGGCGACAGCTTGAACCCCAGTGACTCGTCGCCGGGAATGATCACCGGCGTCGCGTCATTCAGCCGTGCGATGTCCGGGTACGACACCCAATACGGCGTGTGCACGATGACTTCGTCGCCGCGATTCAGGGTCGCCGCCAGGGCGTGATAAATGATGTGCTTGCCACCGCACCCGGCGATCACTTCGTCCAGCCCATAGTCCAGCTGGTTATCGCGCTTGAGCTTGAGGCAGATCGCCTGGCGCAGGGCGAGGGTGCCGCTGGTGGCGGTGTAGTGGGTGTCGCCACTGTGCATCGCGGCGCTGGCTGCTTCGAGGATATGCGCGGGCGTATCGAAGTCCGGCTCGCCCACGGTGAAGTTGACGATGTCCCGGCCCTGGGCGCGCAGTTCGCTGACCAGTGCGTTGGCGGCGATGCTCGGGGAGGGCGCGATGCCCAGCACCCGATCGGAGAGAAATGCAGTGCTCATGATGTTCCCCTTCAACCTGCCAGGCCGGCCTGCTGCAGCACCTTGTCGATCCAGCTCTGGCGCACCGCACCGCTGGCGATTTCGGCTTTGACTTCCTCTTCGTGGGCCGCGTGTTGAGCCGCCTTGCGCAGTACTTCGGGGGCGTCGGCCTGGGAGAAGGCGACCAGGCCGTCTTCGTCACCCACCAGCACATCCCCCGGATTGATCAGCATGCCGCCGATGGACACCGGTACATTCACCTCGCCCGGGCCGGTCTTGTAAGGCCCGCAATGCACCACGCTGCGGGCATAACAAGGCGTGTCCTCGAAGCTCGCGACATCACGGATCGCCCCGTCAATCACAAACCCCACGCAGCCGCGTTGCTGGGCGTAGAGTTTGACCAGTTCGCCGATCACCGCGTTGTTGGTGTCGCCCTGGGCGTCCACCACCAGCACATGGCCCGGCTCGAGCATGCTCAAGGCCTTGTAGATCAGCAGGTTGTCGCCGGGGCGGGTTTTCACCGTGAGCGCGGTACCCACCAGCTTGCCGGTGCGGTTGTAGCGGTTCAGCCCGCGGGCGCCGATGTGCCGGCCGAGGTTGTCGCTGATGTGCGGGGTGACCACGTGAGTAAAGGCTTCAAGTACTTCGGCGGAAGCCAGCGGTGGGTTGGGGAGGATGCGGGAACCGGGCAAGGACATGGCTGTAACTCCGATTGATCTTATGGGTCTGTGGCTAGATCTTAGGAGCGATGAAGAAGCAGTTTTAGCGATATTTTATTATCTGATAGGATCGCTTTTTCTCATGGGAGGTGGCCGATGATCACGTTCAAGCAAATCGACGCGTTGTACTGGATTGCCGAGCTGGGCAGTTTCGAGGCGGCGGCGAACAAGCTGAACATGTCGCAGTCGGCGATTTCCAAGCGCATCCAGGAGTTGGAAGAAACCTTCGATGTCGAGATTTTCGACCGCAGCAAACGCAATGCCCGGCTGACCGAAAAAGGCGCCGAGTTGCTCGACTACGCCAAGGACCTGCTGGAACGTCGCGACTACTTGCTGGAGCGGGTCAGTACCCGCGAAGTGCTGGTGCGCAGGTTTCGCCTGGGGGTGACGGAATTGACGGCCTTCACTTGGTTGCCGGCGCTGGTGGAAGCGTTGCGTGAGGCGTATCCCAAAGTGCAGATCGAGCCTTCGGTGGAGTTGAGCAGCGAGCTGTTTCGCAAGCTGGAGAGTGATGAGCTGGACCTGGTGATCGTGCCTGATGCCTACAGTGATTCGCGCTTCCTGAGTACGCCGCTGGGCAGTGTGGAAAACGCCTGGATGTGCGCCCCGTGGTTAGTCAGTGAGCCTGATCCGGTAGGGCTTGAGGCGTTGGCGGGGTACACGGTGCTGACCCAGGGTTCGCACTCCGGGACGGGCCTGCTTTATGAGCGCTGGCTGGCGGCGCATGCTGTGCAGATGCCGCGTAAGCTGACCAGCCATAACTTGCTGGTGCAGGTTGGGCTGGCGCTGTCCGGGGTGGGGGTGAGTTACTTGCCCAAGGCGTGCTTGTCGCATTTGATCGAGCGCGGAGAATTACGCGCATTGGAGACGGAACCGGCGCTGCCCAAGGTTGGGTATGTGGCGTTGCATCGCGGGGATCGGCAGTTTGGCTTGAACCAGAATGTGGCGCAGTTGGCGGTGCAGTGTTGTGATTTTTCGCGGTTGTTGTTTTGAGTGTATATCCGTTATTTGGGTAACGGCTGCTGGC
>NZ_JAAAFU010000053.1:123318-203944 GCF_019352905.1 Pseudomonas sp. Xaverov 83 | reverse complement strand
GCGGGCCGCCGCGACGGGCCATCCATGGCCCGGCGCGGCTAAACCGGCGTCCTGCCGGTTTACCCGCTCCTCAATACCTGCGTTCGGCCTCGGGCTGAATGGGGCAGTCAGATCAAGATCAAAAGCAAGAGCACAGCGGCCTACAGGCCGGCTTGAGTGTTAGAAGCAGAGGCAAGATCGAGAGCGAAAGCAGAGCTGCTTTTCTGTGGGAGCGGGCTTGCTCGCGAAAAACCTGAGACCGCCGCGTTCATCCAGAATGCCCGCATCATCGTTAACGACCTTCGCGAGCAAGCCCGCTCCCACATTTGGACCGTGCCCGCTTTAGCTTCTGATCTTGCTGTTGCTTCACCACACTCAAGCCGGCCTGTAGGCCGCTGTGCTGTTGATCTGCTTTTGATCTTGATCTTAGGCGCCCCATTAAACCACGCTGGCCGAACGCAGGCTTTGGAGCGTGGGTAACCCGGCAGGACGCCGGGTTAGCCGCGCTGGGCCAAGGATGGCCCATCGCGGCGGCCCACGCTCCAAAGCCTTCGTTCGGGCACACCGAGCCCAGGCGAGGTGCCGAGTGGTGGGGCAAGAGCGTTTTGCTTACTTTTGCGCTTTTCAAAAGTGAGCCGCTGTAAGAGCGGAACCAATAGTAGCCGTAACAAAACCAACGGATATGCCCCCAATCACCGCCCCCAACGCCATATGCCTGACGCCCCGAACCGCTGAGTGAGCCGTTGTTGGCCTACCAGCGGTAAGTCACCGAACTCGTACTGTTTGCCTTCGGTGGGCACAAACACTTGCCCGGCCTTGCTCACACCCGCTACCGGGAAGAACGATTCGCTGTAGCTCAGGTACGGTGCCAGGCCGTTGCCAGCCTTGTACACCAACCCTGCGCGCGAGGTGGTGGCCTCGTCGAACTTGATCTGGTCCTGGAAATACACGCCTTTTTGCAGGGAGTCGATCTGCGAACCACGGTCGGTATTCGGTAATCGGTTGACCACGACCGGCTGGTTGTTGATGGAGTTCGCAAGGTCCAACGACGGAGCATTGCCACGGAAGTTGTGGGCGGTGTGCATGGAATGAAAGCAAGCACGGGCCAGGTAGGGCCCCTATATTTATGCGGCCCTTGCTGATAAATAGAGCGGGTGAATCCCCAAGTAGATACCCGGTGTAATCAATCATGAAGCGCCATTTCGAAGATTTGCAGTTGGGCAGCATCGAGCTGTTCTGCCTGGCTGCCGAGGCCAGCAGCTTTACCGCTGCCGCCCAGGTGGCGGGCGTGACGCCGGCGGCGGTGAGCCGCAGCATCTCGCGGCTGGAAGAGCGCCTGGGTTCCCGGTTGTTTGTGCGCACCACCCGCAGCATCCGCCTGACTGATGGCGGCCGGACATTTTTCGAGCAATGCCGCCAGGCGCTGACGCAACTGGTGGAAGCCCAGCAGGAAATGATGGGCGCGCAATCGGTACCGTCCGGGCTGTTGCGTATCAGCATCCCGACCACCTACGGCCATCACCGGATCCTGCCGCTGCTGCCGAAATTCCGTGCGCTGTACCCGCAAGTCAGCGTGGATATCCACATCAGCAACCGCAACATCGATTTCGTCGCCGAAGGTTATGACCTGGCCATCCGCGTGCGTGCCCAGCCGGACTCGACGCTGATCGCGCGGTTGCTGGAAGACGCCAGGCTGGTGGTGGTTGCGGCGCCGTCATACCTGAAGCGTGCCGGGACGCCCCAGGCCCTGGAGGATTTGCCGGACCATGAGTGCATCCAGTACGAATTGCCGAGCAACGGGCGGCGTATTTCCTGGTTGTTCCAGGTGGACGGCAAGGAGCGGGAGTTTGCTGGGGAAGCAGGCTACAGCTGCTCTGACGACGTGCTGGGTGGCGTAACCCTGGCCAAGCACGGCGCGGGGTTATTCCAGACCTACAAGTTCATCGTAGAGGAGGAGTTGGCCAACGGCAGCCTGGTGGAGGTGTTGCAGCCTTACGGCGGGCGCTCACGGCCGTTTACCTTGCTGTATCCCCACGGCCGCTATGTGCCCCATCGGGTGCGGGCGTTTGTGGACTTTCTGCTGGAGCATCGCGCCGAATGGGCGGCGCTGTAGCGGCGGATAAATCCCAGGTCAGCATCAGTTGGCCGATGGCAGTGTCGATGGCATTAGCGTCGACGCCATCCCGAGCCAGGATCGACACGCCTTGCAGGAAACTGTCGTAGACCGTAGCCATGGCACGGGCGTTGGTCTCGGCGGGTAACTGGCCTGCCCGGATGCCACGCTCGACGCAATGCACGATGCCTGCTCTTGTACGCTCCCGCGACTGAGTCAGCCCATGGGTGACTTGTGCGTTCTCGGGGGAGGGCGCGCTCATCACGCCCAGGGCTACCATGCAGCCTTTGGGATGCCCCTCTTCACACTGCATGCGCGCCGATTGGCGCAGCGCCGTCTCGATGGCCTGGCGCGGTGGCAGGCTGTCATCCCACAGGCATTCGGTGACCTGGGCGAACGTCGCCAGATAACGCTGCACGCACTCCTGGAACAGCGCGTCCTTGGAGCCGAACGCCGCGTAGAAACTCGGCGCGGAGATGCCGCCGCCCAATCCGGCTTTCAACTGGCTCAGGGACGTGGCGTCATAACCATGCTCCCAGAACAGGTGCATGGCCTGTTCCACGGCTTGGTCGCGGTCGAAAGTGCGGGGGCGGCCCATCTGCGCCATGGGGGAATCCTCTCGGGTGATGAGATAAATACTAGTCGATACATAAGTCGTTGACAACGCTGGTTGGTGCGCCCAACATTTATATCGATCGGTATTTAAGTCCTCTTGTTCAAGGAGTTTCCCTGTGACCCCCTCAACCACCTTATCGGCAGATGCCGTTCCCGACCGCTTGCCCATCGGCGCCTTGCTCGCCCTGGCCATGACCGGTTTTATCTGCATCGTCACCGAAACCCTGCCGGCGGGCCTGTTGCCGCTGATCAGCGAAGGGCTGGGCGTTTCAGCGTCCATGGCCGGGCAGATGGTCACCGCCTATGCGCTGGGTTCGGTGCTGGCGGTGATCCCGCTGACCATCGCTACTCGCGGCTGGCGTAGACGCAATGTGCTGCTACTGACCATCGTCGGTTTTCTGCTGTTCAATTCCATCACGGCGCTGTCCTCCCACTACGGGCTGACGTTGCTGGCGCGGTTCCTCGCCGGGATGGCGGCGGGGCTGGCCTGGAGTTTGTTGGCCGGCTATGCGCGGCGCATGGTTGAGCCACATCAGCAGGGCAAGGCGTTGGCGCTGGCCATGGTAGGAACGCCGATTGCCCTGTCACTCGGCGTACCGCTGGGCACCTGGCTGGGTGGGCTGGTGGGCTGGCGCACCACGTTCGGGATCATGTCGGCGCTGACCCTGGTGTTGATTGTCTGGGTGCTAGTGAAAGTGCCGGATTATCCCGGCCAGTCGGCCCATCAGCGCATGCCTTTGCGCAAGGTGCTGACCACGCCGGGCGTACGGCCAGTGCTGGCGGTGGTGATCTCATGGATGCTCGCCCATAACATTCTCTATACCTACATCGCGCCGTTCGTGGCCCCGGCGGGTTTGGTGGATCGTGTGGATCTGGTGTTGTTGGTGTTTGGTATCGCGGCGCTGCTCGGGATTTGGGTGACCGCCCGGTTGGTGGATGTGGCGTTGCGCAAGACGGTGCTGGTCAGCCTGGCGGGCTTTGCGGCGACGTGCCTGGCGTTTGGTTTTCTCGCGCAGGTGCCCGGGGTGATTTATGCCGGTGTGGCGGTGTGGGGCTTGAGTTTTGGTGGCGCGGCAACGTTGCTGCAAACCGCATTGGCGGACGCGGCCGGCGATGGTGCGGACGTGGCGCTGTCGCTGAATGTGGTGGCCTGGAACAGCGCCATTGCGGGAAGTGGTGTGGTGGGCGGAGTGTTGCTCGATACCTGGGGTGTGGCGTCATTCCCGTGGGCGATGTTGGTGTTGCTGGCGGTGGGTTTTGCGATTACGTGGGCCGGGCGCAACCATGGCTTCAAACCGGGGCACAGGGCGCACGGCAAGCCCGCCGTCAGCGGGCATTGAGTCAAGGCTGGCACACCAGCCGCTGGCGTTCATAGTTCAACGCCTTGTTCTGCGGGGGCATGGCGAACGCCGCCGTACAGTGCTTGTCACCCCACTTGATCGTAAGGCTGCCCTGGTCTTCCTCCACCAACACCAGTGCGTTGCCACTCGGGTCGGCAATGGCAAGCTGCTTGCCGCTGGCATCTTCCAGTGACGCGCCAAACGCTATCCGCTGTTGCTGTGCATCAAACAATTCGAACAGCACACGACGCCCGGTCTTGCCGCTGTAGCGGGCCAATACCACCGCACCCCGGCGTGGCACCAGTTGTTGGGTGGCCTGGGTGATTTCAACGTCGCCGCCCAGGTCGCGGGTGTCGAGGCTGATCCAGTTTACCCGGTAAGGCTGCGCGTTCGGGATGACGGCGTAGCCATTGCGGCCGGTTTCAACCCCGCTGTAGCTGCTGATTTTTGCGCCTGAAATGCCCGGCACTTCGGCCAGTGCGAAGGTTTCGCTGACGGTTTGCCCCAGGTTGATCCCGCCGGCGTGGGCCACCACTGAGCCTGCGAGGTTGAGGTTTTGCGAGTTGTAGCCACGGCCCTGGCTATATCCCAGGCTGATGTCGGCCATGGAGGTTCTGCTGGTCAGGTTGGCCGAGCCCGAGTTGCCACTGGTGCTGCTGTTGCCGGCCTGCACCGAGTAGAAGGTATCGCTGGTATCGGAAACATAGCCGTTGATCCCCGCCTGGGTGCTTGTGTCGCCTTGCTGGGTGCTGGTGGTGACGAACGCCCGTGGCGCGCGCGCCTGGCTGCCCAAGGGGAAGGAAAACGACAGGTTGAGCTGGGTGTCGGAGCTGGGCGCGCCCCAGGTGACGAGTTGCTTGGTGCGTGTCACACCGAGGTCGTAGCTCAGGTCGCCCCAGTTGTTGTTATAGCCGGCGGAAAAGCTCTGGGAGCCGCCACGGTTCCAATAACGCTGGTCGCTGGCGTTTACGTAGAGGCTGCCGAACTCACGGTTGCGGCCGATGCTTTGGTTGATCGTGAGGTCGGTGCGGGTTTTCGAGTTACCGCTGCGTGCGCGAATGCCTTCACTGATGTCCTCGACGTGGTCGGTGAGGGTTCGGTAACCCTCGGTCGAGTAGCGATACGCGGCCAGGGTGAAGTTGGTGTCGGTGCCGGCGAAGGTCTTTGCGTACAACGCGCGCACGCTGTTGCCCTGGATGGTCTGCCCCTGGGCGGTGCTGGAGGAATGGGTGACGTCCAGGGACACCGCGCCAAACGCCGTATTGCGACCGGCGCCCACGGACAGTGCCTTGTAGTCGTCACTGACCTGCAGGCCGACGATGCCGCTCAGGTTGCTGGTGAGGCCGTAGGCGACGGTGCTGCTGATAAATTGCGGGCTCGCCAGACCGTCGGCGTTGCTGCTGAATTTACCGGCCGAGACGCTGTATTTGACCTGGCCTTCACGCACCATGATCGGCAGGCTTGAGAACGCCTGCATGGTCACGCGGCGGCGGCCGTCGGCTTCGATGATGGTGATTTCCAGGTCGCCGTTCGAACCGCTGGGGTAGATGTCATTGATCTCGAACGGTCCCGGCGCGACGTTGGCCGTGTACAGGATGTAGCCGTTCTGGCGGATCTCTACCGTGGCGTTGGTCTGGGCCACGCCGCGAATCACCGGCGCATAACCGCGCTCGCTGTCGGCGCGCATGCCTTCGTCGGAAGCCAGCTTCAGGCCCCGGTAGCGCACGCTGTCGAACAGGTCGGTATCGGAAAAAATCTCACCGGCGCTGAACTGCCCTTTGAGCGCGGTCACGTCATGCTGCACATAGCTGCGGTTGCTGGTGAAGGTACTTGGGCGCCCGGTGCCATTGCTCAGGTTGGACTCGTTACGCAGGCGCCACGCCCCCAGGTTGATGCCGTTGCGCAGCCCCAGGTTGTTGTTGATGCGCGTCTTGTAGTCGCCAGCGGTGCGGCTGCTATTGAGCTGATAGTTGATAAACGCAGCCGGCACGCCGTCGTCCCACAGTTCTGGGTCGACATAACCACGCATGCCGCGCTGCATCGCGACTTGCGGAATGCTCGCCGCCAGGCGCAGGCGGCTGGCGTCGTAGCGCAGGGTGGCTTGGTCGACCAGCACCGAGAGGTCGTAGCAGTCCTGTGGCAGGTCCGGGTCGAATTTGCCCAGGGCTTGCAGCCGGGTCATGTCGATGCCCAGTTGTTTGAGCAGGTCGAGGGTCAGGCACGGGTCGACGCGGCCGGTCTTGGGGTTGCGCTTGAAGTCGATGTCGCGCCGGCCCACCAGCATTTCGTTGCTGTACAGGTCGACCCGGTAATTGCCGGGTAGCACGCTGTTGGCGGACAGCAGCTGTTGCAGGTCCACCGAGGATTGTGCGCCCTGCAGGAAGGTGGTGTTGAAGGCTGCCTGGGAGGGGTCATCAGCAAATGCCCAGGAACTTGCAAAAATCGCCACCGAAAGCGTGCTCAGCTTCAACGGTGTGCAGGTGTTCGACGCGCGGGTTATGCGCTCGCCAGTGTAATGATTGGGCCTGTTGCCTAAAGGAAAAAACATGCAAAGAACCTATATCATCCCTGTTTGACACACAGGCGAGGCACGCGAGTACACACTCGAAGCGAACCTGGGGTTAAGGGAAGTGCTTATGGCTTGGCGCGGGCCTCAATTGCCTTGGCAGCCAAGCGGGTTGAAAGTTGTGCGGTGTATTTATTTTGTGCGCCGTAGTCATTGATGCTGGAAAACGACAGTTGCAATGCGTCGTGGCCGTTAAGTTGTTTAACGCTGAACTGTTTTTCTGCCCCCGGTGCAATCATGGTCGAGTCGGCCGCCAGTTCGGTTTGTTGTCCGGCCTGCAGTTTTATATCGGCCATGGACACGTGATACAGCGTCGGGTTTTTTACCGTCAGCACCAACTCTGCGTCGCGCTTGGCCAGTTGCCATTCCAGTTGCGTGGGCGCTGACAAGGCATTGCCCGGCAAACCGGCGGGGCGGAAAAAGATCTTGATGCGTTGGCGTACGGCCAATTGCAAGGTGTTTTCGGAAGCTGCGGCTTGCGGGATCTCCTGGACGTTGAGCCACACAACGGATTCGCGATCCGTTGGCATGCCCGCGCCCTGGTAGAGAATGCGCAGCAGCTGCTGCTCCTTGGCAAAGATCCGGGCCAGCGGCGGGGTCACGGCGAATGGTGCCGCATTGGCTCGCGCATCGTTGGTGTCGACCCAGGATTGAATCAACACATCCTGGTTACCGTTGCGCACGGTGATATTGGCTTCCTTGTGATCGCCATCAAACACGATGCGCGTGGCACTCAGTGAAATGCTGGCGGCGGCCTGGGCAGCCATGAGCAGGGTCAACAGCCCCAGGCCCGCGGCAATGTAACGAGGCAACATGATTTCTACCGTTGGGTGGTCGGGTGAATGGCGAGGCCCGAAGGCCTCGCACGTATCAGGTACGGCGTACCGGTTACTCGTATTGCAGGATGAACGGCAGTGTGGCGTCACCGCGACCGGCCGTGGAGGTGCCGGTGGCACCGGTGGTGACGTACGCCGCTGCGAAGCTCAGGGTTGCGTCGCCGCCTTCACCCTGGCCGTGCATGGCGCTTTCAATGCGCGCGGTGGATGGAGAGCTGAGGTCGATCAGTGCGCCGTTGCTGTCCAGCAGGGCGATACCGACGTTGGTGGCGCTGCCGTTGCCCGGGTTCAGTGCCAATACTTTCTTGCCGGTGACCAGGCCCGAACCGCCGTTGTTGGCGTCAAAGAGCATCGCCACTTTGGTGCCCTGGTTGCAGTTCACACTGAGATTGAAGTCCTTGGCGGTGATGCGACCCGAGGCCGGGTTCTCGGCGGTGCCCATGTCTTTGATCGAGACGGTGCCCATGTCTACCGAGATCACGCGATCAGCGTTGGCGCCGTCGACCGAGCAGGCATCGTTGTTGATCACGCCGGTGAAGGTGATTTTGCCGCTGCCGCCGGCGGTTGGCTTTGTCACCGGCGGGTCTTCGGCCAATACAGTGCCGGAGGCGGCAAGTACCGACATTGCGATAAGGGCCAGGGAAAACTTCTTCATGATGATGTCCGTTAGTGTGGGTTGGTATACAGGATTGAAACTGCCAACGAACAATAAGGAGTCAGCGCTTTAGAGGGAATAAGACGATTCTTATAAGGCTCTGGCGTGGCGTGGGAGGTGAAAAGCCATAACCGGGAATGGCTTGTTAGTTGTTGTTTGAATTTGAATTAGTTGAATATGTTTTGTGCCAGGCAATAGGCTAATAAGTCCTGGTCGCTGGTGACTTCAAGTTTGCGCATGGCGGATATTTTTTGCGCGCTTATAGTCTTGGAACTTCGGTTCTGGCTGCGCGCAATATCACTCACGCTTTTGCCCGATATAAATAAACGCAGTATCTCGAACTCCTTCGGCGACAGGGTGGAGAAGCGTTCGTCGATGGCGGTCATCGACTCGATCACCGAGGTTTTGGCCGGCTCCAGGCTGCGGTATAGCGCCTGCTGGGCAATGGCTTTCAGGGCGATCTGGATTTCCGTGTGCAACTGGCTTTTCTGGATCACGCCGACCACGCCCAACTCCTGCAGGCGGGTCAGAATCAGCTGATTGGAAATCATCGTCAAAATCAGGATCTGCAGGTGAGGGAAATGCCGCTTGAGGTATTCCACCAGCTTCAAGCCGTCGCCGTAGGGCGAGTCCCCCGGCATGTTGTAATCGGTAATCACGACGTCGATGGGTTGCTGGTCGAGCAACGCGATCAGGCCTGCGGAACAGATGGCTTCACCGACCACTTGAAAGCGCTCGTCGCGCTCGACCAGTTCACGCACGCCCAGAAGCACGATGGGGTGGTCGTCTGCGATAACCACATTGAGTTTTTTCATAAGGGTTGCCCGTGATGCCGGTTCAAGTGAGTGAGGTGTTCGCGCAAGGCCTTGGGATTCATAGCTGCGTCCCGAGCAGGGCCGACAGCCTGCCGATAACCTGCTTTACCTGCAGTTCCAGCGTGCCGTTGAGCCTTCCGCCCGCCAGTTGGGTCTCCAGCTCGATACACGCCTGGGCCAGGCTGAGGGCCTGCACGGCCCCCAGCGCGCCGGCAAGCGAGTGCAGTGTCTGGCCGAGGCTGCGGCAATCGCGTTGCTCGAGCGCGGCACTGATTCGCTGCAAATCCTGCTGCACGCTGCTGATAAACAAAGGCCGCATTTTTTCCGAAAGCTGAACCGTATCCATCACCGGCGGCTCGACGCGCACCGTCGGTTTGCACAGCTTCACCAGTTGCGCACGCAGGGTTTGCAGGCTCAAGGGCTTGACGAGCCAGGCGTTCATCCCTACCGCCAGGCAACGAATGCCTTCCTCGCGCATGGCGTTCGCGGTGACCCCTATGATCGGCAACTGAGGGTCATGCTCCCTGAGTGTACGCGCCAGGTCGTAGCCGTTCATCAACGGCATATTCACGTCCGTCAACACCAGGTCAAAGGCGTTGGGTTGCCACAGGTGCATCGCCTGCTCGCCATTGGATGCCAAGGTCACCGTGCAGCCGAGTGCTTCCAGTTGTTCCTGGATAATGGCCTGGTTCACCGGGTTGTCCTCGGCGACCAATATGCGCAGCCCCAGTGGCCCGGCGCTCTGTTGTTCGGGCTGCAGAGGTGGTTCGTGCTTGCCTTGTTGCGCCAGTGAAACGGTGGCCGCAACGGCGCGCACATCGTGCATGTCCACTTCCCAGCCCTGTGCGGTGTACAGCGGCGGGCTATGGGCCCCGGGCACGCACAGCACGCGCTGGCCGGCCCAGGGTTGCAGCGGGCCGGTGGGTAGCATATCCACCAGCACCGCCTGGGGCGATTGTTGTTCCAGGGGCAACGCGGCCAGTGCCGCTTGAATGCCCAGGCGGTTGAGCCAGTCGCACATCGACTCTGCCAACTCACGCACCGGCGCCTGCACATACACCGGTGCTGCGCCTGGCTCAATCGGCGGCAGCCCCGGCACCTCGCTGGCGCACACCAGCAAGCTCATCTTCAGGGTGAAACTGCTGCCGAGGCCGGGTTCACTGACCACCTTGATCTCGCCGTCCATCATCTCTGCCAGCCAACGGCAAATCGGCAGGCCCAGCCCGGCGCCGCCTTGGCCGGCGGTGTCTGGGGCCTGGTAAAACAGGTCGAACAGCTTGATCTGCTGGGCTTCGCTGATCCCAACGCCGGAGTCGGTGATTTGCCACTCCAGGTCGACCTGGTCCGTACCGCGCCGGGTCGCCCTGGCACGAATCACCACGCGGCCGATGTCGGTGAACTTGAGGGCGTTGCTTACCAGGTTGTTCAGGATCTGGCGAATCCGCATCGGGTCGCCCAGTACGCAGTCCGGCAGTTGCGCATCAATGCAGGCATAGAATTGCAGGCCCTTGCGCTGGGCGAACGCGGCGTAGGTATGCAGGGTGTCTTCGAGCATGTCCAGCGGGCAAAATTCGACGGCTTCGATTGCCATCTGCCCGGACTCGATTTTCGACACGTCCAGCACATCGCTGATCAACTGGAACAAGGTGGCAGACGAACGCTGGATGGTGTTCAGGTAGGTTTTCTGGCGCGGGTCCAGCGGCGTCAGGCCCAGCAACTCAAGGGTGCCGAGCACACCGTACAAAGGCGTGCGAATTTCATGGCTCATGGTTGCCAGGAACAATGTCTTGGCCTCGTTGGCCGCGTCGGCGGCGCTCCTGGCCTCTTCCAGGGCCTGCGCGTCCTCGATATGCCGGGTGACGTCATTGAATGCATACAGCCGCACATCCTGGCCCTGATAGCGGGTCGAGACGAAGCCGATTTGCAGGTGGCGGCCGTCGATTTCAAGATGGGTCTCGCCGGTGTCGGCGCTGTCGTTATAACGGTTGAGCGAGGCCACCAATTTGGTGGTGCCCGGCCATTGCTGGGCGCGCTGGTTCTCGATCAACACCTGTTTATCTTCACGGCGCACCACACACAGCCCGGTGGGGGCGGTATCGATGATCACCCGGCTGAATGCAACGGCTTCGGCGATGCGTTCATGGGCCTGGCGCGCCGGGCGAATCACTTGCTTCCTGTACCAGCGGCTGCCGGCCCAGCCCATCGCGAGCACACTGCACAGCACCAGCGCCAGGCTGCTCAGTGGCCACAATGCAGAACGGAAAAAATGCCTGAAACTGATCCCGTAGATCGCCGTCCACTGCGGCCCGGCGCTGCTGGTGATCTTGAACGCCAGGCCGTCAGGGCGGAAGTTGAGGCCCTCACCCAGTGACGCTTGGTCAGCCGGCGGCCCGGTCAGGGTCTGGCCGGCGGGTGAGATCAAGGTGAAACGGTCATAGGTCGACCACTCCATGGTGCGTTCCATATCGTTGACTTGGGCCATGTCCAGCAGGGTGGCAACCACCACCTGGTGGTTGCCTTCGCCTGCACGTAGCACCTGCGGGGTCAGCGGGATGCCGATGTACGCCAGCAGCCGGGGCGGCGCTAGGGCGCTCTCGGCTGGCCGGTAGGTTTCCCAGTACAACTGATCCTCGGCCAGGGGTTGAGAGAGCTCGCTGAGCTGATCAAGCGCGGCTTCAACGTTTGCGTCGGCCGGGGCACCGGCGGCGATTTTGTCCCAGCTCCGGAACCCGATTGCCGGCACCGCCAGGCGGTAGTGAACGAGACGGTTGGTGATAAAGGCCTGTGGCGACTGATAGGGCGACGATGACCAGAACGCACTGTAGTAGTTGGCCAGGTGGGCCCCCAGGGCAAAGATCTTCTGCTGCTCGCTGGCCGTGACGTGTTGTGCATCGAACTGGGCGCTGAACGGCACCGAAAAGCCAAACTCGCGGCCTTCATACAGCGTACCGCGGGCGTCGATGCGCTGGTTTTCAAGGGTGAACTGGACGTTCTTGTCACTCATCAGTTCGCGCTGGGTAGCGGGCTGCGCCAGGATCCTCAGGAAGGCCTCCTGTTCATGGATGTTTTCCATCAGCCGTGCGAAGTGAAAACGCACGGCCGCGTGCTGCTCGTCGATCACCCGATGCAATGCCCAGTAGCTGGTGCCCGCCAGCAACAACGCGAGTCCAAGCACCACCATCAGCCCTTTGTTCAGGCGCAGCGAACTGCGGGTGAATGCTTCCAGGATCGCGTTGTTGTGCTTCATTGATGATTTCCGCAGACGGATGAGAAATCGGCGCTGGATGGAGCTTACTCCTTTATAGATTAAACAAAGCCAGGCCGCGGACTAGTGAGATGTCGCGGGGCCATCATTGTTCAATAGTTGCTGGAATTGGTCTGAAGAGACCGCGTGGGAGATCAGGAAACCCTGCACCTGGGTGCAGTCGATTTTGCGCAAAAGGGCCAGTTGCTGGGGCGTTTCGACACCTTCGGCAACCACCGTCAGTCCCAGCTTGCGGCCCAGTGCGATGATGCTGGCCAGGGCCGACGCCATGCCTTCGTTGTCGTGGCAACCCTGCACCAGCGCCTGGTCGATCTTGAGCTCGGTAAACGGGGTCGAGACCAGGTTCAGGTAAGAACTGTAGCCCTTGCCGAAATCGTCCTGGGACAGGCCGAACCCCTTGATGCGCAAGCGGCATGCGCCAGCGTAGAAGTTGCTGATGTCCTGGGGCACCGAACACTCCATCAGCTCAAAGCAAATCATCCCCGGGATGCCCTGGTGGTGCAGCACAAACTCCAGCAGGCGGTCTGCCAGGTCGTGGCTGTTGAGCAAATGGGTCGGCAAGTTGATCGACACCGGAATCTCGTAACCGCGCTGGCGCCAGCGTTCCTGGGCATGGATGGCCTGTTTCAGCACGATCCACAGCAGGCGCTCTTCCAGCTCGAAAGCTTTGATGGCCGGTAAAAACGAGGCCGGCAGCATCACGCCTTGCTCGGGATGCATCCAGCGCACCAGCGCTTCGGCGGCGACGATGCGGCCGTTGGCCAAGGATTTTTTCGGTTGGAACCAGGCCTGGAATTGGCCGTCGCCCATCGCCTGGATGATCGTCTGCCGGTCTATTTCCAGGTGGGCGGGGAGCATCGGCGGCGAAGGGCTGCGGTCCTTGTCGTTGAGTTGATTCACCAGGTTGCGCAGGGCTTCGGCCGCCACCGGTTTTGAAATCAGCCCTATCACTTCCACGTCGAGGTTTTTCGCCACCAGGCTGGCCGCCATCAACATGCGCCGGGACGCGGCACTCATGATCGCCAGGGCGGGCTTGCACCGTAGGCTCGCCAGGCTCTGGATAAACTGCACGCCATCCATGCCCGGCATCAGCAGATCCGTCAGCACAAGGTCGAAATCGCGCTGGCGCAACCGCTCCAGCGCTTCCTTGCCATCTTGGGCCGCTTCAAGGAGGAAATCCCCCAGCTCACTGAGCAGGTTCTGCAGGTAGATGTGCTGCAGGGGATGGTCCTCGACGATCAAAATACTATAAGGCTTCATGGGGGATCCGTGCGTAAGGCGCCAGGGAATTGAAGAGGGCCCGCAACGCAAAGGGTTTGACCAGGCAATGGTTCATCCCGGCGGCCAGGCACAGGTCGGCCTCGCCTCGCATGGCGTTGGCGGTGGCCCCGATGATGGGCAGCGAACAGCCTTGACGGCGCAGTTCCCTGGCTAACTCGTAACCGTTGACCCGGGGCATATTCACATCCGTCAGCACCACGTCGAAACGTGAGGCTTTGCACAGCAGCAACGCTTCATGACCATCGCCGGCCAGCTCAACGGTGCAGCCGAGCTCTTCGAGTTGGTCGCGCAAAATCAATTGATTGATGACGTTGTCCTCGGCCACCAGCACGTGCAGGTTGAGCTTTTGCAGTTCACGCTTTTTTGACTGCTCATCGACCCGCGCGACCCACAACCCTTGTACCTGGCTGACCGCCTGGTGAATCGCGCTCAATTGGTTGAGGTTGACGTGCCACGCGCCGGCCTCGGTCTGCTGGGTGTTGCAACTGCTGCTGCTCACCAGGATTACCGGGCCCGGCCAGTCAGGCACCAGCGGTTGTTCGACGGTGCCGGGATGCAGCTCCAGCAGCAGTTGGCCGTCCGGCTGGGTGGGTTGGCCGGTCTGTGCACGGGCGCCCCAGCGCCGCAGCCAGCCGCTGATGGATTGTGCGAGTTCGGGAATCGGCGAGACCACGTAAATGGTCTCTGCCAGCAAGCTGCTCATCGGTGGGCTGGGCGCTTCTTCGAGGGGCAACGTCAGGCTGAAACTGCTGCCCAGGCCCAGCTCGCTGACCATGCGAATATGCCCGTTCATCAATTGCGTCAGGCGCTGACAGATCGGTAACCCAAGCCCGGTACCGGCCACCACATTGGTGTTGCCTTCGGTTTGATAGAAAGGCTCGAAAATCATCGACTGATCTTCCTGGGCGATACCTTTGCCGGTGTCGGAGACTTGCCACAACACGCTGGAGCGTTCGTCATCGCGGTCGAGCAATTTGACCCGCAACACCACACGCCCGTAATCGGTGAATTTCACCGCGTTGTTCAGCAGGTTGTTGAGGATCTGGCGGATGCGCGTGACATCGCCAATCAACCGCTCAGGCAGCTTGGGGTCGAAGCAGGCATACAACTGCAAACCCTTGCCGAGCGCGGCAGCGGCATAGCCCTGGATGATTTCATTGACCAGCTCCAGCGGCGAGAACTCGCTCAGTTCCAGGGCCAGTTGCCCGGCCTCGATCTTCGATACATCCAGCACGTCGCAGATCAATTGCAGCAGGGTTGCCGATGAGCCTTCGATGGCATGCAGATAGTCTTTCTGCTGGGCGTCGAGTCGGGTACGGGCCAGTAGTTCCAGGGTGCCCAGCACGCCATACAGCGGCGTGCGAATTTCGTGGCTCATGGTTGCCAGGAACAAGGTTTTTGCAGCATTCGCCGCGTCCGCCGATTGCCGGGCTTCTTCCAGTGCGGCCTCCACTTGTTTGCGTGCGCTGATGTCGCTGAACGCACAAAACAGCACGTCCTCACCCCGGTAACGGGTGGGCGCGCTGCTGAGGTAAAGGTGGCGGCCGTCGATGGTTTCGAAATAATCGCTGTGCTCGGACGCAATGCTGTGGAACGCCTGGCGAATCCAGCCGGCGCACAACGCCTCGCGCTCCGGGCCGTCCCCCAGCCACTGCTGGGCCAGGGTGTTTTCCAGCACCACCTGGCCATCGGTGCGGCGCAGCACACACAGCGCGACCGGCGCGGTCTGGATCACGTCACGGCCGAATGCCTCGCTTTCAATCAGCGCCTGGATGCGATTGATCGAGGGGATGATGAAACGCTGATCAACCCGGCGCATCACCAGCCAGATCAGGGTCACACTGAACAGGCAAAATACCAACGACCCCAGCAGTTCCCGCCACAGCCCGCGCACTACGTCCCGCAGGTTGATCGAGTACACCAACTGCCAGTCCGACGACTTCAGGTGTTTGCGAATCACCAGGTGATCAGGCACCAGGCCGCTGCCCACAAAGCCGAAAAAATTATCGCCCTTGGGCTTGAGCAGTATCTCGCTCAGCCTGGCGTCGTGGCTGTTGGTAAACACCAGCATGCCCTGGGAGTTGAGCATCATGAACTCGCCCGCACTCTGGTCATTCAGGGTGCTGGAGACTTCCCGGCTTTCCATTTCCAGGCCCAGCCAGCCGGACTCGGGGTCGCGTTCATCCAGGCGAATGAACAGGTACAGGTGCGCGTGCTCTTCGGTCTGGTCGCTCAGCCACAGTTCGCCAACGTCCGAAAGGTCGCTGACCCGCAGCGCTTTGAGCCGGTCGAGCATGCACATGGAAAACGGCAACACCTGCGTCGTGGAATTGTAGAGGCGCGTCACTTGTGGGTTTGGGCCGGCGTTCACGTAGAGCAGGTTGACCTGCTTGGCCTGCAGGTAATCACGCATGCGTGAGGTCAGCCAGATGCTCCATTGATTGCCCGGCGTGTCCCCCAGCAGCAGGCGCTGTTCTTCGCTGGAGGCCGGGTAAATCTGCGACTTGGCCTGCCTGGATTTGCGTACCGCCGACAGGCTCAAGCTCTCCAGCAGCGCTTCACGGTTGGTGAAAAACGTATGGGCTTCGGCAATCGCGCTGCTCATGTAGCCGCGTCGCTGGGAGATGTCATTGTTGAAGGTGGACAGCAGGAACGTGTAGACACCGCTCAGGATCCCCACCAATAGCACGGTCGCAAACGTACGAAGCAGCCTTCTGGCTGCTTCGGGTCGGGAGAGGACGGGATTGAGTTGGAGCAGGTAACTTTTAAATCGCATCGGCGGATTTTAAAGGTCCGCCTACGGCGTGGGCATAAGACGATCCTTAAAAGCTGCCGCGCGGTTACTTGTAAAACATGTCGACAATCACCGCTGCGTCGAAGGCTCCAGGGATCGGTAACGTACGCCACTTCAAGTCGGCCCTGAAGTCATGCCGGGTCTGGCCGGAAGCATTCAATTTGGCCAGGGCGAACCACTGATTGAAGGCCAGGGTTTGGCTGGTGTCTTCGCGGGACAGTGAGATGCCCACGGAGCTGTTGTTGTCCGGCACCAGCAAACCATTGATCAAGCTACCGCCTCCCGGTGTGGTGGCGAACCGTGCGTCCACCGTGTACGGAGTGTCGCAGGCTTTGCGCAGGCTCAAGTTGAACGTGGCGGTACTGGCCACTTCGCCGATCTGTGCCTTGCGCGACGGTGTGGGGAAGTTGACCACGCTGGGGGTGATGGTCAGTTCGGGCGCGCAGGGCACGAAGCGGATGTCGTTGACCCCGGTGACGATGTAGTTGAGGTTGCTGTTGGGTTTGTTGTTGAGGCCCTGGATACCGTCGAGTTGAAACACTCGATATTGAGTGAGGTTACTGGCCTGGCCGTTTTGTGGGGTGGTGCCAAACTTTTCGATAAACACGCTGAAGTTGAGCGTGAACCGGGCTTGGTCCCAGCCTGTGCAATTGGCCCAGGTGCAGCCCCGATCGGAGAAGAAACCGGTGCCGTACTTGCCGGTGCTTTGGGTGATGGGCACCGATTTGTAGCGAATCCCGGCGCGTATGCCCTGGCCGATGCTGACGTTCGCCGGGTTCAGGTAGAAGTAAACTTCCTCGCGCCCGTGGTTAGAGTCGTCCTTGCAGATCACGTTGGTGGAGCGTGGGCCCGACTCCCAGATAATTGTGCCGTCCGGCGCATCGGCGCTCACCGCCAATGCCGTGCCGAGGGGCGCGATGTCGACGGTCGATCCGCTGCCGTCTTCCCGGCAGGCCAGCGCATAACTGGTGGCGGGGAGGGCGGCGCAAGTGCACAGGGCGGCCAGTAGCAGGTGTTTAACGTGTGGCATGGGTCGGTGTTCCCCGCGATATATCACTTGAGGGCTGCGCTATGGCGCGCCTGCAAGCCGATATCGGTGATTTCGGTAAAGTGGATTCGCGTCCCGGCGTTGATGGGCGCCGTAGTGTCGAGGACCTTGCGTTCCCCGGGCTTGAGCAGCAGGTAGTCGTCCAGCGCGTGAGCCGGGCCGCCGGAGTCAATTTGCAGGTTCACCAGGGACAGGTGAAAGGCACTCTGATTGGTCACGGCAATGGAGTGCCCGTCGGGGCTGCTCCATGCCAGTTGCTGCACGGCTTGTGCCGAGCCGCCCTCAAGCCCTGCCGGGCGATAGAACAGCTTGAGGCGCTGGCGCACGGCAAACTGCATGCTGTCGGGGCTTTCCGGCTTCAGCGGGATTTCCATGACGTTGAGCCAGAACAGCGACTCCCTATCACCGGGCAACCCTTCACCGGCATACAGGACCCGCAGCACGTGATGTTGCCCGGCATCCAGTTGCACCAGCGGCTGCACCACGGCGAAGGGTACCGCCTGGGTTGCATCTTCGTCTTCGCGGGTGATCCAGCTTTGCACCACCACCTGGCGCGGCTGCTGATTGACCACGTTGAGGCTGGCTTCTTTATCCTGGCCAAAGTAGATCAGGCGCGTGCCTTCAATCTTCACCGCCGACTGCGCGCAGGGCGCCACAGCCAGCAGTGAGGCGATCAGCGCAGCGGCGAACAGCAGGGCCCGGCAGGCCCGAAAAGTGGGTGAGTGATTGAGCAATGACATGTGGGTGTGCAGCGTCCCGGGAGTGGCTTCGGGGCGCATGTTAAGGGGCGAGTGAGGAGGGCTTCTCTCAGGCGATTCTTAAAAACCGGCCCGGGTGCGTGGTTATTTCCAAAGGCGTTGAAAAAACACGGCTTAACATCAGACAAATCTTAAAAGAACCCGCCGACCGGCCGATAGCCTGACTAAGATCTGTTCACCTCGGGAGTATCGGTATGAGCATCAAGGGAATGCCTGCAATCTGTGCGGGCCTGTTGTTCGGCGTATCCGGTGTCTGCATGGCTGCCAGCTCGGCGGGCCAAGGTGTCATTTACTTCCACGGCAGCATTGTCGAGCCGTCTTGCACGCCGCTCGCCGTGGCCAATGGATTGAAGCTCAACGACTGCCCGGCATTGGCCCGCGGCAGCGCCATCAGCGTGCGCAGCGTGGAGCCGGTGAGTTCGGTCAGTGCCCTTGATCACAGTGCCGTGAGTGTGAAGCTAGTGTCCGATAGCGGCCGCGAGAACTCTTATTACCAGCAGCAATACTCGCTGGTGGATAGCCAGGGGAAACCCGTGAACTCAGGAAAGTACCTGGTCACACTGACTTCGCCTTGAAGAGGGCGGTGGTTTCAGAATCGCCTTAGAGTCAGGTGCGTGGCGCAGGGTTAACTTGGCGGCTGGTGAATGATTACTGAACATTCATGGGCCCAGCTGTCAGGTTTTCCCTATGTCAAATAAAGCGCTACGCATATTGATTGCTGATGGAGAGCTGTTCCAGCGGATCAAGATCGAGAAAATGCTCAACCAGCTGGGCTACTTTCGAATTGCGCCCATGAGCTCATTCAATGAAGTCCAGTCGATCGCCCGGATTCAGGGGGTGGCGATTGACCTGTTGATTATCAACGCGGCACTGGTGCGGTCGATGGAAGTGAACTTGCTGAAGTTCTGCCATGAGAATCCGCAGATCCGCCACGCCCTGATCTACGACGGCCAATGCGCACAAAGCTCGGTGGTGTCGGTGTCCGTCAGTGTGGCGATCCACCTGTCCCTGTCCCAATCCCCCGACTTCGACTCGCTGCGCCGCTGCCTCGACGTGGTTGACGCAGCGCGCTGCATGCCAACCGTGGAGCGCACCGGGGGGCCGGCGACGGTGACGCCGTTGATGGTGGCTGATACTCAGCAGCGGCGGCTTCCGTCAAACATCGCGAGCTTGCGGTCGCGTCGGTGAGTCTCAACTGCCCTTAACGAGCATGTACTTGCTGAAATTGTTGATGTGATCATCAAGATTATCCTCAAGCATCATCCGGTACTGATCACAGAAATACTTCAGCATCGCCTCACGCGCCTGGGCCATTTCTTCGCCGGATTTAAAGCTGCGTGCGCTGACCCAGGCATTGAAGCGTGTGGTGCCGAACATCATCGAGGCGCTGACTTTGCCCAGGTCGGCGAACGCCCTGAACTGCTCGTTGGACAGCTCGATGTGCGCGTCCGCGCGATCATAGAAGCCGTTGTCGGTGGTGTCTGGCATTGCGGTTACCTTCCTGTTCGTGAGTGCGGCGAAGGTACCGCCGCGCTCCACAGGAAGGCAACCACATCGGCCGCTTCAGGCCTTATTTATTGCGCGTCACCCTCCACACCGTGTTGGCCAGGTCATCGGCAATGATCAGCGCACCCTTCGGATCAACAGTGACCCCCACCGGCCGCCCGCGAGTCTTGCCATCGTCCCCGCGGAAACCCGTGGCGAAGTCCAGCGGCTCACCGGCAGGCCGGCCATTGCTGAACGGCACGAAGATCACCTTGTAGCCCACCGGATTGTCCCGGTTCCAGCTGCCGTGCTCGCCGACGAAGACGCCGTCGGCATATTTCTCGCCCATGGCCGGGATGGAAAAATCGACGCCCAGCGCGGCGACGTGGGAACCCAGGCTGTAATCCGGCTTGATCGCGGCGGCGACCTTGGCCGGGTTCTGCGGTTGGGCGCGGGTGTCGACGTTCTGGCCCCAATAGCTGTAGGGCCAGCCGTAGAACTCGCCTTCGCGCACCGAGGTCAGGTAATCCGGCACCAGGTCCGGCCCCAGTTCATCCCGCTCGTTGACCACCGCCCACACCTGCCCGGAGCCCGGTTGAATGGTCAATGCCGTCGGGTTGCGCAAGCCGGTTGCATAAGGCTTGTGGGCACCGGTGGCGGCGTCGATCTGCCAGACCATCGCCCGGTCGATCTCGACCTCCATGCCGCGTTCGGTGATGTTGCTGTTGGACCCGATGCCCACATACAGCGAGCGGCCGTCGGGGCTGATCGCCAGGGATTTGGTCCAGTGGTGATTGATCGCGGCGGGCAGCTCGGTGACGGTGGTGGGCGGGCCACCGGCCTTGGTCTGGCCGTCTTCGTAGTCGAAGCGCACCAGCGCATCCTGGTTCGCCACGTACAGCTTGCCGTCGGCAAAGGCCAGTCCGTAGGGCGCGTTGAGGTTTTCGGCGAATACGGTTTTCAACTCGTAGGTGCCGTCACCGTCGGCATCGCGCAGCAGGGTCAGGCGATTGCCGCCCTTGACCTTGGTGTTGCCCTCGGCCTTGATCACGCTGGCGATCACATCCTTGGGCTTGAGTTTCGCTGCGTTGCCGCCCCGGCCTTCGGCGACGAGAATGTCGCCGTTGGGCAGCACCAGGGTCTGGCGCGGGATCCGCAGGTCGGTGGCGATGGCCGTGATGCTGAACCCCTCGGGCACCGTAGGTTTCTGCTCGGCCCAGGCCACCGGTTCGGCGATCTTCATGCTGGGCAACAGGCCGCGCTGGGGTTCCGGCAGCTTGGGGTCGGGGCCGCGAGCCTGAGTACTGTCGGCTTCGCCACCGCAGGCGCTCAACAACATCGCCATGCTTAAAACGGTCAGCGTGCTGGAAGGCTTCATTGGGCACCTCCCGAGCGCAGGTTGGTCAGCCCGACCCACGTGGTCACGCAGGCCAGCAGGGTCACGACGGCAGACAACACCAGGCCCGAAGGCATCACGGCCCAGGCATCCTTCGCATGCTCAAAGGCATTCACCAGGCCCAGCGCCCAGGTCACCAGCAACAGCAGGAAGTACACCGTGGGGCGCCCGGCCTTGCGGTCGGCACGCAGCAGGTTGACCAGTGCAAACAACCCCGCCAGCCCGCAGAACAGCAGGGCGCCGGCGATCAGCCAGGCGGCGAAGTTGCTCCATTGGATCTGGTAGGTCTGGTAGTAGGCAATGTCGCTCAGCAGGGCGCCGAGAAACAGCGGGACGGTACCGGCCAGCAAGGTCGCATGAAGCGGGCCAGGCGTGCAGCGGTAGGTGAGGGTGGTGGTGTCGGTCACGGGCGGCTCCTTATCGTTGAGCGGCCCTGATGAGGCTCATCAGGGCCGCGCTGACTGCGCTTAAGGAAGGAGCGTGCTGCTTGCGCGTTAGTTCACCCGCGATTCGTTTCCAAATATGTTGCGTCAGTTGATGCGTGGATGTTGCTGCACCAGGTTTTCACGCTTGGCTTCCAGCTCGGCGATTTGCGCGTCGATATCTTCGATCTTCTGCTCGATATTGTCTTCGTGCTCCTGCAGCAGCTCCTTGGCTTCCTCGATATCCGACGCCGCCGGTGCCGCGCCGCGCAGGGGTTTGTTGGCGGTTTCCTTCATGGTCAGGGCGGTGAAAAGCCCCAGTACGGCGAATACCATCAGGTAATAGGCCGGCATGTACAGGTTGTTGGTGGTCTCCACCAGCCAGGCCATGGCGGTTGGCGTGAGGCCGGCAATCAGGATCGAGATGTTGAAGGCGCTGGCCAGCGCGCTGTAGCGGATGTGGGTAGGGAACATCGCCGGCAGGGTGGACGCCATCACGCCGATAAAGAAGTTGAGCACCACCGCAATGATCAGCAGCCCCGAGAAAATCAGCCCGAGCTTGCCGCTGTTGATCAGCATGAACGCCGGAATGGCGAGAAAGAACAGCGCGATGCTGCCGAACAGAATGAAGGGTTTGCGCCCGATCTTGTCGCTGACAAAGCCAATCATCGGCTGCACGAACAACATGCCGACCATGATCGCGATGATGATCAACACGCCGTGGTTTTCGCTGTAGTGCAGGTTGTGCGACAGGTAGCTCGGCATGTAGGTGAGCAGCATGTAGTACGTGACGTTGGTCACCACCACCACGCCGACACAGGTCATCAGGCTGCGCCAGTGCTTGGTGGCGACTTCCTTGAACGAGACTTTCGGGCCGCCGGCCAGGCCTTCGCGATCGCCTTGTTCGAGTTGTTCCACATGCTGTTGGAAGGCGGGTGTCTCTTCCAGGGCGTGACGCAAGTACAGCCCGATCATGCCCAGCGGCAGCGCGAGGAAGAACGGCAGGCGCCAGCCCCAGGACTGGAACGCCTCTTCGCCGATCACCGCCGAAATCAACACCACTACACCGGCGCCGAGGACAAAGCCGGCGATGGAGCCAAAGTCCAGCCAGCTGCCGAGGAAGCCGCGCTTGCGGTCCGGGGCGTATTCGGCGACGAAGATCGACGCGCCGGTGTACTCACCGCCCACCGAGAAGCCCTGGGCCATCTTGGCCAGCAGCAACAGGATCGGTGCCCAGATGCCGATCGAGTCATAGGAGGGGATCAGCCCGATGGCGAAGGTGCTCAGGGACATGATCACGATCGTCGCTGCCAGGACTTTTTGCCTGCCGTATTTGTCCCCTAGCCGGCCGAAGAACAGGCCGCCCAACGGGCGAATCAGGAACGGCACCGAGAAGGTCGCCAGGGCGGCGATCATCTGTACGCTGGGGGATGCCTCGGGGAAGAACACCTTGCCGAGTACATAGGCGACAAAGCCGTATACGCCGAAGTCGAACCATTCCATGGCGTTGCCCAGCGCAGCGGCGGTGATCGCCTTGCGCATCTTGGCGTCGTCGACGATGGTGATGTCATCCAATCCAATCGGATTGACGGTTTTCTTGCGTGATTTCATGGGAATACTCAGCCGCAGGTCCATTTCGATGCCACTGTTTTGGTGGCATGCGCTTAATGGGTCAGATACATGCGGACACTGAATAATTCACCGTTGGCTGGATTTTTTTGTTAACGGCCCGGCAAGGATTAACGGATCCGCTCGCCCCCCAGGGAATCACGCTGCATCGACTGCAGATTTTTCTCGATGGTTTCGCAAAGGGCTTCCATCTGGATCTGGTGCTCGCTGTCACGGAACGGGCTTTGCAAATCGGTGCCGATGCGTTCGATGGCCAGCAGCATGAAACCCACCACCGTGGACGCCAGCGGGGTGAACCAGCCCAGGGATTCCACCAGGCCCACCGGCACGATCAGGCAGAACAGCGAAATGAACAGCCGTGGGAAATACACGTAAGGGTAGGGCAGCGGCGTGTTGGCGATGCGCTCCATGCCGCCCTGGCTGTTGGACAAATCCACCAGGGTCGATTCCAGCCGCGCCAGGCGAATGCTGTCCAGGCGCCCGGCCTTGTATTCCTGGGCCAACAGGGCGGCGGAGCCGTTGAGGATGTCGTTGGAAAAGTTATTGGTACTGGTGCTGCGGGCGAACTCGTCGGCCGGCAGGAAGGCGCGGATTTCCTCCGGGCAAGGCTGGCCTCGCAAGTGCGCCGCCAGGCAGTTCACATACGCCACGTGACGGCGCAGCAAGGTCGACTTTATCGGGTTGACCTCATTGTCCGGGTCATCCAGCAACGTCAGTACTTGCCGGGCGAAGCTGCGGGAATTGTTGACCATCGCGCCCCATAACGTGCGTGCTTCCCACCAGCGGTTATAGGCGCTGCTGTTGCGGAAACTGATCAGCACCACCAGCGCCGAGCCGAGCAGGGTGAGTGGCATCAGCGGAAGGTTGATCTTGCTGTTGAGGAACAGCATGAAGTCCACGGTGACAGCGATATCCCAGAGCAACAGCCAGAACAGCGCCCAGCCTACATAGCCCATGGTCTTGATGATCAGGCGGTATTTTTTGATGATGGCAGCTTTCAAACGGAAACCTCGCGGCGAGCAGTAAACATCAATGCCCTAGCTCGGACGGTGTTTACCGGGTAAAGGTTCGCCGGGGTGCTGCGTGTTCAGGCTTGAAGCGACAGGACGAAGCGTTTTTCGCTGTGGGGCATGCCGTCCGGTGCGGGCTGTTCAGGCACGAAACCGCAGCGGCTTAGGACTTTTTGTGAGCCGACATTCTCCGGGTACACGTACGCCACCAATTGCTTGAGTGCCCAACGCGCCTGTGCCTCGTGGATCAGATGCTTCAGCGCCAGGGTTGCCAGCCCTTGCCCGCACGAGCGCTCGCCCACGCGGTAACCGACTTCGGCAGAGCCCTTCGGTGAATCGATGCTTTTCAGATTGGCGCGACCAACGATTTCGCCGCTGGCGTCTTCGATCACGAACGGGTGCCATGCGCCGGTGGCCAGGCCAGATAGATAACCGTCAATATGCTCGGCGACGCCCTGCACCGAGTAAAACGAAGGGTCGCGCGCCTCGATATGCGACTCGAACCACTCACGGTTACGGGTTTCGAAGGCCAGCAATGCTTCAGTGTCCGTACTGCTCAGCTCGCGAACGCGAAATGACGTCATTGCTCAAATCTCCCGGGTTGTTCTGTGCATTTAGTCATGTTTTCGTCATAAAGGCGTGTGAAATTTGCCTGCCAAAAATATGAAATCATGGAGTTCTTCCGATGAGGGTAGTCACCTCCGGTTCGGCGTATCTGGACATCGATGCGTACGCTTGTTGCATTGCGTACGCCGAGTTGTTGAATCGCCAGGGTGTCGAGGCGCGTGCCGTCAGCAGTGCTCCGCTGAATGCCAGCATCTCCAGGACCGTGCTCGGTTGGCCATCGTCACTGGATGACTACCGGCCCGAGCCCGGTGATGAGTTTGTGTTGGTGGATATCTCTGACTTCCACCACTTCGACCCGGTGGTCGTGCTCGATCAGGTGGTGGAGGTGATTGACCATCACCCGGGGTTTGAAACCTATTGGGCGCAGAAACTCGGACCTCACGCCGATATCCGATCCATTGGCGCGGCGGCGACGCAGGTGTTCCTGCGTTGGGAGGCGGCCGGTTTGCTGCCACTGATCAGTGAACACAGTGCCGCGTTGCTGGCCACGGCAATCCTGGACAATACCCTGAACTTTAGTGGGCAGTTGACCACCCCGGCGGATGTTCGGGCTTATGAAAACCTGGCGCTGCGGGCGAAACTCGCGGTGGACTGGCCTGAGCGATATTTCCATGAGTGCCAGGCCACTATCGAGTCAGACCTGACAGGCGCGTTGGCGGGTGACATGAAGTGGCTGAAAGCCGACAGCAAACTGCCGCAGGTTTTCGCGCAGATGACGGTGTGGGATGCCGGTGCGCTGATCCGAAAGCATCACTCGACCATGGTTCATTGGTTGGCAGCCCAGGGTGAGGACTGGCTGGTGAATATCATCAGCATCCGTGAGTGCAAAAGCTATTTCCTGGCTGAGCCCAAGGTCAGCCAGGAAAAAGTGAGCCAGTTGCTTGCCATTGACTGGCAGGCCGGGATGGCGGTGCTGGAGCGTTCGCTGTTGCGCAAGGAACTGGTAAGGCTGGCGGCCACTGATTGACGGCGCTCACCAAAGTGACGTTCCTCTTTGGTCAACCCGCAATACAATGGCCAGGGTATTACCGAAAAGGAACGGCAGTTGAACGAACACACATTGTCCATGCGCCTGGAGCGCGTGGCGGCCCATATACCCGCCGAGGCGCGCCTGGCGGATATTGGCTCTGATCACGGCTACCTGCCGGTGGCGTTGATGCGTCGTGGCGCCATCACGGCGGCGGTGGCGGGCGAGGTGGCCTTGACGCCATTCCGCGCAGCCGAGCGCACGGTGCGCGAGAACGAGCTGGAGCAGCACATCACCGTGCGCCTGGCCAGTGGCCTGGCGGCGATCGAGCCGGCAGACGGGATCACCGCGATCAGCATCTGCGGCATGGGCGGCGAGACGATCCGCGACATCCTCGACAGTGACAAGGCACGCCTCAACGGCAAGGAGCGCCTGGTGCTGCAACCCAACGGCGGTGAGCAACCGTTGCGCCAATGGCTGATGGAAAACGGCTACCGCATCGTGTGCGAAGAGCTGCTGCGGGAGAATCGCTTCTTCTACGAAATCATCGTTGCCGAGCGCGCCGGGCCGGTGAGTTATACCGCCGAGGAGCTGTACTTCGGCCCGCTGCAAATGCAGGCGCGCCGCCCGGAATTCCTGCTCAAGTGGCAGCACATCCTGCGCCACAAACAGCAGACCCTCAGCGACTTTGCCCAGGCGCGGCAGGCGGTGCCCGAGGACAAGGTGCGAGAGGTTGCCCAGCAGGCGCGGTGGATTACCGAGCTGCTCAGCACTAATGTGAATAGTGATGGTCAATAAGCCCCGCACGGAGCCGGCCGGCTCCGCATTGGTATTTTTGATCAAGGACAATGACAGAATGCTCGCCGCAAAGTGATCAGCCACTGCCCCCATCTGACCCTGTAAATCGGGCCTCGCCTTACGTTTTTCCTCCCTACCATTTGAAGATTTAACCCATGCACCTACGCAAAATTGCAGTTGGGCTGTCAGCCCTTGTTTTGCTCTCCACCGGGGCAGAAGCCCGTGGCCTGCTGGACCTCATCAAGCTGCCTGCCGAGCATCAGCAACACACCTCCCGCTCGGGTTCCATCAGCCAGAGTGCCGCTCTAAATCTCTATTCAAACAAACAGCAACGGGCTTCCTTCGATGGCTGCGCCGATCTGTTCCCGTCCGCGCAACCGATCAACACGGCCACGGTGCCGGCCACCCTGAAACCCCTGGCGCTGTGCTCGGATAATTTTGCGGTGCTGTACTCGCAAACCAGCAAGACCCCGTTGGTAGTGGTCGAACGCCTGAATGCCCGCCAGTTGCAGGACGCCAAAGGCGAAGAACGCACCAACCAGTTCTACCCCGACCCGCGCATTCCCAAGGGCGCGCGCGCCGAGTTGAGCGACTACCGTGGCCAACACCCGGCGGTGGACCGTGGCCATCAATCCCCGGCCGCCGATGCGCCGAGCACCAACGCCATGGCCCAATCCTTCGCACTGTCGAACATGGTGCCCCAGGAACCGACCAACAATCGCAAGATCTGGAGCAAGGTCGAGGCGGACGTGCGCAAGTTTGCCAAGCGCGCCGACGGCAACGTGTTCGTGTTCACCGGCCCGTTGTTTGACCCTGGCTACAGCACCATTGGCGACAACAAGGTCTGGGTGCCGACTCGCCTGTTCAAGCTGGTGTATGACGTGTCGTCCAAGCGGGCTTGGGCGTATGTACTGCCCAACGCTGAAACCCGTATCCAGAAGCCGATGGATTACGAAACGTTTGTGAAGACTACCGGTCTCAAGCTGCTGGGGAATTTGCCGGTTACCGGTTCGGTGGGCCGTACTTGATGGCTTGACGTGTTGGTGTCACTTGCCCTTTTTCAACGCCTTCAACCGCAACGTTGCGCGCTGCACAGCGGCCATCTTCTCTGGCCGCTTCATCTTTTTCCATTTGCGAATATCGTCCTTGGTGCGTCCACAGCTGACGCACAGCTCACCACTGAGCTGGCAGGTTGAGACACATGGATTCTCGATATCTTTAGCCAAGGCATCATCCCTTCACGGCATACCGTTTCACCAGGCGCAGGCGCCAATCGCCGCCATGCTGGAGGCGGCATTCTTCTTCGGAGTCGAAGCGCACGTAGCGGTCTGAAGAGGGGAGATCCACGCCGGCGTCTTCCAACGCCGTGGCTGTCAGCTCGCGCATCCGCAGGTCCAGCCTGGTTGAAAGGGCCAGTTCCCTGTTTGCCCGGGTATCGAAGACCCAGATGACCACCAGGCTTTGTGCAAAGGCCTGGTAGTCGACTTCGTGGGTCAGCCAGTCGAAGCCGGTGATTTCCGCCTTGGCGATTTCACAGGCTTCGGTCAGGGTCGCGACCAGGCGACGCTCGATGCGTGCGCTGTCGCGTTTGGTTGAAGACATGGGGATTCCTTGAGGAGCGAGGAGGGTGATGATACGCGAGAGATCAACTGAGGGAGCTGTCGAGGTGATCGTTCCCACGCTCTGCGTGGGAACGCCGCCTCGGACGCTCTGCGTCCAGCTGACGATGCAAGGCTCAAGTCCTGCGCAATGGTGACGCGGAGCGTCACAGGATGTATTCCCACGCAGAGCGTGGGAACGATCAACTGTGCGAGCCTGCGAAGATCAACTGTGGGAGCTGTGTTGCCCATCAGATATTTTTGGGCCGATCCAGCTTGTGCGTCATGGTGTACACCGCCACTCCGGCGGCCAGGATGCCCGAGGCGGCGCCGACTGCCAGTGCCCAGCGTGGGCCCAGGTGGTCGGCCACCCAACCCACTATCGGTGCTCCAATCGGTGTGCCGCCAAGGGCCACGCCCACTCGCAGGGCGATCACCCGGCCGCGCATGGCGGGCTCGGTGGTGAGTTGCATCAGGCTGTTGGTGGTGTTGCTGAAGGTCAGGGCGCCCACGCCGATGATCACCAGCGCCCCGGCGAACAGCCAGTAATTCGGGGCAATCGCCGCCAGGGTACAACCCACTCCGAACACCAGCGCGCCGTAAAGCAGCGACTTGAAGTGCGGCCGCTCGCGACCGGCGGCGATCAGGGCCCCGGCGATGGTGCCGATGGCCAGGGTCGACGTCAGCAGGCCATAGCCACGGGCATCGGCGTGGAACACGGTGACGGCCATGGTCGAGATAAAGATCGGAAAATTCATGCCGAAGGTGCCGATCAAGAACAGCATGATCAGGATCGCCATCAGGTCCGGCCGCGCCCACACATAGCGCAGGCCTTCAGTCAGGCTGCCCTTGGTGCGCAGCGCCCGCAGGCGGGTGTGCAGCCCGGAAACCCGCAGCAGAAACAGCGACGCCAGCACCGCGAAAAAGCTCGCGCCATTGAGCAGGAAAGCCCAGCCGGTGCCCACCGACGCGATGGTCACGCCGGCCACCGCCGGGCCAATCATGCGCGCCATATTGAACGAGGTGGAGTTGAGCGCGATGGCGTTGGACAAGTCTGCCTCGCCCACCAGATCCGCCACGAAAATCTGCCGCACCGGCGCATCGAACGCCGAGGCGCAGCCGGACAAAAACGCGAACACATACACGTGCCACAGCTGCACGATGCCGGTCAGGGTAAACACCCCCAGCATCAGCGCCAGCACACCCATCACGCCTTGGGTAACGATCAGCAGCTTGCGCTTGTCGTAGTGGTCGGCGGCGAAGCCGGTCCAGGGCAGCAACAGCAATTGCGGCCCGAACTGCAACGCCATGACGATGCCGACGGCCGAGGCGTTATGCGGGGTGAGCTGGGTCAGCACCAGCCAGTCCTGGGCCGTGCGTTGCATCCAGGTGCCGATATTCGACACCAGGGCGCCGGCGGCCCAGATGCGGTAGTTGACGCTGCGCAGCGAGCGGAAAATGCCCATCGAACTCACACCGGCCTTGAGGGATTACCACCATTGAAGCGCCCGAAATGCTGCGCCAGGAAAACACTCAGCGCCAAGGCCCCAAGCCCGAGGGCGAGCACATCAGCGGTGCTTTTGAGGTCGAAATCCCCGACCCGGCAGACCAGCACGTAGCCGATCACCAGGTTGAGAAAACCCCAGAGCACATTCAGCGTCGAGGAAGACCGCCCCTGGCCGCGCGGTTTGGCAAACGGCGTCTGGAAAGACTGCCCCATCAAACCACTGACGCAATGGGGCAGCGCGTTGGCGAGCAATACGCCGCCGAAGAAGTAAGACACCAGCTCATGCCATTGCATCGTCACGCACCCCTTGTTTCAAGCAAACCGATGATGTCTTGCGCCGTGCCGGTTTCCCCCAGCTTCGGGAATACCTGGTTCAGGCTGTAGTGATGGGCCTCGGCGTTCGCGTCGGTCATGGCGTCGACGGCCAGGGTCACGTTGAAGCCGGCCTCGTAAGCCTGGCGCGCGGTGGACTCCACGCCGGTCCCGGTGGCAACCCCGGTGATCACCACCTGGGTGACACCGAGGGCCTTCAACTGCGCCTCAAGATCGGTGCTGGCGAAGGCGCCCCAGGTGCGTTTGGTCACCCCAATGTCGCCGGGTTGCTGATCGAGTTCGGGCAGCAGGTCGGCCCATCCCGGTGGAAATACATCGCTGCGCCGTGGCCGCTCGGTGCGCCCGGGGGCGAAGCCTGTGACGTTGACCAGCACCACCGGCATGCCGCGCTCGCGGAAAGCCTCGAGCAGTGCACGGGAGCGTTCCACCACGCCGCCGATGGGGTGGATGAACGGATATTCGGCGATGCCTTTCTGCAAGTCCACGATGATCAGCGCGGTGTTGGGATCCAGCAAGGTGACGGCCATGGGATGTCCTCGAACGGGTGGGGAGGTTCAGAAATCGGCGAGGCGCTCCAGCAGCTTTACCGCTGCCGCGAGTTCAGCTTGTTCTTCGGCAGACAGTTGCTCCTGCAGCGCCCGCTGCAGCCAATCATCCTTGGCTGCCCGGCTGGCGATCAGGTGTTTACGAAAGCGGGGAGTCAGCTCGATCAGGGTTTGCCGCCCATCGCTGGGATCGGGTTTGCCCCTGATCGCTTTCATGGTCTCAAGCCCGGCCACGGTGATGCGCATGGACTGCGGCCGCACGCTCTCCGCCCGGGCCAGGGCCGATACAGTGCTGGGCCCGTCACGGTCCAGGCGCAGCAGCACCGACTTCTGGGCCGAGGTGAAATCATTGGGATGGGTCTGTTCCCGCAGCCGGCGTATCAGCTTGCCCAAGGAGATGCGAAGCTCGGCGGCCAGGGCGGCGGATTGGTTTTCGGAGGTGATGGAAGGCTTGTTCATGCTCGGACGTTAGCATGCATGCAGAAAAACTGTACAGTTTAGCTGTATGAATTTTTTGTCATAAATTCGGCTCTAACCGCAAAGCTCCGACAAAATGGCTACCCCAGGTTTGCCTTACGGTATTCATCGGGTGTCTCGCCCGTGAGCTTGCGAATTTCGGCCTTTACGGTGGCCAGCCTGGCCTTCCAGATCCTGACACCACCGCCTCCCTTAGCTCGCCTGTCGCCGGCTGGCCCCCGGCGGCTGCCCGGTAACGCGCTTGAACGCTCGGCTGAACGCCGCCTGGGAGTTATAGCCAAGGCGCTGCGCCACGGTTTCGATCGGCAGCCGTTCCAGCGTCAGCCACTGGCTGGCCAGGCGCATCCGCAGTTCGGTGGCGTAGCGCAGCGGTGGCGTGCCGATGGTGGTTTGAAAGTGCTGGGCGAACACCGAGCGTGAGGTATGACATTGCGCTGCCAGCTCCTCCACCGTCCAATCGCGCCCGGGTTGCTGATGCAACGCCAGCAGGGCCTTGGCCAGGCGTGGGTCGCGCAACGCCGCCACCAGGCCGGACGCATTCCCGCACGCACATTCAACCCAACCCCGAACTACCATGGCCGCCACCACCTCAGCGAGGCGCGCCAGGATGCCGGCGAAGCCAATGCGGGCGCTGCTGACTTCACGCTCCATGGCCGCCAGGATCGGCATCAGCCCCGGATAACGCTGGCCCTTGGCGTCGATCAGCATCAGGTCCGGCATCAGGCGGCCAAGGCCGTGCAAACTCCCCAGTTCAAACTCCATGCAGCCGCTGAAGAGCAGGGCGCTTTGCGTCACGGCCACATCGGCCCGGGCATCCACGGCACACACCGCATCACCGAGGGCTGCCGCGTTGAAGCTGTCGATGTCCTGTACCGGCACGTCCGGGCTGGAGAGTATCTGATGGGCACCGCCATGGGAGATGAACACGGCATTGCCTGGCGTCAGTTCATACAGGGTGCCGTCCTCGGTACGCAGGGTGACGCAACCGGCAGCGATAAGGTGGAAATAGGCGTGTCCGGGCTTGGCCGGGAAGCCCAGGCCAAACGCCGGTCCAGTCTGGATACGCCGGTACTCGACACCCCGCAGGCGCATGCCGCGCAGCAGTTCGTTGATGAGGTCAGAGGACTGGTCGAACGGATCGGTGGGCATCATTTCCGGGGTTTCGGTAAAGGATTCGAGATTTTGCATCATAGATCATCCCAATCGTCGCACCTAGACTGCCGGTCGCAATAACTTTTGAAGGATGACCGTGATGAGCAGTTGTGTGTGTGACGCCGTAACCGGTGCAGATGTAGCGCCCGCGACGCCGGCCTGGATGGCGGTGTTTTCGTTGGCGATGGGCGTGTTCGGATTGCTGACGGCGGAGTACCTGCCGGCCAGCCTGTTGACGCCGATGGCAGCCGAGCTGGGTGTTTCGGAAGCCTTGGCAGGGCAGGCGGTGACGGTCACGGCGGTGGTCGCCTTGTTCGCCGGGTTGCTGGTGCCAGGCCTGACACGCGGGATCGACCGCCGCGTGGTGTTGCTGTGCTTCAGCGCACTGATGATCTGTTCCAACCTGCTGGTGGCGGTCTCGTCGAGCCTCACGGTGTTGCTGCTGATGCGTATCCTGTTGGGCATCGCACTGGGTGGCTTCTGGAGCATGGCGGCGGCGGTGGCGATGCGGCTTGTGCCGGCGGCGTTGCTGCCGCGTGCCTTGTCGATCATCTTCAGCGGCATCGCGGTGGGCACTGTCGTGGCGGTGCCGCTGGGCAGCTTTTTGGGTGGGCTGTACGGCTGGCGCAGCGCGTTTTTCGCAGCCGCTGCAGTGGGCGGCGTGACCCTGGTGTTCCAGCTATTCACCCTGCCGCCACTTGCACCCCGCCGGACGGCACGCTTGAAAACTGTGCTTGAGGTGCTGCTGCGTCCAGGCATTGCCGTGGGCATGTTGGGATGTGTGCTGGTGCATACCGGACACTTTGCGTTATTCACCTACATCCGGCCATTCCTGGAAAGCACCACCGGCGTCGGCGCCGAAGGGCTGGCGTTGATGTTGCTGGGTTTCGGCGTTGCAAACTTCGCCGGCACGCTGCTGGCCGGGTGGCTGCTGGTGCGTCTGCCGCGCGGCACCTTGGTGTTGATGCCGGCCCTGGTCGGTGTGGCAGCACTCGCCCTGGCGCTGTTGCCGGCGACGGTGACGGGCCAGGTGTGGTTGTTGATGCTCTGGGGCCTGGCGTTTGGCGGCGTGCCGGTGGCCTGGTCAAACTGGGTTGCACGGGCAGTGCCTGATCAGGCCGAAAGTGCCGGCGGCATGGTGGTGGCTTCGGTGCAGTCTGCGATTGCAGCGGGTGCCGCGGCGGGCGGTGCGATGTTCAGCTTCAGTGGTATCGACGGTGTGTTTGTCGCGGCAGGTATCTTGATGCTGCTGGCGGCAGTGTTGATTGCGTTGAGGGTGAAGGTAGAAGCGCCTCCACAAGGTGCAGAGGCGGGGCCGGCGTTTCATCATTGAAAAGACGGTGTACTGGCAAATCGGCGAGTCAAATCATCCAGAAGCCATCGGCCTGCTGTGCCTAAGTCCTGGGCAGCATCGATGTAACCTTCATTGCGGCCGGAGGGGCTAAAGCCGTGGTCCTCGGTGAGACTGGCATGGACGAATTCCTCGACATTTTTGCCCCCCGGATTCAAGCGGGGCTTCCTGAGTAAGCGCCTGCACCGTCTGGTTCAGCGACACCAACATCGGTTGAACACAGGCCAGTAACGTCGTACCGGCCTGCGTGAGGGTGACCTCAGTACAGCGTCGCTCAAACAACTCAAGCCCCAAGCTTTTCTCCAGTTTCCTGACTTGCTTGCTGACGGCGCTTTGTGTGACAGCCAGCACATGGCTCGCTTTGGTGAAACTTTTTTGGCGAGCCACGGCCTCAAAAAACCACAGCGCATGGAGCGGTACAAGCGGTGGGTTCGCCGGTGAAGTGTGCGTGTTAATTTCAATCATCATCCCTGCTCACTGAACCGATGATTTGCTGACTTTGATCCCTTTGAACAGCACCAGCAGCAACACGGCTGCGAGTATTTCAAAGGCGGCCACCATATACAGGCCGGCAGCCAAACTGCCGGTCAGGGTTTTCAGCCAGCCAATCATGTAGGGCGCCACGAACCCCGCCAGGTTGCCGATGCAGTTGATCAAGGCAATGCCTCCGGCGGCTGCGGTACCGGCCAAAAAGGCCCCGGGAATCGACCAGAACACCGGGAACGCTGCGAGGATGCCCATGGCCGCAATGGTCAGGGCGATCAATGCCAGGACGGCGTTACCAATAAACAATCCGGTGCCAATCAGCCCTAGCCCGGCGAGCAGCGCAGCCATGGCGCAATGCACGCGGCGCTCAGAGGTTTTGTCGGAGTGAAAACCGTTCCACAGCATCGCCACGGTGCCCAATATGAACGGTATCGAGGAGAGCAGGCCGATGCGCATGGTGTCATCCACCCCCAGCGCCTTGATGACGGACGGGGTCCAGAACGCAATGGTCGCGTTGCCGCTGACCAGGCAGAAATACACCAGGGCACACAGCCACAGTTTGGGATAACGAATCAGCGAGCGCAGATCGCTGTGTTTGCCGGGAGCCTGGTCTTCGCGGGCGATTGTGTCGCTGACCATCGTGCGTTGTGCCGGGCTCAGCCACTTGGCATTGATAGGTTTTTCCGGCAGGTAGCGCAGTACCAGGACACCTGCGATCACCGAGGGAATGCCTTCGAGAATGAACAGCCATTGCCAGTTGGACAGGCTGCCGACGCCGACCATGTGGCTCATGATAAACCCGGCCAGTGGGCCGCCGACCACGCCAGCGATGGCGAAAGAGGTCATGAACATGCCGTTGATCTTTGCGCGTTGCGCCGCCGGAAACCAGTAGGTCAGGTACAGCACCACACCCGGGAAAAAGCCCGCTTCAAACGCACCGAGCAGAAACCGCAGCACGTAGAACGACCAGGCACTTTCGACGTAGGCCATGGCGATGGACGTCAGGCCCCACATTATCGTGATGCGGGCCAGTGTGCGCCGCGCGCCGATTTTTTCCAGCAGCAGGTTGCTGGGTACTTCGAAGAAGAAGTAACCAATGAAGAAAATCCCGGCGCCCAGGCCATAGACGGCCTCGCTGAAGCCCAGGTCCTGCAACATCGCCAGTTTGGCGAAACCGACGTTGACCCGGTCGATCCAGGCCAATACGAAGAGGAATACCAGGAACGGAAGCAACCGCCAGGCGATCTTGCGGTACACAACAGCCACGTCGTCGGACATCGGCGAGTGGTCCAGTTCCAGCGATGAAGTTGCGTTACTTGGGTTCATAAGTTGTCTCGTCAATTCGTTGCGCATGGGGTGCGCAAGCCGATTGGCAGGCGAGTGCGGGCGCACGGGCGGCCGCCGTGGAGTTTTTGCTGTGAGCCAATAAGTGAGCCAGGGCAGGTCGTGCCTGCCGCTGGTTCAGCGCTAGCGCATTACGTGTTTTCTCGTAACAGCGCCTCGATTGAGCGAGACACTTGCAGCACCCGTGCGTCCTGACCATGCAGGCCGGCAATCGACAAGCCTACCGGCAGTTCGTCGCCGCGCTGGCAAGGCAGGCTCAGGGCGCAGCCGTCCAGAAAATTCAGCACGCTGGTATTGCGCAATACCAGGCCGTTGGTGGCAAAAAAAGCCGCGTCATCCGCCAGGTCGGCAAGCTTGGGCGGTACTATCGCGACACTCGGCAGCAACCACGCATCGGCGTCACCCATGCGTTCACGCGCTACGCTGATCAGGCGTTGGCGTTCGGCCTGGATGTCCAGGTAATCGGCTGCGCTGATGGCCGCGCCGCGGCGTATGCGTTGCGCAACGCGTGGGTCGTAAGCCTCGCTGCGGTCGCCCTCGAGCCACTGGCGATGGCCCTGCCAGGCTTCGGCGGCCGTGAGCCCGCCTGCAGCATTGATGCGCGGCAGTTGGTGCAGCTCCGGGAAGTCGAACCAGCGGATACTTGCACCGGCCTTGGCGAGCAGGTCCAGGCTGCGTTCGAACGCTGCCGCCACGGTGGCATCCAGTTGATCGAGCACCACGTCGCGGGTGACCGCCAGGCGCAGCCCGGCCAACGGCGCGGCGCGGGTATCCAGCGATTGGCCGCTGAGTATCTGGTCCAGCAGGATGCAGTCGGCGACGCTGTTTGACAGTGCACCGACCGAGTCCAGGCTGGCGGCCAACGGGAAGGTGCCACTCATCGGCACACGGCTGGCGCTGGGTTTGAAACCGACGAGGTTGCAGAAGGCTGCGGGGATACGGATCGAGCCACCGGTGTCAGTGCCCAAGCCCGCCACCGCCATGCCCAGCGCCACGCTCACGGCGGCGCCGGAACTGGAGCCGCCAGCGATGCGCCCGTCTGCACACGGTGTGAGCGGCGTGCCGTAGTGGGGGTTCCACCCCAGGCCGGAAAAGGCAAACTCGCTCATGTTGGTGCGGCCCAGCAAGATCGCACCGGCCGCCCTCAGGCGCTCGACGACCACGGCATCGTGGCGGGCGGGCGGCGTATCGGCGAGTAATTGCGAGCCGGCCGCCGTGACCTGCCCGGCCAAATCGAACAAGTCTTTGATCGACACGGGCAGCCCGGCCAGCGCCGACGGCACATAGCCGGATGCGCGCGCAAGGTCGCTGGCCCGCGCAGCGTTCAGGGCGCTGTCGGCGTCGACGCTGATATAGGCCATGCCGCCTGCGGCGCGATGCGCGGCAATGCGCTTTAACGCGTCATTGACCAATGCCTCACTGGTGGTGCGGCCCTCGGCAAGGGCATGGGCAAACGCTGCAATCTCAGTCATCGTGAGTTACTCGGCGACAGGCAGCGGCTCGACACCGTACTGGTGGCGCAGGCTGCGGTTGAGGATGGGGTCGAACAGTTCCATTTCGAAGGCTTCGCCATAACCCAGTTCGCCGATCACCGACTGCGTGCCGCAGAACATTGCCGTATCGGCAGGCAGCGCGGCGTTGTTATTGAGTTTCGCCAGCAACGTTTCCGGCGCCAGCAGGTTGGTCACCGGCCCCTGCTGATACAGCGCTCGCACGCCATCACGCACACGCCAGGTGCGCATCACCAGGTGATCCCAATGCGGCTGGACTTCGGTGTAGCGCCACACCTGCTGGGCGATGGGTTTGTCGCACATCTGCTTGGACACGGTAACGTCATAGCTTTCGACCTTGCGGTCGGTGTGGTCTGAGCCCAGGCCGATCAACAAACCTTGGTCGCTTGGGATCAGTACGAACTCGGTCTCGCCGGAAGAATCCTTGCCCGGCACCTGAATCGTCTCGGCGTTGTTCAACAGGCTGGCGGACACGCGATAGAAGCACGGCACCTGGGTGGGCCGGCGTACGCCCAGCGCTTCCAGTTCGGCAATATGGTGTTCCACCGCTTCGCTGTTACGTCCCGCCCAGCCTGCGATGATCAGGTGTTTGATGCTGGCGTGGTGTTCGCCTTGGCCGACGACATGGAAAGTCATTTGAGTCATGAAAAGTGCTCGTAGTGAGTGATCAAAGCGTGCGCATGATTGCGCGGCGGAAATCGTCAATGTGGTGATGGATCGCGGCGATGGCGGCGGTGCCGTCGCGCTGCTCCACCGCTTCAAGGATTTGCAGGTGTTCGTGGTAGATGCGTTCGCTGTGATGGTTTTCCGACAGGGTCAGGTACCAGAAACGCGCCTGTTTTTCGTGCAGGTTGCGCAGCAACTCGGCCAGCACGCGGTTGTGGGCGGCGGCCGATATCGACATGTGAAACTCCAGGTCCAGCGACATCAGCCCGGCCACGTCGTGCTTGGCTAAAAGGGCAGGGGTGCGCTCGAGGATGTCGCGCATGGCCTGGATGTCAGTGTCCTTGGCGCGCTCTACCGCGAGCTTGACGCACAGCTGTTCGTTGCTCACGCGCACTTCGATCATGTCGAGTACATCGTTGAGTGACAGGGCCGTCACCATCACGCCTTTGCGCGGCATGATCGTGACCATGCCTTCCACTTCCAGGCGGTGCAGCGCTTGATGGATGGGGGTTCGGCCAATGCCCAGCGCAGCGGTCAGTTGCGCCTCGTTGATCGCATCGCCGGGGCGATACTCGCAGCTGATAATCCGCTGCTTGATTTGGGCATAGGCCAGCTCACGCAGTTGCGCTGCGCTTTTTGTGGGAGCCACCGTGGTTGGGTGATGGCTGATGAAGGTGGTCGGTTCGGACATATCCACTCCTGAAAATCATCTGATATATCAGATGATTTTCAGAATGAAGCAAGGGCTATGCCATTTTTCCGAAAACTGGCGAAGAGCCACGGCTGATGAGGGTTGTAGAGATTCAGAGGCGCTTTCGGGCATAGGCTGTGCGGTGTTACTTGTTACCGTTGTGCCCGGATTTGGTACCCCGGCGCCCGATGTTTGTGTGACTGAGGGGCGGGAATCCTAGTGATGCAGGCCAGTTGCTCCAGCCGAATGAGCAAGGACGATAATGCTGCCGACTACCTGCGTTGTTCACACGCTGCGCAAATTGGTGCTCTCGCTGAAAAGCCCAAGGATGAAATCGCGCACATGCACGATGCGTGGATTGCGCATCGAGGCTTTGTTCCACACCAGGTACAGAGTGTTGGTGGGCGCGGTCTGTTCAGGGGTGATCGAAACCAGTCGTCCCGACTCCCGCGCCTCGTTGCATTGATAGTCAGGCAGCACGCTCCAGCCCTGGCCCTTGATGACCAGGTCCTGGATGATGCGAAGATCCGGGACGGTCAGCGCCGCCTGCAGCGTGGGCGCAAACTGGAACATGGCTGTCCACACCGGCCGGATCAATGGCAGGTCCTCGTCATAAGCGATGAGCGGAAGATTCGACAACTGTTCCGCGGTCGGGCGTTTGCCAAGCAAGCCGGCAATCTGCGGCGCGAGCACCAGCAGAAAGCGCTCGGTGAGCAGCTTGGCGAACCCGTGCGAATGTTCATCTGGCATGGAAGCGGTGATAGCCAGGTCGGCAGTCGAGGCATTAAGCAGGCTGTATATGCGCTCCCGGTTGCCGGTGTGCAGGCGGATCCGGAAACCTTGAGTCATCAATGGCGCCAGCCCCGCAGCGACCTTCGCATTGATGAAGTCGGAGGGCCCGGCGATATGCACAGTGCCGCCGCCCTCGCTACCCAGGCGGTAGGAGGCCAGCCGCATTTGCAGGCCGTCAAGCATCGGCCCGATCGCGCGCGCCAACTCATCGGCCGCCTCTGTCGCTGTAACGCCGCGGGCGCGCCGCACGAACAGGGGCTTGCCTATAAACGCCTCCAATGCCTGGATGTGCTGGGACGCCGCCGGCTGAGTAATACCAAGCGCCTCTGCCGCGCGGGTAAACGACTGCAGCCGATAGGCCTCAATGAAAGTACGAAGGTGATCCAGATGGCTCATGAGGTCATCGCGTCCTGGCTGTCACGCTCTCACTACAGAAAATAGCGTCGACTCAAGCCATAAAAATATTTATCCGAAGGCCAAAGAATAATAATTTTTTCAATTTCAGGCAATTCTCTAAAATTTCGTATCCGTCGGGCTTCGCTCCGACCACCTGCCGTTCGAGAGATCCGTCATGCCATTTGTCGTTTATATCTTTTCGCTCAGTGCATTCGCACTGGGCCTTGCCGAATTCGTCCCTATCGGCCTGACTGACGTTATGGCCCACAACCTGAATATCGATGTCAATCAGATCGGTAGCGCTGTGACCGCCTATGCACTGGGTGCAACTTTCGCCGCCCCATTCCTGACGGCCCTGACGGCAGGGTGGTCGCGAAAGCGGGTCATGCTGATGACTGTTCTGGTCTTCACCGTCGGTAGCGTGGCTGCTGCTTTTGCGACGAACCTTTCTACCCTGCTGATTGCGCGCTTCGTGGCAGGCATGGGGCACGGCCTGTTCCTTGCGGTGGCTTCCAGCACGGCGGCGCGCCTTGCCGGCCCGAAGAAGGCAGGTAGCGCGGTGGCGGTGGTGTTTGGCGGCTTCACCCTTGCCATGGCGATTGGTGTACCCGTCAGCACATACCTGGGTGGCGTGATCTCTTGGCGCCCGGTGCTTGGCGCAATTGGGGCATTCGGTGCATTGGGCTTCCTTGGCCTGCTGCTAGGCATGAAGGAGCCACCGGAGGCTCAGGGTCGGGAAGGTGCCGGTTCCGTGGGTCAAGCCTTTAAAGCGATCTTTAACCCAGTTCTGCTGTTCGCGGCCCTCGTGACCGTCCTCGGCTATGCTGGCTCGTTCACCGCCTATACCTACATCGCCCCGTTACTCACCCAGGTGACTCAGGTCAGCAGCCACACCGTCGGCGTCTTCATGCTCGTCTATGGCTTGCTCGCCGCAACCGGCAACGTAATTGGCGGCGCACTGAGCGACCGGTTCGGGGTAAACCGCACAAGCGTAGCCTTGATCGCCGGCATTACGTTCATCGCCTTGGGTATGTGGGGTTTCGCGTCGTCGACGATCGCGATGGGCATCCTCGTCGGGCTGCTGGGCATGTTCACCTTCGCCGCAGTGCCGGCCCTGCAAGCCCGCCTGATCGGTGTCGCCGAGCTGCATGCGCCGCACGCCCACGGTGTGGCCGCCGGGCTGAACATCGCGGGGTTCAACTGCGGTATCGCGCTGGGCTCGTGGGTAGGCGGCGCGACGCTCGCCACGCTGGGCATTTCGTACACCGGCCTCGCGGGCGCGTTGATTTCGGTTCTGGGCCTCGTGGTGCTGCTCTTGCAATTGGCACGTCGTGGTGGCGGCGAGTACCGCGAAACGGTGTGTAAGGGCCTCCCGGCGTCACCATGATGACGAGAGAGTAGCCATATCGAAGCAGGCGGAGCGTCGCGTGCTGTTGCAGCACAGTTGGCGCCAATAGTAATGACTGGAAGGTAACGATCATGACAACCCTCACCGACAACGCCCTCGAGCGCATCACTGTCCGAATTCCGACTGCGTCAGGTGACGAGATCGAAGCGTGGGTCTACCTGCCCGGAGGGACTGGCCCCCATCCCGTGGTGGTGATGGCCCACGGCATCGGCGCGATCAAAGCATGCGGGCTGGCCCCGTTCGCCAAGCGTTTTCGCGAGGAGGGATTCGTCGCCATCGCCTTTGACTACCGCAACTTCGGCGGCTCCGATGGGCAACCACGGGAAGTACTCTCTGTTCCGCGCCAGCGCGAGGATTATGCAACGGTTATCGGCTGGGCCGCTGACCAGCCCTACATCGATCCCCGCAAGGTAATTATCTGGGGCACATCGTTTGCCGGTATGCATGTCGTCGAACTGGCTGCTTCGGACACTCGCCTGGCAGGTGCAATCACTCAGGCGCCACTCACGGACGGCTTGGCCGCAGCAATCATGGCCCCGCCCAAACTTGGAGTCCGTCTGTTCGGGTTGGCGCTGCTCGATGTTCTCGGCGCCCTGGTGGGCCGCCAGCCGATCTACATTCCCGGTCACGGCAAACCCGGGGAACTGTCCATCGGTGCCACACCTGACGGTTTGTTCGGGGAAAGGCTCATGACGCCGAAGGATGGGACGCCATGGCATAACCGGGTGGCCGCGCGGTCATTGCTGAGTTTCTCGTGGCGCCGACCCGTGCGCCGCGCCGCGTCAGTGCGCGTTCCCTTCCTGCTCGTCGTTCCGGAGTCAGACTCAATCGCGCCAGTGCCGGCTGCGCTCAAGGTTGCACGCAATGCACCACGGGCTGAATTATTCCGCAGCGCTGGTGGTCACTATGACGTCTACGAAGGCGGAGAAGGTTTTGCCGACGTGTTACGCACGCAGGTCGAGTTTCTCCACCGGCACGTCGAGACCGCAGCCGACAAAAGCCAGGCATGAGGCACATTCCGGACGGGCGCCCGTTGCTGGCCGGATAAGTACCAGCACTTCAGTTTGCCAACCGCACCACCCCCGACTAGACCGCGTTGGCCTCGCCAATCAAAATATCCTCGAAAAACGCCCCGATCGGTTGGGTGGGATGGCACAGCTGAATCTCCAAAACCCAGACCATCTCGCTCGGTACGATCTCGACCTCAGCCAGCTTGTCCTGCCCGAAAAGGGCATGCGGGAAGTCGGCGATGCGGTGTCCGGCCAGGTTGCGCTCAAGGCGCCAGCCCTTGGAGAGGGCGCTACCCTCAGCGAAGTCGTACAGCTCGCGTCCGGTCAGCCCGTGGTGCCAGGCGTCGCGGGTTTCGTCGAACACTTCATGCAGGGCCTTCGTGCAAGCGTCATGCAACGGGTGCTCGCCGAAGACGAAGGTGTCGCCATAATCGCCTTCATAGCCATCCCACACCGGGCCAAGGTCGACCACGGCGATGTCGGTGGCGCGCAGCTTGCGTTGTGGGTCGATGCCTTGGCGCGGTGTGCGGATGGTGTCGTCGCCAAAGCGGATATAGGTGGGGTGCCAGGTGTGGGACGCGCCCATGGCCTGCAAGGTTTGACTGGCCATGTCGAGGGCTTGCGCCGTAGTCATGCCGACTTTCAATTGGTCGGCGATGGCGGCCAGGGCTCTGACCGTCTGCTCGCGGGCAGCGAGCATGCCGTCCAGCGAGTAGCGTGGGCCGACTTTTTCCAGTACCGGGTGCCTTGTGTTGAGCGACTCCGCCTGGGTCAATGCACCGCTGGGAACGAAGGCTTCGGCGACAAAACGGTGAGCCTGGGCGCCTGCTGCCAGGCAGGTTTCGCGGACTTGGCTGATCATCTTGCTGTTGCCGCAGGCGTAGATTTGGCTCTCCGCCCAGTGGTGGGGCTGTGTCAGCGCGACCTGTTGCACTCGGGCGTCTACCGACTGCACTCGATGCCAGTGAAAGCGTGGATGTGCCTGGCTGGCTCGCTCAAGAAACTCAGCGTCGTAGAAGTCTGCCGGCGACGAGTTCCCCCAATACAGGGTGACTTCGGCCTGGCGGGCCAGGGCCGTCAGTAACAAGGGCTTGATGCCGGCATAACCGGTCCCGGTGGCGAACAGCACAACAGGGCGCTCATCGTCGTGTTGCCAGGTGCAGGCGCCTACGGGGCCTTCGAGTTTCACTGCGTCACCCACTTGCAGGGTCGGCAGGATGCGTTCGGAAAATAGCCCGCCGGGGACCTGGCGAATATGAAACACCAACCGGCCTTGATCCTGTGCGGGCAGATTGGCGACGGAGAAACAGCGGCTGTCGCCATCGTCGAGGCGAAACCTGAGGTATTGGCCGGCCCGGACGTCGAGTGGCTGGGCGGTCAGCAACACCAGCTCGACGATATCTGCGCTCAACGCGCGTTTGCTGATCACCTGTGCGCTGACTGCCAGCGCTGGCGTGTCCAGCGACCAGCCGGGAATTTCCAGGCGCAGGTCGCTGCAGGCATGGCTCTGACACAGCAACATCTCGTCAGCCGCGAGTGGGTAGGAGGGCGCCGGGGTGTCGGGTGTGAGCACCTTTTCGCGGAACTCGCCCGACACCACCTTGACCTTGCACGACCCGCAGGCGCCGCGCCGGCAGGAGAAGGGGACGGCAAGACCGCTGGCCAGCATGGCGTCGAGCAGCAATTGGTCGGCGGCTTCGAAGGATTTGCCCGAGGGCAACAATTCAACGACATGGCGGTTGTGCATAAACACCTCGGGGCAATTGAGGTTCGATTGTTGCGTTAGACTAGGACCAGAAGAACCTCCAGATTTGGATAATTCATATGGTCCAGCTTCGCAAATGGCGCCCGCTGCTCAAACTCGATGGGGCGCAGCCGCAGGCGTCCTACAGGAAAATCGTCGAGGGCTTGGTAAGCGCGATTGCCGAGGGCCGCCTGCGCCCCGGAACGCTGTTGCCCGGCACGCGGGAAATGGCGCAACTGCTGGACGTCAACCGCAAGACGGTAATCCTTGCCTACGAGGAGGCGGTGACCAAAGGCTGGCTGGTCAGCATTCAACGTCGCGGCACTTTCGTCAGTACGCAACTGGCGACAGGCGCGGTGACTGCCGCCAGTGCGCCGAAGTCGTTTGCCCCCGCGTTGCGGGACGTGCCCGCGGCTGCCTATTTCACCCCGGGCGAGCAGGTGACAAAACTGCAACACCGGCCGGGCGCGCTGTTTTTCGATAATGGCGCCTGTGACCATCGTCTGCTGCCCCAAGCCGTCCTGCATCGCTATTACCGCAACGCCTTGCGCAACAGCTTTACCACCAACACCGTGCGCCATGGCACCGAAGGCAGCGGCCAGTACCTGCGCAACGCCCTGGCGGAAATGTTGCGCCACAATCGCGGCCTGAATGTCGATGCGCAGCAGATCTGCCTGACCCAAGGCGTGCAGATGTCGCTGTACCTGACCGCCAGCGCGCTGCTCAAACCCGGTGATGTGGTGGTGGTCGAACGCCTGAGTTACCCACCGGCCTGGGAGATTTTCCGCCAGTTGGGCGCGCAACTGGTGACCGTGGACCTGGACGACGAAGGTTGCCGGGTCGACCAGCTCGACGAACTATGCCGCCGGCACAACGTGCGGATGATGTATGTCACGCCCCATCACCAGTTTCCTACCACCGTCAGCCTGCGTGCCGGGCGTCGCCAGCAACTCCTGGAATTGGCCCGACTGCATGATTTCTGCATCATCGAGGAAGATTACGACCACGAGTACCACTTTGCCGGACGGCCCTATTTGCCCCTGGCCAGCGACAGCGCGCAGCGTCACGTGATCTACATCGGCTCACTGTCCAAGTCCCTGGGCAGTACCTTCCGTTGCAGCTATATCGTTGCCCCGTCGAACCTCATCGAAGTGCTCGAGCGCACGGCGGCGGTGAGCCTGGGCCAGGGCGATGCCGTCATGCAGCGGATGCTCGCGGACCTGATCAACGATGGCGAGTTGAAGAAGCATCTGCGTCGGGTATCCAAGGAATACCGTCGGCGGCGGGAGACACTGCTGAGTTGTTTGCTGGAGGCGTTTGGCGAGCAGATAGCCGTGCAGGAGCCGGAAGGCGGGCTGGCGTTGTGGGTCAGGTTCTGCGACTCAATCGACGTCAATCAACTGGCTGAAAAAGCCCTGGAGCTGGACCTGGTGGTGCGCAGCGGTCGCCTGTGTTCACCCTTTGATCATCCCGAGAATGCCTTGCGCCTGGGCTTCGCCTCGCTCAACCCGGAGGAAATCCGCGCCGCCACGCAGCGCTTGGCTCAGGCGGCGCGGGCGATTGGGGAAGCGGCTAAATAATGATGCCGGCTGAAAGGTGAATGTGTAAGGATATGTTACTTAGCTTTTGATACTGCCCATTACAGGAACCGACTCTGATGCTCGCTGCCTTCAGACACTACCCGTTTTCGGTCAATCTGCTGCTGTCGTCTGCGTTGTTCCTGACACTGGGGCGCGCCATTACCCTGCCGTATATGGTGATTTATCTGTCATCCAACTTCACGTTGGGCATCAGCGAAATCGGCCTGGTCGTGGGCGGTGCAATGCTGGTCGGCTCGTTGCTAAGCCTCTACGGCGGCTACCTGACTGACAAAATCTCCAGCTACCGATTGATCCTCAGCTTCACGGGTTTTTTCACCGTTGGCTTCATCGGCATGTGCGTCACGTCCCACCTGTGGCTGTTTTTCCTGTTTCTGGTGTCGTTCAATTTTGCCTATTCGGTAATCGATATCGTGGTCAAGGCGGCGTTTGGCAAACTGCTGCCGGAAGCCGAACGCGGCAAAGTGTTTTCGGTGCGCTACACCCTGATCAACGTTGGCTACGCGGTGGGCCCGTTCATTGGCGCCGGGCTCGCGCACATGGACATGAAACTGCCGTTCCTGGTGTCTGCGATCCTGGGCATGGGCTTCTTCCTGACCTACATGGTGTGGGGCGACAGGAGCCTCAGCTCTGCCGACCCGGCCAATGCCCCGGTGTCGTTCGTCGCGGTGGGGCGCATCCTGCTCAAGGACTATCGCCTGGTCTGCTTCACGGTTGGCGGCGCGTTGAGCGCCGTGGCGTTCGGCCAGTTCACCGGCTACATCTCTCAATACCTGGTGACCACAAGCACACCGGAATTTACCTACCGGGTCATCAGCTCGGTGGTGGCCGTTAATGCGACGGTGGTGATCTGCCTTCAGTACATCGTGGGCAAGCGCATTACCAATGAACATCTGAATCAATGGCTGACGGCGGGCTTCAGCCTGTTTCTGCTGGGTGTTGTCGGTTTTGCGTTGTCCACCACCGTGCTGCATTGGGCGTTGGCTGTGGCGATCTTCACCGTGGGCGAAATCATCGTCTTCCCGGCCGAGTACATGTTCATCGACCGCATCGCGCCGGACCACTTGCGCGGCATGTATTACGGCGCGCAAAACCTGTCCAGCCTCGGCGGCGCGCTGGGGCCGGTGTTATGCGGGTTTGCCCTGGCAACGCAGTCGGCGCATTTCATGTTCTACATGCTCGCGGCGTTTATCGTGGCGGGCGGGGGCTTCTATCTGATGGGCGCCTCGTATTCCAAGCGTCACGACACTGCAGGCGACGATCGCGGCCAATGAGAAAAATAGAGAAGGAAAAAGCGCACGCTGAAGCTGGCTATCTTGCAGGTGCGTAGTGTTTGATTGACAGTTACCTTCCCTGGAAATCGCGTAATAAGGACGACGCACATGGATGTTGGAATGGCTCATGCGATCGAGACCGCAGAAAGCGAGTATCTGTGTTCCCGCGTTGAGAGTTTGTCTCGGATAAGTGGAAACCCTTTTGGTGCTCGTGTGTTTTTCAACGAAGCGTTTCCATGCTTTCAAGTGAAGGCATCGCCCAGCCCGATGTTCAATCGCATCTACGGCGACAGCTCCAGCAAACCCCAGGCACTGTTGACCTTGCTCAAGGAATCAGCAGAGTACTCGACCGTAACGCCTCTTATCGGCAAGGCCTCGACGTTGGAACAGCACGCGTTTGTGGGGGAGGGGCGACTGGAGCGCCTCAGGGGGTGGACGCACCAGCAGCTCGCGTGCTCCATCGAAAATGTGGTCTTGAACCACCACGCATTCGAAATCGAAGAAGCCACCTCACACACGCTGCCTGAGTTCGCCGCCGTTCATGCGAGTGGCTTTCATACCAAGCCAGAGCATCGTCAGATGAGCCAGGCTTCGTTTGCAGGACTGATGGCAAATGACCGTCTGAAAATCTACGTCCTTAAAGCTGATGGACAGGTGGTTGCAGGAGCGTTGATGTACCTGGCCAGTAACGGAGTTGCCTACCTTGGGACGGCTGCCACCCGAAAAGATGCAAGAGGCGTGGGTTATCACGGAGCCCTGATATCTCACCGGATAGAGCAAGCAAAGAAGCACGGCAGTCTTTTGATCGCTGCAACAGCGCTTCCCAGCTCGCAAAGTCGCCGTAATTTGCAGCGTGCAGGGCTAGGGGCATCTCACGCTCAAGCGCTTTATCGCTTGGTGGGTAGTTGAGGTGTGTCGGTGTGGGAGCGCCTGCTTTTGGCCGATAGCCGCCTGTCACGAAGCGCCGCTATCAATCCAAACCGGGCTGATCAGGTGGGTTACGCTTCCTCGTATTATCCCATTGCTACCTGTGCCCCCGAAAACATTACACGTGGTTTCAATCAGCTAGAGCTTTTAGAAAATGTTTTTCGGTTATGGCGGACTCTTCTAGCTTTCTTAAGAGCATGTGAACTCTTAGTAGATATGCAAAGTTTTCAAGGTCAGTTTTGGGGTTTTCAGATTTGCTCATGTCTGCTTCAAATGTTTGCTTATAACCAGAGGGACTGTGTTCTAGAGTAAGTTGCAGTCGGGGCTCGCTGTGACTAAAACTTGACTCGACACCTCCGCCGCAGACGAGTGCGTTGGTCAAACTAGCCTGTAAGCCTGCTAGTGGAATAACGGACTCGACTACACTGACAAATGCAGCAACCAGATCATAGTAAACTTCGACGTCTTCTATTTTTGGTGATTCATAGTGATGCTCGAGTCTATTTCGAAGCATATTAAGCTTTGTGAGTGATCGTGAGCGAAATATACCAGCGCGTTTCAAAAGACCAAGTTTGCGGTCTACTCCAAGTCTTTGGCTACGATAATAGGTGTCAAGGTTAAGCGTACAAAGCAGGTAGTCAAGCTGACAGTCCACCGCGCGTTTGAGGTTGGAAGTTGCATTGATCAGGCTATGGACGGAATTTGACGTATCTAAGTCCTTTTCCGCGAAGTCTAGAAAGTCGCGTGGAAGTAGCTCGAAACTGGGGGTTTGAGGCCATCCGCCGCCGTCACTATCTACATCCAGCTCACTTATATATTTATTGAAAAAATCGATAATCTCTTGTTCCATTTTTCTCGCCCGAAACTTTTTTATAATTGCAAACGGTGAAAGTTATCTATTCGGTCGCCTGCTTGAACGGCCCCTTCATTTTGTAGAAGCCGAATGACTATATTTGGCCGATAGCTGCCTGCCCTAAAGAACCGCCACCGCCTCATTACTCAGAGCCCCAGCCACCCGATGCCGGTAGATCAGGTCATCAAACACCTGCCCGTTAATTTGACAAGCATCGCCCTCACGTTGCTCAAACACGAAACCGCACTTCTCCAGCAGCCGGCAAGAAGCCGCATTACCCTCTGTCACAACTGCCTTCAGCACCTTCAGCCCGAGTGTGTCGTGGGCGTAATCCATAACCCGTTGCAGCGATTCAACACCGTATCCCTTCCCGTGTTGCCCGCTGAGGAACAAGTAGCCGACTTCTGCCGTCGCTTCTTCACCCGGCTCCAGCTTCAATCCCGTGACCCCAACGGCACAACCACTTTGCCGGTCGAACACGACCAGGCACAACCAGTGCCTGGAGCCTGGCAACCAGTGCGGTAACCGGGATTCAAATCTCTCGCGGGTTTCGGTTTCGGACGGGGCGTCGCAAACGTACTGGATCACCGTCGGGTCGGTGTGCAACGCGAGGAATAAATCCCAGTCGCCGGCTTCCAGTTGCCGCAGGTAAAGCCGCTCGGTGTATAGCTCCATGATTTGACGCTCCCTGTTGATCCTGGCTCAAGCGGTTAAACAAATCGGGTATCTTTAGCCGCCTCAGCCGCCAGTCTGCCTCAGGCTCAGCGCATGATCGATAGTTTAGGGAAAAATGGAATGACACTCAGGGTGATGGTGGTCGGTGGCTACGGCAATTTCGGCAGCATCGTTTGCCGGCATTTGGTGGCGGCGCCGGGCATTGAACTGGTGATCTCGGGCCGCGACCCACACAAGTTGCAGCGCAAAGTGGATGAGCTGAAAAGCCAGTCGGGCACCGGCTGCGAAGGCTGGTGCGGCGATGCCATGGGCGCCGGGTTCGCGTCCGTGTTGCGGTCGATGAACATCCAGTGGGTGATCCACACCGGTGGGCCGTTCCAGGGGCAATCCTATGCGGTCGCCCAGAGCTGCATCGACGCGGGCGTGAACTACTGCGACCTTTCCGACTGCCGCACCTTCGTCAACGGCGTGAGCGTGCTAGATGCACAAGCCCGGCAGGCAGGCGTGGCGATCCTCAGTGGTTGCAGCTCCGTGCCGACGCTGTCGTCCGCCATCATCGATCAGTACCGCTACCGCTTCACCCGCATCGACGCGATCGAACACGGTATTTCCTCTTCGGCCAAGATGCCGGGCCTGTCCACCGTCGAAGGCGTGCTGGCTTACGCAGGCAAACCGATCAAGCAACTCCGGCATGGCCAGGTGCATGAAGTGCTGGGCTGGCAGGACCTGACGCTGCGCAAGATGCCCGAGCTTGGCATGCGGGTGTTGGCGAATGTGGACGTGCCCGACATGGACATCTTCGCCAGTCGCTATGGCGCCCACACTTTGAGCTTCAAGGCTGGCGCGGGGCTCAAGCTGGGTGGTGTCGCCAACTACCTGCTGGCCCAGGCGCTGCGCACGGGAATCGTGCGAGACCATGTCGCCTGGGCCGCGCGCCTGCATCGGCTGGGCACCTGGTTCGAGTGCTTTGGCGATGGCAAAAGCGCAATGTACATCGACGTGCAAGGCCTCGGCACCGAAGGGCAACCGCTGTCCCTGGCGGTGCAACTGACGGCCCAGAATGACAAAGGCCCGGAAATTCCCAGCTGCGCCGCCGTTGCCCTGGCCCTCAAAATCGCCCAAGGCTACGTGCCCGAACCCGGTGCGCGGCCGTGCGTTGGCGAAATCACCGTCGACGAATACATGGCTGCCATCAACGACCCGGCGAACCTCAGCTTGGCCGTGCAATTCTCTGACGGGCAGGGCTGACCCATGCTCTACCTGGGCCTGAAGTACATTCACATCATCGCGGCGATTTTCCTGTTCGGCTTCGGCATGGGCTCCTACCTGTACCTGATCGCCGCAAGCCGCACGGCCAACCCGCAAGTGATCGCCCAGGTGGCGCGGATGGTGGTGCAGTTCGATACCTGGATTACCACGCCGGCGGGTTTTATCCAGATCATCACCGGCTTCCTGTTGATCAAGCTTGCCGGGCTGCCGTTGACCACTGAATGGGTGCTGACGTCGCTGGTCATCTTCCTGTGCGTGGGCGCGCTTTGGCTACCGGTGCTGGTGCTGCAGAAGCGGTTGCAGCAGATGGCGCTCAGTGCGGTCGAGACGGGCAGGGCGCTGGAGGATGGATACCGTAGCGTTTACCGGAAATGGTTCTGGATGGGCGTTTTCGGGTTTTCGGGGATGTTTGTGATTGTGCTGATCATGGTGACGAAGATGACGCCGTGGCAGTTGATCGGGCTGTTGGTATAGGAGGGCGGGCGATCCAGTTAATGCGCACCAAGGTATTCATGGCTGTTCCTTCAAAAAGCGCTGCTCATGATCCGGATCGGGCAACAGGCAAGTGTCGTACTTCCCGAAAAGCCGATAGCGATTGCGTGCGATGCGATCGTAAGCCCAATCCCGAAGAAAGCGCGGGATGGCGCGCAGGAGCAGCAATGGGCGCCAGCGGGCAGGCAGTTGCGCAATGATTTCGAACACCGCCTCCGAACGCTCCCAGTAATGCCTGTCGCGGATCACTGCGATGGTGTCGAACTGATCCAAAGGTAACCTGGCCCAGGCCAATAGCGCCTGACCTTCGGGCGACTGAACGGCCGCCAACCGCACACGCCGGTCGTGGTCGTGGCGAATCAGGAACCTTGCCCAGCCGTTGCACAGCTTGCACACGCCGTCGAACAGCACCACGGTTTCGCCGGGCTTGAGGAGTGGTGCGGGAGTAGGGCGGGTGTGGGAGGCGGGCATCAGCGTGGGTCCAGTCGGGCCGGGTTAGCCTGGATCATACCCGCGTTCGGCACGACTCAGTGCAGCCCTCAGCCCTGCTGATGCGCTGGTCAGCGGAGCAGGGCCCGCCGTTACCAGCGAAGCGGCGCCGCTCATGGACGCCTGCCCCAGTGCCACGATAGACGCGCCGTCCATATAGGCACGGTCAGCAGCCCTGGCGATGGTCGCCAGGTAACCCAGCAGATCGCCCGCCTTGAACATCGCCCATGCCCCCGGAACCCACTGCACCTCCACCGAGGCCCCGGCTTGCTGGGCCGCTTGGAGAAACAGGCGAGAAGTTGGCTCGATAGTGGTTTCGATGGCGCACAACACCGTCACCTTCCCGCCGGCATGAACCGCCGCGAAGGCCAGCGCTTCATCGGCGCGCAAAATCGGCACTTGGGTGTGAGCCCCGGCGAGTTCAACCACCGGGCCCAGGGTCGAACAGGTGAGCACCACCGCATTGCAGTGCCGGGCCAGCGCAACAAGCTCCCGTCGCGTTTGCTCGGCTACATCAGCGGTCAGATGGCCCGCGCGTTCGACCGCTGCCAGCAGATCGGCCCGGACTGCATGGTGCAATACCTGCGGCCCAATTCCCAGCGCTGCGGCGGCGGTGTCAAACACTGCAATGTTGCTCTCGGCGGTATGAAGGCAGGTAATCCGCATCGCTCAGGTCTCCGGCGCTTTTGAACACCCGTCGACTTTAACGCGACAACACCGGCGCCGCGCCTTTTTCCTCCGCGCCCACCTCATGCAGCGAAATCCGCGAGGTCTCCGGCAACGCCAACCCACCCGCCAGCGCCAGCAGCGCCACCGCAATCAGATAAAACGCCGGCGATAGATTGCTGCCCGTGGTGCTGATCAACCACGTCGCCATCAACGGTGCCGTACCCCCAAAGATCGTATAAGCCATGTTGTAAGTAATCGCCGAAGCGGTGTACCGCGTGCGGGTCGGAAAGGTCTCCGACAGCAACGCCGCCGTCACCACCCCACACAACACCGCGCCCACCGCCAGCAGCATCACCCCTACCACCGACGCCGCGAACGAGCCGGAACTGGCCATCAGGAACGACGGATACACCACCACCATCAACAACACACACGCCGTCATCACCGTGACCCGACGTCCCACCCGATCCGAATACAACCCCGCCAGCGGGCAAATCGCCGCCGCGAAAATCAGAGCAATCAGCGACACCAGCAACGCCATTGCGCGGCTTAGCCCACCCGCCACCTGCAGATACGTCGCGAAGTAGGTGGTGAACATATAAAACGACAGCGCCGTGAGCGACACAAAAGCGCCCAGGCAGCAGATCGCCGCACCATGGTTGCGCAGGGTTTCCTTGAGCGGGGAGTGGGCGACCGCGTGTTCCTGCTTCACCGCCTGGAACGCTGGCGTCTCATCCAGCTTCCAGCGCAGGTAAAGCCCCACCAAGCCCAGCGGCGCGGCGATCAGGAACGGCAGGCGCCAGCCCCAACTGCCCATCGCCTCGGCGGACAACGACGCTTCAAGTGCATAAGCCACCACCGCTGCGGCGGCGAACGCAGAGAACGTCGACACCGGCACAAAGCTGCCATACCAGGCGCGTTTGTCACTCGGCGCGTGCTCCATCAGATAGGCACAGGCACCGGCGTATTCACCCCCGGCGGAGAAGCCCTGGGCGCAGCGGATCAGCGACAACAGAATCGGCGCCGCTACACCAATCGCGGCGTAGGTGGGCAGCAGGCCGATCAGCGTGGTGGCGCCGGCCATCAGCAAGATCGTCATGGCCAGCGTGCGTTTGCGGCCGATCCGGTCGCCGAGCATGCCGAAGAAAATCCCGCCCAGGGGCCGAAACGCGAAGGCCACGGCAAATACCGCGAAGGTCTTGAGCAGCGCCGCGCTGGCGTCGCCGCTGGGGAAGAATTGTTGGGCGATGGTGGTGGCGAGGAAGCCGTAGACGGCGAAGTCGAACCACTCGACGAAGTTACCGATGCCGGCGGCGATGATCACTCTTCGCAGGGTTTGCGGGCTGACCTGTTCGGTGGAGGGGCTCGTCATGGGGGAAGGCCTCGGCGGTGGTAGGGGGATGCTTGATTATCGGGGGCGGCCGTTGGGCGGCGGGGCTCAAAAGAGTCGTCCGCGTAGTCAGTAGCGACTTGATGGGGTAGGGCAGAGGCAGGAATTGGGCCAATACATGTGGCCCGCAGGGTGAAATGATTTGAATCCAGCGCGCGCCTTGTAGAGAATCCCCGCCTTTGGCTCGAAAGGATGCGTGCGATGAAGTTCGATGGGACTTTCCAATACCTGGGCAATCACGGGATCGTTTTCAACGTCTCGCAGATCACCCTCACCGACAGCGACCGCGGACGCCTGAGCGAGCTGCATTTTGGCGAAGCGAAAAGCGCCCACTATGAGGTCAACCGTAAGGTCGTCGAGGTGTACGACAAGATGTTGGCCAAGAACCTGCCGTGCCAGATGATGATCGGCATCTCCAAGCCGCTGACCCGGCAACAGGGCGATACCCTCAATGCCCAGCGCACCAAGATCGCTAACCTTGCCGCCACCGCCTTCGGCTCTGCCGCCACTGTGGCCTCCCCCTACGCGGTTGCTCCTGTAGGGGGCGGTGTGCGGATGTACGTGAATGAAATCTTGCCCACCTATCATGCAGGCGACGTATTGGTCAGCATCGAGGCGCAGGTCAACGGCGGTATCGGTCCGCAGCGCACCGTTTCGACACTGATCATCAAGACCTGACTGGAGAAACACATGTCCGAAATTATCCAGTTGGTCATTGCCCTGGTGCTTTACTTTCTGTTGGATCGTTTTTTAAAGCCGTATCTGCTTCGCAAGTGGCTGGGGATGTTGCTGGTAGCGGGTGGTGCGGTGGGCTGCGTTGCTGCAAGTCAGATCCACTTATCAGGGTTTGATCTGGGGCTGATGTCGATCTTTGCCGTTCCGCTGGGATTAGGTTTGTTCAAGAGGCGGCGACGGTTCGAGCCGATTGGCTGACGAGAGGCAGGCATTTCCGCTGATTGGCGCCTGTTCAACCTTGGTATTACTCAACCCGGCCCCATAACTAGGGCTGTATCCATCCAGGGGAAGAACACGCCATGAGCAACCAAACTGAAACCGCCATCCTCGCCGGCGGCTGCTTCTGGGGCATGCAAGACCTGTTGCGACGCTACCCCGGCGTGCTGCAAACGCGCGTCGGCTACACCGGCGGCGATGTGCCGAACGCCACCTACCGCAACCACGGTAACCATGCTGAAGCCATCGAGATTGTTTTCGACCCGACGGTGATCACCTACCGGCAGATTCTCGAGTTCTTTTTCCAGATTCACGACCCGAGTACGCCTAACCGCCAGGGCAATGACCTTGGCCCCAGCTATCGTTCGGCGATTTACTACCTCAGCGAACAGCAACGCGACGTGGCGGAAGACACCGCCGCGGATGTGGATGCCTCGGGGTTATGGCCAGGCCGTGTCGTGACGGAAATCGAACCGGCGGGGCCGTTCTGGGAAGCGGAGCCGGAGCATCAGGATTACCTGGAGCGTATCCCCAACGGATACACCTGCCACTTCATCCGCCCAAACTGGAAACTGCCGAAACGCGGTTAAAAATGTGGGAGCTGGCTTGCCTGCGATAGCGGTGGCCCAGTCGAATAAATTATCGACTGATGCGCCGCCATCGCAGGCAAGCCAGCTCCCACACAAAGCCCTCGCCTACAAAATTTCCTATCCCCTCAGCGCATCTGCAGAATGATCGGGCTACTGCTCGCCGGGCCCGTGTGCTCACGCAACTTGCCCACCGCCTTCGCATCCACCGCACCGCCCTGATTACCCCAGGTACCGCGCACAAACGTCAGCACTTCAGCAATCTCCTGGTCCGACAACTGCTCCCGAAACGCCGGCATGCGATAAGCATCCGCCACATTCGCCGCTACCACCCGCTGTGAGCCATTCAGGGTGATGTTGATCGCCGAAGCATTCTCCTTGGCCAACGCCGAAGTCGCACCCGCCAGCGGCGGCATCCAGTCCGGTTGCCCTTTGCCTTCCAACCCATGGCAAGAAGCACAACGGGTCACATAGGTATGGGCGCCCGGCGCATCCAGGCGTTCCGCAGCCGACACCGCCTGATACTGCCAGGCCGCACCATCACGCTGCTCGTCACCCGGCAACGACCTGAGATAGCGTGCAATCGCCGCCAGGTCATCGTCGGTCATGAACTGCGTGGAGTTGTTGAACGCCTCGGTCATCGACCCATAAACCACCGCATGTTTATTGCGACCGGTCTTCAGGAACTGCACCACCTCCGGCTCGCTCCAGCGCCCCAGGCCCGTGTTGTGATCGTCCCGCAGGCTCGGTGCGTACCAGCCATCCAGCAAACCACCGGCCAGGTACGGCTTGCCGCTTTCATCCAGCGCCTTCTCGTTAAAGGCCAGGCCCCGTGGCGTGTGGCAACTGCCGCAATGCCCCGGCCCTTGCACGATGTAGGCGCCGCGGTTCCACAGTTCATCCTTCCCGGCCTTCGCTAGGTAGGGCTTGCTGTCGGTAAACACGCCATTCCACAGCGCGATGGGCCAACGCATATTCAATGGCCACGGGATCGAACTCTTGATATTCGCCTGCCGCACCGGCGCCACGCCCTTCATGAAGAACGCATACAAGGCACGCACATCATCGTCACTGAGCTTGGCGTAGGACGGATACGGCATCGCCGGATACAGCCGCCGCCCACCCGGCGCGACACCCTGGCGCACCGCGCGGTCGAAGTCGGCGAGGCTGTAGTGGCCGATACCCGTTTCCGGGTCCGGCGTGACGTTAGTGGCATGGATCGCCCCCAGCGGCGTGGCCATTTCCAGCCCACCAGCAAAAGGCGCGCCGTTGGGCACGCTGTGGCACGCCACACAATCGCTGAGCCGGGCGACATACTCGCCTCGGGCGATCAGCGCCGGGTCTGCGGCGACAGGCTCGGCGCCCAGCGGCGAAACCGGCTCACGGGTGACATACCAGGCCAACAGGCCTGCCGCGACCAGGCACGGCAGCGCCAGCCAGCCAACGGTTCTTGCGAATCGACGGTTGTTCATAAGTGCTCAGGCCCCGGTCAGGTGAAGGAGTAGCGGCTTAACGGCATGCTGCGAATGCGCTGCCCCGTCAAGGTTGCCACGGCGTTGGCCACGGCAGGTGCCACGGCTGGCAGCGGCGGTTCGCCGATGCCACCCATTTTTTCCCCGCTCTCGATCACGCGCACATGCACCCGCGCCATCCGCGAAGGCGGCAGCACTGGATACAAATCGTAGTTACGCGCCCGAGGCAAGCCGTCCACATACACCGCCTCTTCCAACAGCACCTGGGACAAGCCCAAGGACACCGCCCCATTCACCTGCGCCTCGACAATCGCCGGGTTGACGATGCTGCCCGGGTCGATCGCCTGCCAAATGTCATGCACCTTGACCTGCCCGTTCTCGATCGACACCTCGGCGATCACCGCCGTCTGCGTGCCGAACGGCGACGCCATCGCCACCCCACGGGCGCGCTTGCTGCCGTCTTCGGCGACAAACGGGCCACGTTTCCAGCCTCCCGACAACTCGCCCACCGCCTTCAGCAGCGTGGTCAGCCGCGGGTTGTCCCGCAACAGATGCAGGCGCAACTCGAACGGGTCTTTGCCGCCCTTGTCAGCCAACTCATCCAGAAAGGCTTCATAGAAAAAGTCATTCAGCGAGTTACCCACCGATCGCCAGTAACCCAGCATCACCGGGCCCTTCACATAAATCTGCGCGATGCGCTTATTGGGAATCGCATACGACTTCCCGGACAACCCCTCCAGCGCCGTCGGGTCGAGCTTCTCGCCCTGTTTACCCGCCAGAGCCTCGGTCGGCCCCTCCGTGGCACTCACCGCTTCAATCGCCACCGGCCAGCCATCACTGTCCAGCGCCCCACGGAAATTCACCGCCGCGACAGGACGCAGCACATCCCGCAGAAACTCTTCCTCACGGCTCCAGATCAACTTCACCGGGCGCCCGACCGCCTTGGCCAACTCAATGGCCTGCGGGTAAGGGCTGGCGGAGTCATACAGAAAATGCCGGCCGAAAAACCCACCCAACAGCGGCGAATGCAGGGTAATCCGCGACGGGTCGAGACCGGTGCGCTTGGCGATATCGGCCAGGAACATATCCTGCGCCTGATTCGGCAACCAGATCTCCAGCGAACCATCGGCATTGAAACGCGCCAGCGCCGAAGGCGGCTCCAGCTGCGCATGGTGCAGATACTGGTTGTGGTAAGTGGCCTCGATCTTGGTCTTGGCGTTGGCCAGCGTACCGGCCACATCACCCTCGTTCTCATCATCCCGGGCCGGGCCGGTTTCAGCGGCCAGGCGCTTGAAATGCTCGTCGCTGGAAAAGTCCTTCGGCATCCCGCGCACTTTCGAATCCGCCGTCGGCTCCAGCCAGTCCACCTGAATCGACTCCACCGCACGCTTGGCATGCCACCACCGCTCAGCCACCACCGCCACCGCACCCGGCAGGCGATGCACCGAATGCACCCCCGGCATGGCCTTGACCTGGTCCTCGTTGCGCAGGCTGCCCACCGTCATGCCCAAGCGGGGCGCATGCTGCACCGCCGCGTGGAGCATGCCGTCGACCTTCATATCAATGCTGTACAGCGCCTTGCCAGTGGACTTGTCATACGCATCCAGACGCTTCACCGGCTTGCCGATCCAACGGAACTGGCTCGGGTCCCGCAGCTTCACACTGGCCACGTCCGGCACCGGCAGGTCCATCGCCCGCCCGGCCAACTCGCCATAGGTAAGGGAACGCCCAGACGCCGCGTGCACCACCTTGCCCGGCTCGGTCGACAACTCACCCACCGGCACCTTCAACGCCTGTGCCCCGGCCTCCAGCAACATCGCCCGGGCCAGCGCACCCAGCCGGCGCATCGTCGGGTAACTCATGCGCACCGACATACTGCCGCCGGTGATCCGCATGCCATTTTCCATCACCACAAAGGCTTCGCCGGGCGGGGCGCACTCAACCAGGAACGTGGCCGGGTCGGCGTCCAACTCCTCGCCGACAATCTGCGCCATCGCCGTGAACGTGCCCTGGCCGCCTTCAATAAAGGGGCTGAGCAAACGAATCGTGTTATCCGGACGAATCTCCAGGAACGCCGGCACCTGCGTACCGCGCTCACCAGCCGCCGCCGCAGTGGCCGCCTGCACCCGGCCAGAACCCAACGGCAGACCAAAACCAATCACCAGCGCACCCACGGCCGTACTGGCCAGGAAACGACGGCGGGACAGATTCACCGGGTCATTCAACGCCGCGACCAAAGGCAGGGCAGTGGGATCAATGCGAACGTTCATCAGGCCTCTCCCTTCGCAAGGTCATGCACCGCCGCATGAATCGCGTTATAGGTGCCACAGCGGCAGAGATTGACCATCGCGGCGTCGATCTGCGCATCGGTCGGCTTGGGCGTTTGCTTGAGCAGCGCCGTCGCCGCCATCACCTGGCCGGACTGGCAATAGCCGCATTGAGCGACCTGATACTCGACCCAGGTCGCCACCACCCGCTTACCGACATCATCGGACTCGATCGCCTCAATGGTCGTGATCTCCCGACCGACCACCCCGGAGACCGGCGTGACGCAGGAACGGACCACATTGCCGTCCACAAGCACAGAGCACGCACCACACTGCGCCAGACCGCAGCCATATTTGGTGCCGGTCATGCCCAGGTTGTCGCGGATGACCCAGAGCAGAGGCGTGTCGGGTTCTGCATCGACTTGGTGGGTCTGCTGGTTAATTCGTAATTCCATGGCTCACCCGCTGATCATCGGTTGGTGTTGCATTTTTTTAGTATTTTTGGGCGGTGAAGTGGGGCTTCGCCGCAGGGCATCGTTGGCCCGTTATGGTTCACGCGCGCGTGGTTTAAGTAGTTTAGCGGGCGTTTGGATTGACTCTAGACCGTAGGTCAGGGGGGCGCTATGCGGGGGATGAAAGGTCGGAGGATTAGGCAAGTATTCGACAGGATTGCGATAGGGGAGGCGGGCATATGCGCGTGAGCGTCAATCGGTGGACGTTCGATCTACCAAGCTTCGTGGTTGCCCTGGTCAGCACGGTAGCTGTAACTTCGTCCTTTAGTTAGCGAGGATATTTCATTGAACGACTCTGAACATCTGAAAGAACTTTGCGCCCGTTTTAACGCTGGAGAACAGCTGAGTTATACGTTTTTCTGGGGGCACCAACGCAGCAAAACGGCCGTCACAGCGTCATGCTTCAGCCAATGGTTCGAGGCTGGGTTCAATGTCGAGGGGCAACATTACCCTACGGCCGAACACTTCATGATGGCCGAGAAAGCGGCCTTGTTCGACGATCAGGAAATCCGTGCGCAGGTGCTCCGCGCGCCTACACCTAATGCCGCCAAAGCACTTGGCCGCAACGTGCGGGGATTCAATGACAAGGTTTGGCTGCAACACCGATACGACATCGTCGTTCGAGCGAACCAGGCCAAGTTCTCTCAGAATCCACCGTTGAACGAATACCTTCTACAAACCGGTTCGCGCGTTATTGTCGAAGCCAGCCCGGTTGATAACATCTGGGGGATAGGGCTCGCACAGGACAATGCGGATGTGAGCAATCCGAATCTGTGGAAGGGGTTGAATCTGCTGGGATTTGCGCTGATGCAGGTGCGGGATGGGACAAGTATTCCAGCCTCAAGGTAGTGCCCTGAGCTTACTTACGAAAAACGCGAAAGCCTTGGTAAACGCCAGGGCTTGTTGCATGTGACCTTATCTAAGAAAGCGTGTTAATCAACAAAAGCTGAGTCGCCCGAGTTTTCGTCGATAAGTTCGAGCGGCGGCTTCTGGCTGTTAAGAGCGCCGGGGGGCGGTTCAGTGTTCACAGGCGAGATGCAAACTCATGGAGTTGGTCGAACAGCCTGAACCCGACATAGTCAGGTTTACGCTTGTACAGCGACCGATAATAGCAATCCCAGTAGCTGATCATTCGGTCTCGTGTGGCCTGAAAATACTTCGGGTTGTCTCTGATGAATGCGCCGTAAATCACAGGGTCAAGCAGGGAAAAGTGGGATTCGCACGTGTCGAGCATCTCGATCACATACTCGCCAGTGAGCTGAACAACGAATGGAACAACCCAGGGTTCGGAGATCGGGAGGATGCGCTCAAGTTGGCGCTGGCGCACATAGCCATTGTGGTGCCTGGTCAATAGGCAAGAGTACATAATGCTTTGCGTCCGGCTTAGAGACCTAACATCCTGCTCGCTGCCCTCGTGGTAGATTCGGTATGGAATGACCACACGATTTTTGTCTGTTGTGACCTCTATGCCTCGATGATCAGCAAATCGGGTATCGCCCATGATCAAGCTCAGACGAGCTGCCTCCAATTTCAGGTAGGGCGGAAAGGCGTTAGCGATTGATTTCGGCGTGACTGAAGTCTGTAGCGTTACATCGCGTTCCATGGCGAACCTTTTCATGATGATTCAGCTTTTACGACAAGTCTTTTATTTAGGATAACGACCTAGGCCGCGCCCGTCTGCTATTGGCCGATTGCAGTCTGTCAGGGCTTCCTAAGTTTGATCTATCTCGAGCATTAGCACCCAACGGTTAAATGGCGCCGAGCCAGCCAAGCCCAGCACGTCAAAAAGAACCCATCTCCGGTTCCTTACCGAAAAAGCCTGTACGGTTTGCCCAAGGGTGACGCGGTGTGTGTTGCTGGTCGATATGACCTCACCAGACGTGCTTCCTATGTAAGGCGAATTTCCAGGGTCAAGCATACCGACTTGCAATATCCCGCAGGCGTCCGGAAGGTCCAGAGACAATGTTTCACCCGTTTCCAGGCGCCCTACAACCACTCCATTAATAAAGATTGCCAGTGGGATAGCCTGGCCATAGGCGCTATCAAACAGTCCTTTTTTCCGTTTAATCGTGATTTCCATGTACTGCCCTTAAGGTGCTCACCACACAGAGTCTAGGTGCATTTTTACGGCGCACTACGAGAGAGCGGACTGGAGTCTGAAACTCCTCTAGTTTATTAGACAGGTGGAATGGCCGGTATTGGCCGAAACCAGCCCTTTAATTCCCATACCGGTCTACCATGCCACCCCCGGCAGTGGTTCCACGCGCTACCGACCTCAATCTCAAGGTATCGCCCATGACCTCGTTCACCCGCACCACCCCATCCCGCACCTCATCCGAGGCATCCCTATGAGCATCGACCAAATCAGCCTCCCAAAAGGCGTAGGCCCTCAAGCCATCAAGCTCCTCGACGCCATCACCGGTGCTGACACCAAAGAAGACCTGAACCGCGCAGGCGGCAAAGCCGAAGGTTTTGTATTGGGGCTGGAAAGTGCCAAAGCCATCAAAAGCCAAATCGCCGAGTCGTTGTATGTGGCATACGACGACGCGGCGACTAATCGGTTGGGTGAGTTGAAGGGCTAGTCCCGCAGGACCGCGTTGGGCTTTATGCCCGAGGTGTTTCGCGGTCCATCAGTTTGCCGATCAGCAGTACGCTCAATTCGCTCAGTTGGTGTATGGCCAATGCCACGTCGCGGTCTTTGCCGGTCAGTTCGTCGGACAGGTCGAGCAGCAGGGCGCTGACGGAGGAAACGGTTTCGTAGCTGTTGGCGATCAGGATTTCGCTGCTGACGCCGGAGGTGACGCTGAAGAGGGCGGTTGTCTCTGGGACTGTCTCGGCATCAGTGCCGGGATTGAGGTAGTGATCAATGGCGCGTTGGGCAGCCTGGTGGAGTTTTAGATCCGGTTTCTTCGGAGGATTCGGCGTTACTTTGAACATGGTGCAATTCCTGAATGGGGCCGACACCCTTTCGCTACTACACAAGAAGGGTGGCAGCTGTACGCAGGTTAGTAGACCGGGGAATTACACAAAGCCGGCGCACCCGAAGGCGCCCTACGCACAGCCACCATCAAACACAGACAGGAATGTCTGATAGATGTAGCTCATGCACTATGTGTAATTGACCCTAGGGCTACTAAACCCGATCACTGAGTTTTCAGCGACCGAGCAACCTTAGAGATGGCCACCCAGGTGCACAAGCCGGCGGATTCTGACGCAAGCGTAGGCAAAGGAGCAAGGTGCTACGGCCTACGCAAAGTCTCCTTTATCCCGCAAATGGAAGCACCAGCCGGTACGCCCTCAACCCCAAATCACTCAACCCCTCCAGGCTCTCGCCCTGGCCAGGCATGAGCAGGCTGATCCCCAGATAATGCTCTAGGTGCAGGGTGAGGGTCTGGCCTTCGACGCACAAATCCCAATAGCGCTGATCCAGCCCGTCGGCCTTTACGGTCCATTCACCTTTCAAGCCGTGCTCCAGCGTTTCGGCGATGGCCGCGAACAATTGCCAGTCGGACGTTTCCGAAATCTGTATTTCCATAAGGGATCATCGATAGGGTGAAAGGGCGTGTTTCGCCGTGAGATGCTTGTCGTAGAATGTGACAGAACCTGCGCAGCTTTCAAAGGAATGACCCCCTGGCAAGCCACGCCCCACCGCACGGAAGCCTGTTTATGAAAATCCCCCACTGGATTGCCCTGTTCCTGGGCTGCCTGTTACCGCAACTGTGCACGGCCAACACCCCGCACATCGACCCCCACGCCGAGAGCCTCTATCAGCAGGCGGTGCCGTACCTAAAACAAGCAGATGCCAAGCTGGAAGCGGTGCCTGCGAACTTTTCCACCGCCAGCGCAGACGAGAAAAAGCGTACCCAAGTGCTGGTGGAGGAGGCAGGCGAGTTGCTCAAGCCGGCGATCAAGTTGCTTGAACAAGCTGCCGCGCTGGACCACCCGGTGGCCCAGCATCGCCTCGCAATGATCTACGTGATGTTCTACCCGGTCGACGAGATCAAGGAAAAGGCCTGCCCGTTGCTCCAAAGCAGCTTCCTACAAGGCTTTGCACCACCGGCACTGCAGCTTTCATCCTTTTGCTTTGAATTTACGGACACACCCGAATTCCAGACAACGCTGAAGGCCATTGCAACCAGCGCGCCCGCGTATGAGCAGTATTTCCCGCAGCCTGCGGTGAAGCTTGAATGCAGGGCCGAGATGCCTCAGGGCATGGCGTTGCAGTGGGGCAGCAGTCGGGATTATCAGGCTGAAATGTACCGGCTGCTGGGGGACAGTAACCGTGCGCAGCGTGCGGAGTATTACCAGCGGGCGATCGCGATCAATGATTGCTACAAGGCGAAAAAGCGCCTGGGGTTAAGTCAGTAACCGGGCGGGTATGAATAGCGGTTAAGGAGAAGGGCATGGCGGGTGGCGAGATTGGGTGTGGTTCGTTTCAGGGTAGCGACAAGTCGGGGTCGGCCTTTGAGGCGGTGTTGGACGCGCTTCCGTTGCAGGCGCGGGACTGGGTCGAGGCGGCCAGGCAGCAACTGGACTCGGCTGACTTTGTGCTGTTGGAGGTTGACCATGCGCAGGGTCTGCTTCCCTTTTTGAAGGACTACCAAACATGCCTGATCGCCGAGATCGGTCACGATGATTGGGAACGGGCCGCGCGGGATGAAGCAGCCTCGCTTGATGATGTGGCTGCCAAGTGGGGCGCGGGCAAGGGCTGGCGGCTTTATTGCGTGGGGGATCTGGTGCGTGCTTGTGAGCAGTCGGCGGTGGAGCAGCAGCCTGTTTACATCGCGTTCAGCTAGGGCATCTGTGGCGGGGCGCAGAGGAAAGAAAAATACACTTTTTGCTGCGCGGGGCGTCCAACCCTGAAACCGCCGTCAAGGCTTTCATCTCCAGGCAGCTGCTCTCAGCTAAGGACCGATCATGGTGACGTTGTTTATTTTTCTTCTGGCCTGCGGTGCTGCGGCGAGCACCGGCATTATCTTCAAACCGGGCGACTGGTACGCCACCCTGGTCAAACCCAGCTTCACGCCACCCAACTGGCTGTTCCCGGTCGCCTGGACCATTATCTACCTGCTGCTGGCTTGGGCCGGCTATCGCCTGACCCTGATCCCCGGCAGCGAAATCGTGCTGGCTCTATGGGCTGCGCAGATCGCACTCAACACCCTGTGGACGCCGGTGTTCTTCGGCGCCCATCGCATTCTCGCCGGGATGGTGATCATCACGCTGCTGTGGCTGGTGGTCGCTGCCATGGTGCTGCTGACGGTGCGGCTGGATTTGATCACCGGGCTGATCCTTTTCCCGTACCTGGTGTGGCTAAGCGTTGCGGCAGCGTTGAATTTCTCCATCCTGCGCAATAACCGCTGAGCCTGGCGGCGTGGGCAGAGGGCGGAAACATCATTGCCATGATGCCCACGCACACTGGCCAAGGTGAACATCTCTTTTAGAGATAGAGGGAATATCGAATTGGGAACTCACACGCTGTGGCCTGCTGAAGAACATGAACTGGCGCAAATGCAGCGCTTCAACCAAAGGCTCGCCTGGTTGCCGCGCTTTCGCATCCGCAACCGCGTGACGCCCCGGGTGATCCAGGCGCTGTTGCGCTCCGGTCAGATGGTGGCCGGCAACAAGTTGCTCAAGCATGGCCTTCAGGCAGAAAGCCGCCGGGTGGGCTCGGTGCCGTTGCGCATCATCCGGCCGAAGGGCAAGGCCAAGGGCGTGGTGCTGGATATCCATGGCGGCGGCTGGGTGATCGGCAATGCACAGATGAATGACGACCTCAACGTGGCCATGGTCAACGCGTGCGACGTGGCGGTGGTGTCGGTGGATTATCGACTGGCGGTGAACACGCCGGTGGAAGGGATTCTGGAAGACTGCTTGGCTGCGGCGCGCTGGTTGCTCGCGGACTGTGAGGAGTTTGCTGGCCTGCCGGTGATCGTCGTCGGCGAGTCTGCCGGTGGGCATCTGGCAGCGGCGACGTTGCTGGCGCTGAAGCAATGGCCCGAGTTGCTGGCGCGGGTGAGCGGGACGGTGCTGTATTACGGCGTCTACGATTTGACCGGCACACCGAGTGTGCGCACGGCGGGGCGGGAAACGCTGTTGCTGGACGGGCCGGGCATGGTAGAAGCGCTGCGCTTGCTGACGCCGGGCTTAAGTGATGAGCAGCGTCGGCAGCCGTCGTTGTCACCGTTGTATGGCGACCTTGCGGGGCTGCCGCCGGCACTGATGTTTGTGGGGGATCTGGACCCGCTGCTGGACGACACGCTGCAGATGGCGGAGCGATGGGCGGGGTCTGAGGTGTATCTGTTACCGCAGGCGGCTCATGGGTTTATTCATTTTCCGACGGCGATGTCGGGCAGGGTGCTGGCTTACAGCCGTGAGTGGATCACGGGTCGTTTACGCTCGGTTAGTTGATATCGGATTTTTACAACAAGGCCACATGGAAAGATGAGCATAAGAAAAACATTCATCGCGTCGCTGGGGATTTTATCGCTGGTTCAAACGTCACTGTCCTTTGCGGACAACGTTAACGGGAAAAACATTTATCTGCAGCGATGCGCCATGTGCCACGGTGCGGATATCAAAGGCACGGGGCCCTTGGCGAATAAAAGCAATCCGCCTACGCCTGACCTGACAACGACTACTTTCAAAAAACGCTTGAGTGATTATCCGGGCGTTATCGTGTCGTCCGTCATTCTTCGTCCAAATGGCGACCTGATTCCCAGAACGTTGCGGGAGAACGGTGTGAAGCTGTCGCCGTTCACCTGGAAAGTTCAGGACTTCCGCGACTTGAATCAGTACATGAGTGGTGTGATTTCAAAAAGCCGATGATGCTGCTCGTTCCCACGCTCCGCGTGGGAATGCATCCCGTGACGCTCCGCGTCACCAACAGCGGGACGCAGAGCGTCCCCGGCGGCATTCCCACGCGGAGCGTGGGAACGATCAAATCACCACAGCAACGCTTCAACTTCTTCGTATCTCGAAGCCACTCTGAGGAAAGCTTCCCCCCAGCCGCTGCTAAGGCTGACTTCTTGCAGCGGACCAGTTGGCGCAAACAGCAGACTCACACTCATCTTTTCGGGTAACGCACCTGCGTTGAGCCTGTTGATCATGCCAAGTAACTCTCCTTTTGCTTGGACTTCGTTGTCCCACCTTGACCAACAGAAGTCATTGTCTGGAAGCGAAAGCAGCTCAATAGCGGCTTCCAGCACAAGGATGAGGCCGTCAACCGGGAAGTCATGATCTATCCCTTCATGAATCAGTTTCCGCGCACGTTCCAATTCCATTGGGCGGTTTCCTTCTAGTTGGATGGACGCGGGAGCGAAGGGCGGTTGTGATCGTTCCCACGCTCTGCGTGGGAATACATCCCGTGACGCTCCGCGTCACCCAGTGCGGGACGCAGAGCGTCCCCGGCGGCATTCCCACGCGGAGCGTGGGAACGATCAGTCACCGAGTCAGCAACCGCTCAATGCCACTTGCGGACGCTCGCCCGCAAAGAAGAACGGCCGCAACCGCACGCCCACACTGTTGCCGATAAACGCGGCCACCAACCACACCCAGCCATGCAGGCTGCCCGAGGCAATCCCGCTGAAGTACGCGCCGATGTTGCAGCCGTACGCCAGTCGCGAGCCATAACCCAGCAGCAACCCACCGATCACCGCGGCGAACAGCGAGCGTGCCGGAATCTTCAGGCTTGGAGCGAAACGCCCGGCCAATCCCGCAGCCAAAAGCGCACCAAGGATTATGCCGATGTCCATCACGCTGGTCACGTCTTCCCACACCGGCGCTGCCAGGGCCTTGGCGTTGCCCGGCATTTGCCAGAACACCCAGCTACCCACGTCCACGCCCAACCCGCTGGCGACCTTGGCGCCCCACAGCGCGAACGCCGAAGTGATGCCCCACGGCCGCCCGGCCAGTGCCAGGGTGGCGTAGTTGAGCAGGGCCAAGCCAATCGCGCCCCACACCAATGGCCACGGCCCGCGCAGGAAGCGGCGCAGGCCTTGGTGTTCGCTGGTGACGCCGGCTTCGAGCTGCCCGTGACGGCCTTTTTCCAGGCGCACGGTGACTGCTGCGATGATCCCGAACACCGCCAGGCTCAGCAGCAACGCCGGCACCACGCCGAAGCTTTTGACGATGGAAACCGCCGGGAATGAAGGAAGGGCAAACCACCAGTCGACGTGATGAGTCGCGATCAACGAACCACAGATAAAGAAGAACAAGGTCACCAGCATGCGCGCATTACCGCCGCCCACGGTGAACAGGGTGCCGGACGCACAGCCGCCGCCCAGTTGCATGCCGATGCCGAAGATGAATGCCCCGAACACCACCGACACCCCGGCCGGCGCCACCAGCCCGACCACGGGTTGGCCGAACAACGTGCCAGCCCCCAGCGCGGGGAAGAACAGCACCACGGCAATCGCCAGCATCACCATCTGCGCACGCAAGCCCGCGCCACGTCGGTCGGTGATGAACACCCGCCAGGCCGAGGTGAAGCCGAAAGCGGCGTGGTACAGCGTCAGGCCCAGTGCGGCGCCGACCACCAGCAACAGCACTTGGCGCGAGCCGACGCTGTTTTGCAGGAAGATGGCGCCGAACAGCAGAATGACAAACGCCAGCAGGGGCGCGAGCGGTTTGCGCGCAGGGGTTGTAGAGAGGCAAAGGCTCATCGGGTATCTCGGTTCGTAGGCCGTGGGTTAAAGGCGAGGGTGCCGAGTATAAACCTCGCACCCTTCCACTGGCGTCTCGAATCCTCCAATGAGGGGCATTAGCCGAGGCGAACTGACAGCTCGACGTCGTCACCGATCGGCACCGACAGGTAGCCATTTGCAGGCGAGCGCACCCGGGCCAGGTAGTCGGGGCAGTAGTTGGTGTTGTCGGCGATGATCAACGCGCCGGGCTTGAGGCGGCTTTCCACCAGGTTCAGTACATCGCCATACAAGGCTTTGGCGCCGTCGAGCAGCAGCAGGTCGACGCTGTCGGGCAGGCCGCTGGCCAGGGTGACCAGGGCATCACCTTGGCGGATCTCCACGAGGTCGCTTACGCCGCCTTGTTCCAGGTGTTGCCGCGCCAGGGCGATCTTCGAGGGCTCGAACTCGCTGCTGATCAGCGCGCCGCCGCCGTTGTCCCGCAGGGCGGCCGCCAGGTGCAGGGTGGACAGGCCGAACGAGGTGCCGAACTCGACAATGGCCCGGGCTTTGCTGCTGCGAGCCAGCATGTAGAGCAGGGTGCCGGTGTCGCGGGAGACGGGCAGCCACAGGTCTTTCAGCAGCCCGTAGAGTTCCAGGTAGTCGGTTTTGCTGCGCATCAGGCGATCACGTTCTTCAGGTGTCACGTTGTTGAGGACGGGGCTCGTGACGGCATCGGCTTGTGTGTACAGCCGTTCAATCAGAGCCGCCATCGGGGCCGAGGTAAGCGTATTCATGGGGAGGTCCTGTTGCAGGTTGAGCGCCGTGAGGCACCGGGCTAGTATGCGAATGATTCGTCGCATTTAAAGTATGCGAACAATTCGTCACATTCGCTATTCGCATTCAAACCGCAGCAGGCACGCCCCATGACCGATCGCCAGACCTCGCAGATTTCCTCACGCAAAGAGCCCAAACAGGCGCGATCCACCGAGTTGGTGTCGGCCATTCTCGAAGCGGCTATTCAGGTTTTGGCCAAGGAAGGCGCCAGCCGTTTCACCACCGCTCGGGTTGCGGAGAAGGCGGGCGTGAGTGTGGGCTCGGTGTATCAATACTTCCCTAACAAGGCGGCGATCCTGTTTCGGTTGCAGACCGATGAATGGCAGCAAACCTCGCAAATGCTCAGCCGGATTCTGGAAGACGTCAGCCAGCCGCCCCTTGAGCGGCTGCGGGCGTTGGTGCATGCGTTTATTCGTTCGGAGTGTGAGGAGGCGCAGATGCGGGTCGCGCTGAGTGACGCCGCGCCGCTGTACCGTGACGCGCCCGAAGCCCATGAGGTTCGGGCGGGAGGGCAACAGGTCTTCCAGACGTTCATGCTGGAACTGCTGCCGCAGGTGCCTGAGGCGACCCGCGACCTGGCGTGCGACTTGATCGTCACCACCTTCAGTTCGGTGGGCAAGGAATTCTCGGGAAGCCCGCGCACCGAAGCGCAAATTACTGCCTACGCGGATGCGATGGCGGATATGTTCGGTGCGTATGTGACGGTGCTTAACCAGGCAGCACGATGACCCACAGGGCGGGCCATCGTTTGCAGCGCTTGCCTTAGCGGCGGTTCCGCCACACGGTTTGCGCATTGCAGAATTCCCGCACACCAAAGTGCGACAACTCCCGCCCGAATCCACTCTTCTTCACACCCCCAAACGAGACCCGAGGGTCGGACACGCTGTAGGCGTTGATAAAGATCCCGCCGGTTTCCAGTTGATTGGCGATGTGGCGTGCCTTTTCCGGGTCGGTGGTGAACACGCTGGCGGTCAGGCCGAATTCACTGTCGTTGGCCAGGGCCACGGCGTGGTCGGCATCCCGGGCGGTGATGATGGAGGCGACCGGCCCGAACAGTTCCTGTTTGAACGAGGTCATCTGGTCGGTGACGTTGGCCAGCACGGTGGGTGCGTAGAAGTTGCCTGCGCCTTCGACTTTATGGCCGCCCAGCAGCAAGGTGGCGCCTTCGGCCAGGGTGGCCTGGACCTGGCCGTCGAGTTCGTCCCGCAGGTCGAAGCGAGCCATCGGGCCGATGTAGGTTTCGCTGGCGGTCGGGTCGCCCATCACCAGGTTGCGGCTGGCTTCGAGGAATTTGGCGGTGAAGGCTTCCACCACGCCTGCCTCGATGATCAGGCGCTTGGCGGCGGCGCACACCTGGCCGGAGTTCTGGAAGCGGCCGATCAGGGCGGCTTGCACGGCTTCGTCGAGGTTGGCGTCGTTGAGCACGATGAACGGGTCGGAGCCGCCCAGCTCCAGTACGCATTTCTTCAACGCGGCCCCGGCCTGGGAGCCGATGGCCATGCCGGCGCGCACGCTGCCGGTGAGGGTCACGGCGGCGATGCGTGGGTCGGCGATGGCTTTGGACACACCGTCCTGGGTGACGTTGATCACTTCGAACAGGCCATCGGCGAAGCCGGCGCGCTGGAAGGCTTGTTTCATCAGGTACGCGCTGCCCATCACGTTAGGTGCGTGTTTGAGCACGTAGGTGTTGCCGCTGAGCATGGTCGGCACGGCGCCGCGCAGCACTTGCCACACCGGGAAGTTCCACGGCATCACGGCGAGGATCGGGCCGAGCGGGCGGTATTCGATTTGCGCGGTGCCGTTGTCCACCAGGGTGGCTTCCGGGGCGAGCATGGCCGGGCCGTGGGCGGCGTACCACTCGGCCAGTTGGGCGCATTTTTCGATTTCGCCACGAGCCTGGGCGATGGGTTTGCCCATTTCCAGGGTGATCATCTGGGCCATTTCTTCGGCTTGGTCCCGCAGGGTGCTCGCCAGGGCCAGCAGCAATTCGGCGCGCTGGGCGACGGGGGTATTGCGCCCGTTGCGGAAGGCGTTGATCGAGCGGGTGAGGGCGGCGTCCAACTGCGCCTCGGTTTCGTACGGGTAGCTGGCGACCGTTTCACCGTTGGCGGGGTTGATCGACAAGGCGTGGGTCTGGGAAGAAATGGGGTTCATGGCACCGTCCTGCGCAGTGAATGGGATGGAGGCCAGCGTACGGGGCTGTATCTTTTTCGGAAACTGAATAATATTAAGCAATACGTTCACGTTTGGAGAATGACTTGGATCTGGTCCAGCTGGAAATTTTCAAAGCCGTTGCCGAGCAAGGCAGCATCAGCGCCGCCGCGCAGTTGATCCATCGCGTGCCGTCAAACCTGACCACGCGGATCAAGCAGTTGGAGCAGGACTTGGGCGTGGATTTGTTTATTCGCGAAAAGAGCCGATTGCGGTTGTCACCGGCCGGGTGGAATTTCCTCGGTTATGCGCGGCGGATTCTTGACCTGGTGCAGGAAGCCCGGGCGACGGTGGCGGGGGAGGAGCCTCAGGGCGCGTTTGCTTTGGGGTCACTGGAGAGCACGGCGGCGGTGCGCATCCCTGCGGTGTTGGCGGCGTATAACCAGAAGCACGCCAAGGTCGAGCTGGACCTGACCACCGGGCCATCCGGGGCGATGATCGAGGGCGTGTTGTCGGGGCGGTTGGCGGCGGCGTTTGTCGATGGGCCGGTGCTGCACGCGACACTGGAAGGCGTGGCGGTGTTTGAGGAGGAAATGGTGGTGATTGCGCCGCTGCACCACGCGCCGATCACCCGAGGGCAGGATGTGAGCGGGGAGAGCATCTACACGTTTCGCTCGAACTGTTCGTACCGGCACCACTTTGAGCGCTGGTTTTCACAGGATGGCGCGGTGCCGGGGAAGATCTTCGAGATGGAGTCTTATCACGGGATGCTGGCGTGCGTGAGCGCCGGTGCGGGGTTGGCGCTGATGCCGAGGAGCATGCTGGAGAGCATGCCGGGGTTCAGGACGGTGAGTGTGTGGCCGTTGACGGATACATTCCGGATTTTGAATACCTGGCTGATCTGGCGCCGGGGCACGGTGTCACAGAGCTTGAACAGTTTTGTGCGGTTGCTGGAAGAGCGTGGCCTGGCCCTGGCATCGTAGCCGTAGCAGCTGTCGAGCCCCAGCGAGGCTGCGTTGGCCGCGCTGCCGCTATCGAGTCATACACTCAAACCGAGTCGCGCCTGACGCAGCCTCGCTGGGGCTCGACAGCTGCTACGGGAAGTTCAACTCAGGGGGTTAACCGCCAGATTGCGGGGTGTCTGCTTGCACCGAGTTGCACAAACCATGGTTGCCGGAAGAGAGTGGACTGAAGGCGGAATAGGTCCCCGGTGGGAGCTGTCGAGCTTTAGCGAGGCTGCGATGACGTCGGCACCGTCGACATTGATGGTGCCTGACCCACCGCTATCGCGGCCTCGCTAAAGCTCGACGGCTCCCACATTTGGTCTTGGTCAGTTGCCAAATTGCAGGGTGTCTGCTTGTTCCGAGTTGCACCGGCCACAAGAGCGCGGACTGAAGGCGGAATAGGTTCTCTGTGGGAGCTGTCGAGCTTCAGCGAGGCTGCGATGACGTCGGCACAGGCGACAACGATGGTGCCTGACCCACCGCTATCGCGGCCTCGCTAAAGCTCGACGGCTCCCACATTTGGTCTTGATTAGCCGCCGAACTGGAAGGTGCCCATGGCCAGTTTGGCCATCAGGGCGCCGGCGCCCAGTTGCACCAGCCACAAGGCCAAACCGCCGAGGAATACCCCGAGGGCGATTTGCAGTACCAGGCTTTTCTGGCGCTTGACGGGGGGCGGGCGCGGGGTGAAGTGGTCCAGTTCGTCGCGGTCGGCACGCAGGTCCAGGTCGTCGTTTCTCATAGGGTACTCGAGGGGAAGGGACTGTCTTGCTGTCAGTCTAGGGGTAGCGGACTGAAAGCAGCGAATTTTTAGGGGGGATGCACTCATCTATTGAAGCAATCTGCTCACCCTGTGGTGAGGGAGCTTGCTCCCGCTGGGGCGCGAAGCGGCCCCCATTCAGGCACCGCATTCATTCAGAAAGTTCACGGTGGCAGGTTTCAGGGCCGCTGCGCAGCCCAGCGGGAGCAAGCTCCCTCGCCACGTTGGGCGCGTTCGCAGAATGAAAAAGGGGAAGCCACCGGCTTCCCCTTTTTTTGCATCACAACAGGCTTACAGCACCTGAACGATAGCCTTGGTCACAGCATCGATGTTCTTCTGGTTCAACGCCGCCACACAGATGCGGCCAGTGTCCAGCGCATAGATACCAAACTCGCTGCGCAGGCGCGTCACTTGCTCAACGCTCAGGCCGGAGTAGGAGAACATCCCGCGCTGGCGACCGACGAAGCTGAAGTCGTGGCCCGGTGCAGCCTTGGCCAGGTCTGCCACCATCTGCTCGCGCATGCCGCGAATGCGCAGGCGCATTTCGGCCAGTTCCGCTTCCCACTGGGCGCGCAGCTCAGGGTTGTTCAGCACCGCTGCAACGATCGCCGCGCCGTGGGTCGGCGGGTTGGAGTAGTTGGTGCGGATCACGCGCTTGACCTGGGACAGGATGCGCGCGCTTTCTTCCTTGGAGTCGGTAACGATGGACAGGGCGCCCACGCGCTCGCCGTACAGCGAGAACGACTTGGAGAACGAGCTGGACACAAAGAAGGTCAGGCCCGACTCGGCGAACAGGCGCACCGCAGCGGCGTCTTCGTCGATGCCGTCGCCAAAGCCCTGGTAGGCCATGTCGAGGAACGGTACGAGGTTTTTCGCCTTGACCACGTCCAGCACTTGTTGCCAGTCGGCCGGGCTCAGGTCGACGCCGGTCGGGTTGTGGCAGCAGGCGTGCAGCACAACGATGGACTGGGGCGGCAGGGCGTTGAGGTCTTCCAGCAGGCCGGCGCGGTTGACGTCGTGGGTGGCGGCGTCGTAGTAGCGATAGGTCTGTACCGGGAAGCCGGCTTTTTCGAACAGCGCCTGGTGGTTTTCCCAGCTCGGGTCGCTGATGGCGACGACGGCGTTGGGCAGCAGTTGCTTGAGGAAGTCTGCGCCGATTTTCAGGGCGCCGGTGCCGCCGACCGCTTGGGCCGTGATGACGCGGCCGGAGCTGATCAGTGGCGATTGCGCGCCGAACAGCAGCTTTTGCACGGCCTGGTCGTAGGCGACAATACCGTCGATCGGCAAGTAGCCACGGGCGGCGTGTTGCGCCACGCGAATGGCTTCCGCTTCGGCAACGGCACGCAAGAGTGGAATCTTCCCCTCCTCGTTGCAGTAAACGCCCACGCCAAGGTTCACCTTGGTGGTTCGGGTATCGGCGTTGAATGCTTCGTTGAGGCCCAGGATTGGATCGCGTGGTGCCATTTCGACAGCGGAGAACAGGCTCATTTTTGCGGCAGCTCTATAGAGAGTGGAGGGACGTGTCGCGCTCCAGCCGAATGCACTAGAGCGGTGCACAAACGGGGAGCTAGTATAGAGGCCATCACGGCTCGCGGCGACAGCCGAAACGGCTTTTCGGCCAAGTTTTTCGGTTTATTTACCGACCGTTAGTCTTATTGCAACATTGACTGGCAATGGCATGTAGGACGATTGCCTTGAAACCCGTCACATTTGCCTCCACTTCTACAGCTATCATGGTTTTTTCCTGCAATCTGCGCCGAACAGTCGCGGGTCGCGGTCTTTTTCGTCCCCGTTGCTTTTTCCGGCCTCGGGGTGACTCAAGAGGTACGTTATGTCGGATTTCCAGCTAGTCACCCGCTTCGAGCCTGCCGGCGATCAACCGGAAGCCATCCGTCTGATGGTCGAAGGCATCGAAGCCGGCCTGGCACACCAGACCTTGCTCGGGGTGACCGGCTCCGGTAAGACCTTCAGCATCGCCAACGTGATCGCCCAGGTGAATCGGCCGACCCTGGTGCTGGCGCCGAACAAGACCCTGGCCGCGCAGTTGTATGGCGAGTTCAAGGCGTTCTTCCCGAACAACGCGGTGGAGTACTTCGTTTCCTACTACGACTACTACCAGCCCGAAGCCTACGTACCGTCGTCCGACACCTTTATCGAGAAAGACGCCTCGATCAACGACCACATCGAGCAGATGCGGCTCTCGGCGACCAAGGCGCTGCTGGAACGCAAAGACGCGATCATCGTCACCACGGTGTCGTGCATCTACGGCCTGGGCAGCCCGGAAACCTATTTGAAGATGGTGCTGCACGTCGACCGCGGCGACAAACTCGACCAGCGCGAACTGTTGCGTCGCCTGACGAGCCTGCAATACACCCGTAACGACATAGACTTCGCCCGGGCGAGCTTCCGCGTGCGTGGCGATGTGATCGACATCTACCCGGCGGAATCCGACCTGGAAGCGATCCGCATAGAGCTGTTCGACGATGAAGTCGAGAGCCTGTCGGCCTTCGACCCGTTGACCGGCGAGGTGATCCGCAAGCTGCCGCGCTTCACCTTCTACCCGAAAAGCCACTACGTGACCCCGCGCGAAACCCTGATGGGCGCCATCGAGGGCATCAAGGCTGAGCTGGTGGAGCGCCTGGAATACCTGCGTTCCAACAACAAGCTGGTGGAAGCCCAGCGTCTGGAGCAACGCACCCGCTTCGACCTGGAGATGATTCTCGAACTGGGCTACTGCAACGGCATCGAAAACTACTCGCGCTACCTCTCGGGCCGCGAATCCGGGCAGGCGCCGCCAACCCTGTTTGACTACCTGCCGGACGACGCCTTGCTGGTGATCGACGAATCCCACGTCAGCGTGCCGCAGGTGGGCGCGATGTACAAAGGTGACCGCTCGCGTAAAGAGACCTTGGTGGAATACGGCTTCCGCCTGCCGTCGGCGCTGGATAACCGGCCGATGCGTTTTGACGAGTTCGAAGGCATCAGCCCGCAGACGATTTTTGTCTCGGCCACGCCGGGTAACTACGAGGCCGAACACGCCGGGCGTGTGATTGAGCAATTGGTGCGCCCGACGGGCCTGGTGGACCCGCAAATCGAAATCCGCCCGGCGCTGACACAGGTGGACGACTTGCTCTCGGAAATCACCAAGCGCGTGGCCCTGGAAGAGCGGGTGCTGGTCACCACACTGACCAAGCGCATGTCCGAAGACTTGACTGATTACCTGGCCGACCACGGCGTGCGCGTGCGCTATTTGCACTCGGACATCGACACCGTGGAGCGCGTGGAAATCATCCGCGACCTGCGTTTGGGGGCGTTCGATGTGCTGGTGGGGATCAACCTGCTGCGTGAAGGTCTGGATATGCCGGAAGTGTCCCTGGTGGCGATTCTCGATGCCGACAAGGAAGGCTTCCTGCGGTCCGAGCGCTCCTTGATCCAGACCATTGGCCGGGCGGCGCGGAACCTGAATGGCCGGGCGATTCTGTATGCGGACCGGATTACCGGTTCCATGGAGCGCGCGATTGGCGAGACCGAGCGGCGTCGCGACAAGCAGATTGCCTACAACCTGGAACATGGCATCACGCCGAAGGGCGTGTTCAAGGATGTGGCCGACATCATGGAAGGCGCCACCGTGCCGGGCTCGCGCAGCAAGAAGCGCAAGGGCATGGCCAAGGCGGCGGAGGAGAACGCCAAGTACGAAGCGGAATTGCGTTCGCCGAGCGAGATCACCAAGCGGATTCGTCAGTTGGAAGAGAAGATGTACCAGTTGGCGCGGGATCTGGAGTTTGAAGCGGCGGCGCAGATGCGCGATGAGATTGGCAAGTTGCGGGAGCGGTTGCTGGCGGTCTGATGATCGTTCCCACGCTCTGCGTGGGAAAGCAGCCCGGGACGCTCTGCGTCCCAAGAGCGGACGCGGAGCGTCCAGTGAGGCATTCCCACGCAGAGCGTGGGAACGATCTTCAACAGCTCGGTCAAGTGTGGGAGCGGGCTTGCTCGCGAATGGCGGCGCCTCGGTCTAATGAGATTCCCCAGCCTTGAGCCCCGCCGGCAATGCCTTGGTCAACAAAATCGCCACCATGCTGATCCCCAACGCCAACCCCACAAAGTGAAACGCATCGTTGTAGGCCATGATCTGCGCCTGTTGATGGGCAATCTCACTCAACTTGCCCAACGCCGCCGTCTCACTGCCAAACGTCTCTGTCAGCCTGGCCATGCGCTCCGCCACCTGCGGATTGGTCGGCACAATCGCCTCGCGCAGATAATCAAAGTAGGTTTTGGTGCGCGCATCCAGCAGCGTTGCCAGCAGCGCAATCCCGATCGCCCCACCCAGGTTTCGCAAAATATTGAACAGACTCGACGCCGACCCCGCGTCCTTCTGCATGATGTACGCCGTGGCAATCAACGAAATCGTCACCATGATCAACGGCTGCCCCAGCGCGCGGATGATCTGGATGCGGTTGAACTGGTCGCCGGCGAAGTCCGGGTTCAACACCCCTGACGAAAAACTCGCCAACCCGAACAGCCCGAACCCCAGCGTGCACAGCCATTTGGGCGACACGTATTTCATCAGCTTGGGCACCAGCGGAATCAGGAACAGCTGCGGAACCCCCATCCACATGATCACTTCGCCGATCTGCAGGGCGTTGTAGTTCTGGATCTGCGCCAGGTACAGCGGCAGTAGATAGATCGAGCCGTACAACCCCACGCCCATCCCCAGGCTGGAGATGCTCGACAGCCCGAAATTGCGATTGCCGAGAATCCGCAGGTTGATCAGCGGGTTGGGCTTGGACATCTGCACGATCACGAAGGTGATCAAACTCAACAGGGCGACGGTACCCAGGCTGACAATCAGGTTCGACTCCAGCCAGTCCTTGCGATGGCCTTCCTCAAGAAATACCTGCAAACACCCGAGGCCCACGGCCATGGTGACGATGCCGAGGTAGTCGGTGCTTTTGAGCAGGTCCCAGTTGGAATCCTTTTTCTCCAGGCCGTACAGCAGCCCGGCGATCATGATCAGGCCCGGCGGGATGTTGATGTAGAAGATGTATTCCCAGCCCCAGTTCTCCGTGAGCCAGCCGCCGATGGTCGGGCCGATGGAGGGGGCGAAGGTGGCGGTCATGGCGAACATGGCCATGCCTTTGGCGCGGTGATGTTCGGGCAGCTTGATCAGGGTGAGGGTGAACGCCAGGGGGATCAGCGCGCCGCCGGTAAAGCCCTGCAAGGCGCGGAACACGATCATGCTTTCCAGGCTCCAGGCCATGGAGCACATCAACGAGGCGATCAGGAATCCGCCGGACACCCACACCGCCAGGCGACGCGCCGACAGCAGCTGCACCAGCCAGGCGGTGAGAGGGATCATGATGATTTCGGCCACAAGGTAGGAAGTGGATATCCACGAGCCTTCTTCCAGGGTGGCCGACAGCGCGCCTTGAATGTCCTTGAGGGACGAGTTGGTGATCTGGATGTCGAGCACTGCCATGAAGGCGCCGAGCATCACGCTCATGACCGCGATCCAGTCGCGCCGGGTCGGTTCGCCGACCGGCGGCAGTAGTTGATCACCGGCCATCGTGCGGGTCTTGGATATTCACTTTGACCGTCACCGACATGCCCGGGCGGATTTTGCCCAGCAGCGGGTTATCGGCGGCGAAGGTCAGTTTGACCGGAATCCGTTGTACGACTTTGGTGAAGTTGCCCGTGGCATTGTCCGGTGGCAGCAGGCTGAACTGCGCGCCGGAGGCGCCGAACAGGTTGGCAACGCGGCCTTCGATTGGAGTATCGCTGTAGGCGTCGAACGTCAGCTCGGCTTTTTGCCCGGGTTGCATGTGGCCGATCTGGGTTTCCTTGAAGTTGGCCTGCACCCAGATGTCCTGGTCCGGGACGATCGACAGCAGGTAGGCACCGGCTTGCACATATTGACCGTTGCGTGCGGCACGCTGGCCGATCAGGCCGCTGATGGGCGCGTGGATTTCGCTGCGGGTCAGGTTCAGTTCGGCCTGGGCCAGGTCGGTCTTGGCGTTGGCGATCATTGCGTCGAGGCGCTTGATCTCGGCGTTCAGGGCGTTGACCTGCTGGCGCTGGCCCTGCAGGTCGGCCTGGGCCATGGTCACTTGGGAGCGGGCGATGTGGTTGTCGGCGTCGAGGGTGGTGACCCGTTCTTCCGAGACGTAGCCGGGCTTGCGCAGGGTTTGTGCGCGGTTCAGGTCGATCTGCGAGCGCCCGAGGGTGGCCTGGCTGGAAGAAACCTTGGCTGCACCGGCGGCGATCAGGCTGGCTTGCTGGGTGAGTTTGCTCTGGGCCTGCACGCGCTCGGCTTCGCGCATGGCCAGGGCGGCGTTGGCGCGGTCGACGGCGAGGTGGAAGTCGTCACCTTCGAGCTTGACCAGCAGTTGGCCTTTTTCAACGTGTTCGTTGTCGCCCACCAGCACCTCGACGATGCGCGCGCCAAGCTGGCTGGAGACGCGGGTGATCTCGCCCTGGACGTAGGCGTTATCGGTGCTTTCATAAAAGCGGCCCTTGAAGAACCACTGGGCGAAAAAGCCCGCGGCAATCAGGACCACGATCAACAGGAAGATAAACAGGCGGCGTTTGAGCGGGGCAGGCATGGCGATAAGGTCGTCGACAAAAGGTAATGGAATATAGCCAGCGAATGATCTGGCAAATAGCCATGGCGGGACTTGAGACCGGAGCTTGTCTCATATGCCCTTTGTTCGCCTCCCCACGCTGGAGCCCAAGGGCTTGGGGCTGTTACCATTCGCCCCTTGTTTCATTTTCAGTTTTATCGCCAATTCGAGACCCGCCATGACCACCGTCCGCACGCGCATCGCGCCATCGCCTACTGGGGATCCCCACGTAGGTACTGCTTACATCGCCTTGTTCAACTACTGCTTTGCCAAGCAGCATGGCGGTGAATTCATCCTGCGGATCGAAGACACCGATCAACTGCGCTCCACCCGTGAGTCGGAACAGCAGATTTTCGATGCCCTGCGCTGGTTGGGCATTACCTGGGCTGAAGGCCCGGATGTCGGCGGCCCACACGGCCCGTATCGCCAGAGCGAGCGCAGCGACATCTACAAAAAATACACCCAGCAGTTGGTCGACATGGGCCACGCCTTCCCGTGCTTCTGCACTGCCGAAGAGCTGGACCAGATGCGCGCCGAGCAACAGGCCCGTGGCGAAACCCCGCGCTATGACGGCCGCGCACTGCTGCTGTCGAAGGAAGAAGTGGCCCAGCGCCTGGCCGCCGGCGAGCCGCACGTTATCCGCATGAAGGTGCCGAGCGAAGGCGTGTGCGTGGTGCCGGACATGCTGCGCGGTGACGTCGAGATCCCGTGGGACCGCATGGACATGCAAGTGCTGATGAAGACCGACGGCCTGCCGACGTACTTCCTGGCCAACGTGGTGGACGACCACCTGATGGGCATCACCCACGTACTGCGTGGCGAAGAGTGGCTGCCATCGGCGCCGAAACTGATCCTGCTCTACGAGTACTTCGGCTGGGAACAACCGCAGCTGTGCTACATGCCGCTGCTGCGTAACCCGGACAAGAGCAAACTGTCCAAGCGCAAGAACCCGACTTCGGTGACCTTCTACGAGCGCATGGGCTTTATGCCTGAGGCGATGCTCAACTACCTGGGCCGCATGGGCTGGTCGATGCCGGACGAGCGCGAGAAGTTCTCGTTGCAGGAGATGGTCGATAACTTCGACTTGTCCCGTGTGTCCCTGGGCGGGCCGATCTTCGACATCGAGAAACTGTCGTGGCTCAACGGCCAGTGGCTGCGTGACCTGCCGGTGGAAGAGTTCGCCAGCCGCGTGCAGCAGTGGGCGTTGAACCCCGAGTACATGATGAAGATCGCGCCGCTGGTGCAGGGCAGGGTGGAGACGTTCAGCCAGGTTGCACCGTTGGCGAGTTTCTTCTTTGCCGGTGGCGTTAACCCGGACGTGAAGCTGTTTGAGTCGAAGAAGCTCTCGGCTGACCAGGTTCGCCAGTTGATGCAGTTGATCCTGTGGAAGCTCGAAAGTCTGCGCCAGTGGGAGAAGGATGCGATCACCGCGACTATCCAGGCGGTGGTTGAATCCCTGGAGTTGAAACTGCGCGATGCGATGCCGTTGATGTTTGCTGCTATCACCGGGCAGGCGAGTTCGGTGTCGGTACTCGATGCGATGGAAATTCTGGGCCCGGACCTGACCCGTTTCCGTCTGCGCCAAGCCCTTGATTTGCTTGGTGGTGTGTCGAAGAAAGAAAACAAGGAATGGGAAAAGCTGCTGGGCGCTATCGCTTAAGCCGGCGGTTGTAACGGCCAAACCCCGGTTTTCCGGGGTTTGCTCGGTAAGTGATTGTTATCTCGGCAAAAAATTTTGAAAATTGTTGAAAATAAATTTGACACGTTTCGAATACGCCATTAAGATTCGCCCCGTCCTCACCGACGA